>CBEUND010000060.1:0-13462 GCA_965544395.1 uncultured bacterium | reverse complement strand
TTTATTTTATCTCATTTTTTTCATTTTTACTACAATTTTTGGTTATGCTTAACACAAGGCTCAAGGGTCATTTATGGTCAGGGGATCAAACATCTTCATTGCTACAACAGATATCAAATCTATTTTCGGTTATCTATAAAATTTTCATCCAAACTATTAATATCAATGAAATTCTTGTTTATCCTCTTTTAACTATTGTGCTCTACGCTATATTTGTTTCACTCTATAAGTTTAAATATAAAAAGATACCATCAAAGACTATAGAGATACTTGCTATACTTCTTTTTGTTCTAATCTTTTCAGAACTTTTAAATATAGTTGCAGATGAAAATACTTCTGTTGATATGACAATAGGACGACACTATCTTTTGAGTTTCATCGCACTATTCTTGTTTTTAGCAGTTATTATATCTCACACTTCTCATAAGGTTATACTAACTTTTTTCTTATCTGCTATTATATATGGACAGATAAATAAGTCTCATGATCTATATAGTTACAAAAAAGATAATAATATAGCACTTTCTAATTGGTCATCTTATGTGAAACTCATAAAAGATAGCTCCTATTGTATTCCTGTTGACAATCAAAATGGACAAGAGCCGTGGCTGATGGAAAAATCCTGCTACTATTTGAATGCAAATCAACGATATGGAGATGCTTATAGAGTTTTTGATTATCACAATAGACTATACAGATTAAATGCTATAATGATATTTGATAATGGTCAAATAGATATTGATGAGATTATCGTATATGATGTAAATGGCTTAAAATATACAATGCAAAAGTATTTTGGAAATCATCAATATCAATATTTTGCTTTTTCTAATACCCTATTCACAAAAGTAGACAAAATTGAGTATACTACTCACAATAGTCACCATGATATAGATCAACTTACAAATAATAAGATAAAAGTTTATTTTATGGGTAGATTCTAAGAAGGGATTAAAGCATTATGATAAAATTATTAAGCCTTGTGTTCTTACTAGTTGTTATATTTATAAGCGTTTGGATTCGATATAGCAACCTTGATATACATTTTTCTCATGTGAATGATCTTGTAGCACCTTTAATCTTGACTTTTGGGGTAGAATATTATTATATAAAGAAGAGAGCCAATCTAAGACTGAAATTGGTTTTGGAGATAAAACAAAAAATGGTACAAACTCACTTATGATATATATTTATAATTATGGAGAGAATAGATGCAAATAATTATCCCTATGTCAGGAATAGGCAAAAGGTTTATAGATGCTGGATATAAAGATCCAAAACCACTTATAGTTGTGGATGGCAAACCAATCATAGAACATGTTTGTGATTTGTTTCCAAATGAAGACAATTTTACATTTATTTGTAACTCTAAGCATTTGGCAGAGACAAATATGAGAGAAATATTACAAGGTATAAAACCTCATGCAAATATAGTAGAGATACCAAACCATAAACTAGGTCCCGTCTATGCTGTATCCTTGGTTGAAGATTATATTGAAGATGATGAAGAGGTAATAGTCAATTATTGTGACTTTGGAACCTATTGGGATTATGAGGACTTTTTAAAGCATACGAGAGAGAGAGATGCAGATGGTGCGATACCAGCATATAAAGGTTTTCATCCACATATGCTTGGAAGTACAAACTATGCATTTATGAGAGATAAAAATCAATGGATGCTTGAGATTAAAGAGAAAGAACCATTTACAGATAATCGCATGGCAGAGTATGCATCAAATGGAACTTATTATTTCAAAAAAGGCTCTTATGTCAAAAAATATTTTAAAGAGTTGATGGATCGAGATATCAACCTAAAAGGTGAATATTATGTATCTTTAATATACAACTTACTTATAGAGGATAATTTAAAAGTATCTATCTATAATGTGCAACATATGCTTCAATGGGGAACACCGGGGGATGTAGAAGAGTATAATACATGGTCAAAATATTTTAGAGATGCTATTGAAGAGCAACAGAAACCACAAGCAAATAAAAATAGCATAACACTTATTCCACTTGCAGGTCGTGGGAGTAGATTTGCTAAGGTTGGATATAGAGACCCAAAACCTCTTATAGGTATTGGTGGTAAACCTATGATAATACAAGCAGCAGACTCACTTCCAAAGAGTGAACAACATATATTTGTCACTCTTCAAGAGCATTTAGATCACTACCCACTTGAAAATACTCTAAAAGAAGAATATCCTGATTGTGAAATAGTAGCTATTGATGAAGTCACAGAAGGTCAAGCTATCACTTGTAGCTTAGGATTAAAAGATGTGAATAGATCAAAGTCATTGCTTATAGCAGCTACAGATAATGGGATGATATATGATAAAGAAAAATACCAAAAGCTTATAGAAGACGAAAGTGTAGATGCAATAGTATTTACATTTAGGCATCATATAAGTAGCAAAAATAACCCTCAAATGTATGGATGGGTAAAAACAGATGATAAAGATAAAGCAATAGAAGTATCAGTCAAAGTTCCCATTTCCAATGATCCATACAATGACCATGCGATAGTAGGAACATTTTGGTTTAGAAAAGTTGACTATTTCAATAGAGCATTAGAAAACTTGCTTGAAAAAGATATTAGAGTCAATGGTGAATACTATGTAGATAGCTTAATGGGTGAACTTATAAAACTTGGATTTAATGTAAGGGTATTTGAGGTGGATGATTATATATGTTGGGGAACACCTGATGATTATGAAACATTTATATATTGGCAAAGCTTTTTTCATAAAGTAGATTGGCATCCATACTCTTTAGAAAAAGATATAACAGTAAATCAAGACAAATTAAAAGAACTTGATGAACAATATAAAATATTCAAACAGGAAAATAGATGAGTAAAATCAAAAAAGAGTTACAAAGATTTTTAGTAGCTGGACTTAGTGCTGTTGGCACTGATTTGGTAACTTACTATATATTACTCAACTTTTTATCTCACGATGTAGCAAAGGCTATATCATTTCTATTGGGTACAATAGTTGCGTTTGTTATCAACAAATATTGGACATTTGAAAAACATGAAAAAAGCTATAAAGAGATGTTGCAGTTTGGAATGCTATACAGTACTACACTTGGTGCAAATGTATTGACAAATAAAATAGTATTGAACAAGACAGAGATAGTATTTCTAGCTTTTATAATAGCGACAGGAGTGAGTACAGTGCTTAATTTTATTGGTCAGAAATGGTGGGTTTTTAGATGATATCTATTTACAATCTTATTGATGTTTGTAACTCCTAGATTCATCCGATTATTCTAACGATTATAAAAACAATATGTCACAGATGGAAGCACTTGGAAGTAATGTTAAAATTCTACCATCTATTTTAAAAAAATATGTTAAGAGAAAGAAAAAATGAAGTTATCAATCATAGTACCTTGCTACAATGAAGAAAAAAATATACCTTTGATTTTGGAAAAATTTCAAAGTGTGATTAATAGAGATGACATAGAAGTTTTGTTAGTAAACAATGGCTCTACTGATAGTAGCGCAAATGTTATAAGTGAATTATTACCAAATTATCCGTTTGCAAGCGTTGTAAATGTAGCAGTAAATCAAGGTTATGGTTTTGGTATCACTTCAGGACTCAATGAAGCTAAGGGAGAGTTTATAGGCTATACTCATGCCGATATGCAAACAGATCCAGCGGATCTACTAAAAGCTCTTGAGATAATAGAGAAGCAAGAGAATCCTAAAAACTGTTTTGTAAAAGGCGACAGAAAAGGACGACCTCTTTTTGATCAGTTTTTTACTATGGGTATGAGTGCTTTTGAAAGTATCTATCTAGGTACAAAGTTATGGGATATAAATGCACAACCAAATATCTTTCATAGAAGTTTTTTTGAAGAGCTTAAAAATGGTTGCCCTAAAGATTTTTCATTAGATTTATACTTTCTCTATATGGCAAAGAAAAAAAGTCTTGAGGTTATAAGATTTAATGTAGTTTTTCCAGAGCGTATTCATGGCTCATCTAGTTGGAATGATGGTCTTGCATCAAAATGGAAATTTATCAAACGAACAGTTGATTTTAGTATAAAGCTTAAAAAGGAACTTTAAATATGGAATATATAGCACACAGAATAAATACAATAGAAGAACTAAAACAAATTCCAAAAGAGTACGGTGTAGAACTTGATTTGCGAGATTATGCAGATAGATTAGTTTTACAACATGATCCATTTAGAGATGGTGAGGATTTTGAAGAGTATCTTAAGCACTACAGTCACGGAACAATGATATTAAACATCAAAAGCGAAAGAATAGAACATAAAGTATTAGAGCTTATACAAAAGTATAATATAAAAAAATACTTTTTTTTAGATAGCTCATTCCCCATGATATATTTACTGAGCAAAAGTAGTGAAAGAAACATCGCTCTTAGGTTCTCGGAATTTGAGGGAACAGATACTATTTTAAATATGAAAGATAAAGTAGATTGGATATGGGTAGATTGTTTTTCAAAACTTCCTATTACTACTGAAAATTACAAGCTTTTAAAAGAAAATGGTTTTAAACTTTGTCTAGTCTCTCCAGAGTTACAAGGACAAAATGAAAAACTAGAATTATACAAACAACACCTCTATAGGGAAGGAATTGCTTTTGATGCTATATGCACAAAAATAGACAATATAAACCGATGGATCAGCTAGCCATTATACTATATTTTGATTAAACTTTCGATATAATCACCATAACGACTAAATCCAAAAGGATAAACATGCGAAAAGATTCAAAAATATATGTCGCAGGGCATAAAGGGTTGGTGGGTTCTGCTATTGTCAAAAACTTACGGTCAAAAGGCTATACGAATGTCATTGGTAGGACGCATCAAGAGATGGATTTGATGGATGGTCAGCTTGTTGCAGAGTTCTTTGAGAGTGAGAAGCCAGAGTATGTCATACTTGCAGCGGCGAAAGTCGGTGGTATTGTTGCCAACAATAAGTATCGTGCAGAATTTATCCATAGTAACCTTTTAGTACAGAGCAATATCATTCATCAAAGCTATCTGAGTGGCGTAAAGAAATTACTCTTTTTAGGAAGCACTTGTATATATCCCAAAAACTCTCCGCAACCTATGAAAGAGGAGTATCTACTCACTTCACCACTAGAGTATACCAATGAGCCATATGCTATTGCTAAAATAGCTGGTATTAAAATGTGCGAAAGTTACAATCTACAATATGGCACCAACTATATATCAGTCATGCCTACCAATCTTTATGGACCAAATGACAACTTCGACTTGGAGACTTCACATGTACTCCCTGCGATGATACGCAAAATACACTGTGCAAAACTCCTCAATGAAGAGAGATATGATGAGATAGTCAAGGATTTGGGTGTAGCCAATATAGAAGAGGCAAAAGCCTATCTCTCTGCATATGGAGTGGATGGCAATCGTGTTGAGATATGGGGTACAGGAAAACCTCGAAGAGAGTTTTTGTGGAGTGAAGATATGGCAGATGCTTGTATATTTTTGATGGAAAATAGAGATTTTTCAGATATGTATGACCCCGATCAAAAAGAGATACGAAATACTCATATCAATATAGGTACGGGTGTAGATATCTCCATCAAAGAGTTGGCACTAACAGTCAAAGAGATAGTAGGATTTAGAGGGGAACTCTACTTCAACAGTGACAAGCCAGATGGAACGATCCTCAAGCAGACAGACCCTAGTAAGCTCCATAAATTAGGATGGAGACATACTGTCGAGCTACGAGAGGGTATAGAGAGATTGTACAAGTGGTATGAAAAGCACTCCTAGAGTGACTCCATAGTGCCGAGGCACTTCCTAAAATATCCAAATAAATCGACCTCAAACCAACTTTTAGCTATACTCACGGCAATATATACAACAAGGTGAAAGAGATTATGGATTATAAAGATACACTATTACTCCCAAAGAGCAACTTCCCAATGCGTGGCAACCTCCCCAACAATGAACCAAAGCGATATAAGCAGTGGTTTGATGCAGATATTTATGAGCAGATGAAAAGCAAAAGAGAGGGAGTAGAACTCTTTACTCTACACGATGGACCTCCTTATGCCAATGGAGATATCCATATAGGACATGCACTCAACAAAATCCTCAAAGATATTATCCTTAAACACAACTACTTCCAAGGCAAAGCTGTACGAATGACTCCAGGGTGGGATTGTCATGGATTGCCTATCGAGCAGAAAGTTGAAGAGAAGCTAGGCAAGAGCAAAAAAGAGGCGATGCCTACAGCCAAATTCCGTGAGCTTTGTCGTCAACATGCCTCTAAGTTTGTCGATATACAAAAAGAGGGGTTCAAATCTCTAGGGTGTATTGCTGATTGGAATAACCCCTATGTGACGATGGATTTCAAATTTGAAGCCAATATCTACCGTACGCTTTGTCAAGTAGCACAAAAAGGTCTGCTTGTAGAGCGACACAAACCGATATTTTGGTCATGGGCAGCGAGAACTGCTCTCGCAGATGCAGAGGTGGAGTATAAAGATAAAGAAGATTACTCTATATATGTAGATTTTGAGTTGAGTGATTTAGCCAAAGAGACACTAGGCATAGAGGGCAAAGCAGGTGTCATAATCTGGACAACAACTCCTTGGACTTTGCCATCAAATACAGGTATCTCTCTCAACCCTGAAGAGACCTATCTTCTCACTGATGATGGCTATATCGTGGCAGAAGTGAGATATGATGCGATGAGAGAAGAAGGAGTCGTGAGTGGAGATGCCTCACGCAAGATAGAAGCGACACAGCTTAATGGACTCCTCACTCTCAACCCACTCAATGGACGCACCTCTACGCTTGTGCTTGGAGAGCATGTATTGATGGATGGTGGTTCTGGGTGTGTGCATACTGCTCCTGGTCACGGTGAAGATGACTACAAAGTAGGACTCAAAAATGATCTTGAAGTGGTGATGCCTGTAGATGAGCGAGGCTGTTTTGATGAGTCTGTTGTAGGACTTAATCTCTTGCCAAACCCCCAAGAGTTCGTAGGAATGCATATCTTCAAAGCCAATGAGCCTATACTTGAACTCCTCGGTAAAAACCTCCTCAAAATGAGCAAGTTTGTCCACTCTTATCCACACTGTTGGAGAACCAAAAAGCCACTCATCTATCGTGCAACAAATCAATGGTTTATCTCTGTAGATGATACTCCAAAGAGTGAAGAAAAAAGCCTAAGAGAGATAGCCTTAGACTCTATAGAGGGTGTAGAGTTTTACCCAGAGAGTTCCAAAAATAGACTCAAACCAATGATAGAGGGGCGACCTGACTGGTGTATCTCTCGCCAAAGAAGTTGGGGTGTGCCGATAGCATTCTTCCGTATCAAAGCTACCAAAAAAGTGATATTTGATGAAAAAGTAGTCAACTTTATTGCGATGATATTTGACCGATTTGGTGCAGACGCTTGGTATGATATGGAGATTTCACAGCTTCTCTATCCTGGCAGTGGCTATAATCCTGATGATTTAGAGAAGATAGATGATATTCTTGATGTCTGGTTTGATAGTGGGTCGACTTGGAACTCTGTCCTCAAAAGCCGTAACTATGATGCAGGTGCTTATCCATCATCACTCTATATGGAGGGAAGCGACCAACATAGGGGTTGGTTCCAGTCTTCACTCTTATTAAGTTCTGCTCTCAACCATATATCTCCATACAAAACACTGCTTACTCACGGCTTTACCGTCGATGAGAAGGGTGAGAAGATGAGTAAATCCAAAGGCAATGTCGTAGCCCCTGACAAAGTCACCAAAGAGTTCGGCTCTGAGATATTGCGTCTATGGGTAGCCCTCAGCGACTATCAAAGTGACCTCAAAATCTCTAATGGTATCCTCAAACAGACAGCAGAGCAGTATAGAAAGATACGAAATACCTTTAGATTTCTCCTTGCCAATATTGATGATTTAGATGCTCTCGTTGCACCTACTGCTTATGGTGAACTCGACCGATGGATACTCACCAAAGCCAAAGCAGTATTTAGTGAAGTAAAAACAAGCTTTGACAACTACGACTTCTTGCGTGGATTTGCGACACTCAACCACTTTATCACCAATGAGTTATCAGGTATCTATATGGATATTACCAAAGACCGCCTCTACTGTGAAGCCAAAGAGAGCCGTACCAGAAGAGCCACACAATCTGCTATGGCTCTCATCTCCAAATCTATGCTAGGACTTATAGCACCAGTGCTTACCTATACAGCCGATGAGATACTCGATTATGCCCCTGCAATATTCAAAGGCGATATGGAGAGCATATTTGACCTCGTGTATGAAGAGTTGCCTCTCGTCTCTAAGAGTTTCGATGATGAAGCACTAGTAATAGCTAGAGAGAAATTTTATGAAGCGGTAGATAGACTCAAAAAAGAGAAAACCATCAAATCTACTCTCGAAGTAGAGATAGCTGGTGCTGTAGAGAAGTTTGCCATAGATGATAGCAAAGATTTAGAAGATTGGTTCGTAGTCTCTGCCCTCACCCCACAAAGCAAAGGCGAAGAGATAGCCTCTTTTGAAGTAGATGGCACTACATACACTATTCACAAGGCTACACAAGCCAAATGCCCAAGATGTTGGAGATACGCCTCTGTAGACGAAGAGAGTGCTTGTCCACGATGTGCAGAGGTAGTATAGATGTTTGACCTCACGCAACCTGTAGGCATAGAGGTCATCATAGGCTCTATCGCTATTATCTTTCTACTTGTAGGTATAGGGTTGGGGGTTGTGGAGTATTATAAGAGGAAGAGATAAAGATGAAAGATGAAGGACTCAAAGAGATTGGTAAAGGCTTTATAACTTTGGCTAATCTTGTGTTGGTTTTATTTCTATTTAATACTTATATGCAAAAGGATGATTTTAGTATTGTTGGTGTAATATTGGCAATATATGGTGCGTTATCACTATATTATTTTGGCTATATTTTAGTTAATAAGGGAGATAAAGATGGATGAACTTGCATATATTGTAGCAGGTATAGCTACTATTGGTTGGATATTTCTTTATTTTTACGAGAAAAAACACCCTAGTCCAAAAAAAGATTAGAGATATTGTTTTACTATTGACCTGAAAAGTTGTGATGAATCAGAAACCATGGGATACGGGTCATTATCCCAATCTAATCTAATTTTTGACAAAAAACTTACAAATGTCTACATCAAGAGCTTTGGCTATTTTGTAGAGTTGTTCTACATTATAGTGTTTATTTTCCAGCCCTGCTTCTATTTTGCCTATTGTACTCATTGATTTATGCCCAATAGTAAGAGCCAAATCAAGTTGAGTTATATTTTTCTCTTTTCTAATTTTTCTGATATTGTTTGTAATAGTACTATAGAAAGATTTGACTTCCTTGTCCGTAACTTCAATATATTCCAAAAATATTCCCTATAGTGTAACTTTTATTAAAGTTTAGAATAGATATAATATTTTATCCATTCCCTATAGTGAATATTTGGAATGAGTTTTATTATTTTGGAGTATTTTATGAGAAATATTTTTTTGGTTTTGTTTTTGATATTTGGTTCAGTTTATGCAAATGCCGAGATAACTGATGCCATGTATGTTAAAGAATTTAAAAAAATGTGGAATGCATGTTCTACATGCTACACATTAGAGCATGTTGAAGTATATGATGTTGAAAACAAAGGAGGAAGGTGGAAAAAGGTAACTTTTTTGTATTCACATAATCGTTCAAACAAGAATTATATGGCGTATATGGAACTTGCGCCTAGAACACCAGGTATTATATTTGGTGCGAAATTTAGATGTGCTGTTTTAAACTCTCAAGGTAACCCAATATCTGATTCAGAAAATTGTAATTGGTTAAAATAATATTCCTTTCCTCGTTCAACAGCTCCTTACTCTTGAACGCCTATTGGAGTAACTACAACAAAATCAATTTCCTGCAATTAAAAAATTTGGCACTCAATAATAGTATAGCCTATGATGTTTATCACAGTAGGATAGTAGTTATGAATTTAGCTCCAATAGAGTGCCATAAAGCTGGAGCTGTGTGGCAAGTGAGATAAGCATATAGATACTTTATTATCAATAATAAGGTAAAATAACGAATATCAAACCACCTAAGGCGATATGGAGAGCATATTTGACCTCGTGTATGAAGAGTTGCCTCTCGTCTCTAAGAGTTTCGATGATGAAGCACTAGTAATAGCTAGAGAGAAATTTTATGAAGCGGTAGATAGACTCAAAAAAGAGAAAACCATCAAATCTACTCTCGAAGTAGAGATAGCTGGTGCTGTAGAGAAGTTTGCCATAGATGATAGCAAAGATTTAGAAGATTGGTTCGTAGTCTCTGCCCTCACCCCACAAAGCAAAGGCGAAGAGATAGCCTCTTTTGAAGTAGATGGCACTACATACACTATTCACAAGGCTACACAAGCCAAATGCCCAAGATGTTGGAGATACGCCTCTGTAGACGAAGAGAGTGCTTGTCCACGATGTGCAGAGGTAGTATAGATGTTTGACCTCACGCAACCTGTAGGCATAGAGGTCATCATAGGCTCTATCGCTATTATCTTTCTACTTGTAGGTATAGGGTTGGGGGTTGTGGAGTATTATAAGAAACGAAATATTTAGGGTTTTTTATTCTGTAGCTTTGAAGGACTAGCCTTAGCTAATTCAAAAAGATTCAGAATGAAAGATGATGTGCAATAAGAAATATATGCTTCCATTGAGTTTTGCAAGAAGTCTATTATGGCATTAATTGATGAGTTGCATGAAGACAATCAAAGAGATAAGCAAAACCAACTCAAAGTACTCAATCACAAAGAGATTAGAAAAGTACAAGACTTTCTCAGAATGTATAATCTATTGGTGATTTTTAAGTCTCTATCTCGAATCGATAGAGAACTTAGAGTATGAAAATGCCTTTATTTATATAGGCAAGACTCTGATATTTTCATCAAGCTTCTCTTTGAGGATATTTTCTATAGCAAAGAGTGTACCTGTACTAGAGCTAGCACAGCCACTACATGCACCGAGATATCTGATATAGATATCTATATTGACTCCATTCTCTTTGATATCGAGTATCTCCATATCTCCTCCATCCATGACAAGCATTTGACGGATATTGTCATCGATGACTTTATCCACTGCTTTGAGCTTCTGTACCACTGTCATATCTGCAAATGGTATATCGCTACCAGCATTAGAAGCATCGGCGGCTCTGCTCATCTTCTCTTTTTCGTACTCTTCCAAGAGATCAACGAGGTAGATATCTTTGGCTTCGTGTCCACCAGGGCGGATACAAGATTTACAGAAAGCTCCTGCTTTTGTATAGTCTGTGATTTGCTCCACTGTTGTGAGGTCATTGAGGCGGATCACCTCTTTGAGTGTGGAGAGTGTCACCCTCGCACACTCACATACGATGATATCCTCTTCGAAGCTCTCCATATCTACACCTTTATATTGTGCCGCTGCTTTTTTGATGACATCATATGCCATGACAGAACAGTGCATCTTTTGTGGTGGGACAGCTGGTACATCTGGAGTATCTCTCATAGCCTTTTCTACATCAATATTGGTGATTTTGACCGCTTCATCTACCGTCTTGCCCAAGCATAACTCTGCCATAGTATCACTACTCGCGATAGCAGTACCACAACCAAAGCTTTTGAATTTCGACTCTACTATCTTATCTGTTTGTGGGTCAACTGCCCAGTAGAGTCGTACTGCATCTCCACAGCTCTCTGCACCAAAGTCAGCTACGATGAGCTTCGCACCCATCTTTTTGGCTTGTTCTTCTGTGATCTCTCCCATGTTTTTTGGGTTGTTCATCAAATCTGTTACTTTTTGGCTATACTCATCCCAGATAGTACCACCTATTAAGCTATCCATTCCCATATTAATTCCTTTTTGTTTTCTATTTTATTATCTATTTCGTTTGTATATCATGGTGGAATGTTCCCACCCTACAGCCCTATCTAGTGTGCGTCAAGTCCGCTCTCATGTCCCTCTGGGGCATATGCGTATGAGCTAGATATGCCTCTGAGTCTCACTACTGCCTCTTTGACCACTGCTAGAGTGAAGTCCAACTCCTCTTTGGTTGTATATCTACTAAGAGAGAATCGTATAGCGGTATGTGCCAAATCTGCTTCAGCTCCTATCGCTTCCATCACTGGATTGGACTCCAAATCTTCACTCGCACAGGCACTCCCTGTACTTGCAGCAATAGCAGAGCGGTTGAGATCCCATAGCATAGATTCACCCTCTATCCCTCTAAATGATATGAGGATAGTGTTTGGTGTTCTCTTCTCTCTTGGTGTGACGACGAAAGTATCTTCTATCTTGAGCAATTCATCCTCAAACTCATCTCGAAGTTCTCGTATCTCACTCATCTCAAAATCGAGTGCATCTACAGCTTGCTCCATAGCTTTACCCATACCTACGATACCTGCGACATCGAGTGTTCCTGAGCGATATCCACCCATCTGTGAACCACCATGGAGAAGAGGTGTAAGCTCTCTGCCTTTTTTGATATATAATGCTCCTACACCTTTAGGGCCATGGAACTTATGTGCTGACATTGTGAGGTAGTCTACATTGAAGCTCTGTACATCTACAGGAAGTTTCCCTATAGCTTGTACTGCGTCTGTGTGGAAGAGTACACCTCTCTCTTTGCATATTTCACCAATCTCTTGGATAGGGAATATAGCTCCTGTCTCGTTGTTGGCCCACATGATTGAAACGAGTGCTGTTTTCTCTGTGATATACTCTCTGACTGCACTCGCTTCTACTATACCTTCACTATTGATAGGTAAGTAAGTGACTTTGCACCCTAGACTCTCCAAATATTTTGCGGTAGCGATAATGGAGGGGTGTTCTACTTCACTTACTATTATATGATTTTTTTGTCCAGTGAGAATATACTCTGCATAGACACTTTTGAGTACCCAATTGTTACTCTCTGTTGCACACGATGTGATGACGACACTATCCTCTTTGGGCGCATGGATACCTGCATATATCTTCTGCATCGCCTCTTTGAGCGGGGTATGGGTTTGGCTAGCTACATAGTGTAGAGAGTTCGGGTTTCCATACTTTTGTACAAAAAATGGCTCCATCTCTTCAAATACATGAGGATCTACAATAGTTGTAGCGTTATTGTCTAAATAGACTTTCATTTTCTTCCTTCACTTTTTAATTAGGCTCTATTTTAATTCAGACTAATATTGTCTTAATTAACTTTTTGCATATTACAGAAAGATATCTTAAAATAAGATAAAATCTGAAAATAAAAGAGAGAGTTCTAGGTAAATCCAACAAAAAATAAACGCTACCTTAAAGAAAAATAAAAAGTTTTAAAAAATTTAGTAAATAGAAAATATTATGTAGGTTCAATTTATCAAACAAATAAATAATAAAAATAGTGATTAAAAAAGAAGAGAACCTCAAAGCGGCAGCGACCTACATTTCCACAAGCGTAGCCTG
>CBEUND010000059.1:0-13521 GCA_965544395.1 uncultured bacterium | reverse complement strand
CATGGTATCTGTGTAGAGAAGGGGATAGAGTTGGCTGATATGGAGATGATGCAGTTTCACCCTACTGTTTTTGTCAACACACTCTATGCGAGGAAGCTACTCTTGACTGAAGCACTCAGAGGTGAGGGGGCATTTGTAGTCAATGAGCAAGGTGAACGATTTTTATTTGATTATGACCCTAGGGGGGAGTTGGCAAGTAGAGATATCGTCTCTCGGGCTATATTTGACTATAAAAAGAGGCATCAAGAGGAGGTCTATCTTGACTTTAGTATGTTTGATGAGGATTTTTTTCACCATAGATTTCCCAACATCACGAAACAATTTGCATCATTAGGGTACAAATTTCCACGCGATAGAGTCCCTATATCTCCTGCTTTTCACTATGCAGTAGGTGGTATCAAGAGTGACATCAATGGAGCTATAGACTCCATAGAGGGACTCTACGCTATAGGTGAAGCTGCATCCTCTGGAGTCCATGGAGCCAATAGATTGGCATCAAACTCTCTACTTGAAGGTGTTGTCTTTGGTAAGAGAGCTGCAGATCATATATTGAGCAAAGAACAGATCAATACCAAGAGACCAAGCTTTGATAAAGATTACGGTAATATACTACACAAAAAAGAGGACAAAGCTCTCAAAGAGAGACTTAGAGGAGTGATGTGGGATGATATAGGTATCGTCCGTACAAAATCTGGACTCATCAAAGCAAAAAATCTCATCTATGATATGAAAAATAGAGATATAGGCAGACTGCTTGAACTACGGATCAATGCTGCATCAGCTATTGTCGCTGCTGCACTGAAACGAAAAGAGTCTCTAGGGACGCACTACATAGAGTCATAACCAAACACCATACTATTAGGAGCACGAATGCACGAAACATTGAACTTGACAACTACTTGGGTAGGGATACTCTCACTGATTATTTTTGTAGTAGCGTACTACTTTATTGCGATGGAGGACAAATATCATGTCAACAAAGCAAAACCTGCACTCTTTGCAGGTACTGCTATCTTTATGTTGATCGGTATCTTTATCGCTATCAATTACCCTACCTTAGATGGTGGTGTCTCTTCACCACAGCAGAGCCACTTAGAACACATGGTAGAGGGGTTGATCTATGAGATAGCTGGTATTTTCTTCTTCCTCTATGTAGCCATGACATATATAGAGGCGATGATAGATCGTCATGTCTTTATGGCACTCCGATATAGACTTGTCTCCAAAGGCTACGGCTACAAAAAGCTCTTTTGGATGACGGGTCTTTTGGCTTTCTTCATCTCTCCTGTAGCAGATAACCTCACGACTGCATTGATACTCTCTACAGTATTGATTGCTATAGACAAAGAGAACAAAGCATTTATCGTGCCATCAGCCATCAACATAGTCGTCGCTGCCAATGCAGGTGGTGCTTGGAGTCCATTTGGAGATATCACTACCCTTATGGTATGGGTAGATGAAAAAGGGGCTTTTGTAGAGTTCTTGTATCTTTTCCCTGCATCATTTCTTGGATGGCTTGTCACGGCATTTCTGTTGAGTCGTTTTATTCCTAACGAAAATCCACCATTTTCACACGATGAGGAGAAAGTGGAGATAGACACAGGTGGTAAAGTGATTATAGGACTCTTTGCATTCACTATAGCCTCTGCGGTCTTGTCGCATCAAGCACTCCACCTCCCAGCTATGTGGGGTATGATGTTTGGTTTGGCACTGCTCAAACTCTATATCTATAAGCTCAATACCAAGAGACATCATCTTGATGATGATGAGAAAGATAAGGATAGAATAAATGTATTTAAGTTTGTATCAGATATAGAGCATGATACACTTCTCTTCTTCTTTGGTATACTCGCAGCTGTGGGCGGACTCCACTTTCTTGGCTTCTTGGAGTACCTCACTGATCTCTATGGTCAATTTGGAGCGACAGCTGTGAATATAGGTGTAGGGTTTGTATCGGCTATCATTGATAATGTCCCTGTGATGTCAGCCGTGCTCAAGTCAAACCCACAGATGGGTGTAGATGCTCAATCCCAATGGATGCTTGTCACTATGACAGCAGGTATAGGTGGTTCACTCATCTCCTTTGGTTCTGCTGCGGGTGTGGGTGTGATGGGAAGATTGCATGGTGTTTACACATTCACCGCTCACTTGAAATTAGGCTGGACAGTACTTGCAGGATATATAGTATCTGTAGGTGTTTGGTACCTCCAATTTGAGATATTACACCTTTATTAGGAGCTTCCTTTTTAGAATATTTGGATAAAATATCTTTATTAGGCTACCCCAAGGAGATAAACACCCAAATAGCTTTATGAGGTTTTTCATAGACAAGGCAATCGTTTGCAGGACTAGCCTTAGCTAATTCAAAAACGATTAACGAAGTATATGGGAAACCTCATAAAGCCCGTAGGGAAGCCACAGAGAGGGCAATCTTCACAAAATATAATTCTTGAATTAGCTTTGGCTAGTCCTACGAATTATATTTTGCAAATCTTACCCTCTCTGTGGCTTCTATTTGGGTGTTTATCTCCTTGGGGTAGCCTTACCTGATGTTAGGCATTATGTTGAGTGCCTCATATCAGTCACTCTATAAAAGAAGGAAACCCCCACCATGAAACAAGTCCCTATCCTAGTATTAGATTTTGGCTCGCAATACACACAACTCATCGCAAGAAAACTTAGAGAGAGCGGAGTCTACTGTGAAGTTGTCCCATATCGTGAAGATATAGGAGATATAAAAGCACGCAAACCACAAGGTATCATACTCTCAGGAGGACCAGCCTCTGTATATGCTAAGGATGCCTATCATCCTAGCGAAGAGATTTGGGATTTGGGATTGCCTATTATGGGTATATGCTATGGTATGCAGCTTGTCACACAACATTTTGGTGGCTTTGTAGTAGCAGCTGACCACCATGAGTATGGCAAAGCCAAGCTCACTTTCACACAAAATAGTTCACATATTTTTGATGATATGACCAATGATGAGATAGTGTGGATGAGTCATGGCGATAGAGTAGATGCTCTTCCAGAGGGCTTTGAAGTGATAGGCAGCAGCGAAAACTCTCCCTATGCAGCGATTTCACACCAAGCAAAGAGAATCTACGCATTCCAATTTCACCCAGAAGTACACCATACTATAGAGGGTACAAAACTACTCAAAAACTTCGCCAAACATATCTGTGGCTGTAGTAGCACATGGAACATGGGGAGCTTCGCCAAAGAGAAGATACGAGCTATCCAAGAGCAAGTAGGAGATAAAAAGGTTCTCTGTGGTGTGAGTGGTGGAGTCGATAGCTCTGTAGTCGCTGCTATGCTCAATGAGGCACTACCAAAAGAGCAACTCATCTGCGTCTTTGTAGATCAAGGGCTTCTCCGCAAAGATGAAGCATCGCAAGTGCAGACAATGTTCAAAATGCTAGATATCCCTCTCATCACGATAGATGCGAGAGAGGAGTTTATGGAGGCTTTGGCAGGTGTGAAGGATCCAGAGATCAAACGCAAGACGATCGGAGAAAAATTCATCGAAGTCTTTGACAAAGAGGCGAGCAGACATACAGGTGTGGCATTTTTGGCTCAGGGGACACTCTACACTGATGTGATCGAGTCTGTATCTGTCAAAGGACCATCCAAGACTATCAAATCTCACCACAATGTCGGCGGACTCCCTGAGTGGATGAGCTTTGAGCTTGTAGAGCCACTGCGAGAGATATTCAAAGATGAGGTTCGTAAACTAGGGCTTGAATTGGGAATACCAAAAGATATGATAAGTCGCCACCCATTCCCTGGACCTGGTTTGGCTATCCGTGTGATGGGTGAAGTTAATGATGAAGCGCTCAGACTCCTCAAAGAGTCCGATGCCGTTATGCAAGAGGAGCTTAAAGCGACAGGCTATTATGACAAAGTATGGCAAGCCTTTACTGTACTGCTCAATGTCCAATCTGTAGGTGTGATGGGTGACAATCGTACTTATGATAATACTGTATGTATCCGTATGGTAGAGTCAGTAGATGGGATGACGGCGACTTTTGCTCATGTCCCACATGATATACTAGAGGGGATGAGTAGAAGAATTATCAACGAGATAGATGGTATCAACCGTGTAGTTTATGATATCTCCTCTAAACCACCAGCGACTATTGAGTGGGAGTAAACAATGCGAACTATCGGCAAGATTTTTTCTATAACAGCTTCTATACTTTTGTTGAGTCAACAAGCTATTGCTCAAAAGAAGCAAACAGAGGCTACAGGGATATTCTCCAAGAGTCCACAAGTATCAAAAGATGAAGCCAAGATACAAATGACACTCCAGCATATGGGCTACTATAGTGGTCAAATAGATGCCAATCTCAAGACTTTTGCAAGCTGCAAAGCGATCAAGCTCATGCATGAAGCATTAGATAATGGTCAATCACCATATCTCAAAGAAGAGGAGGCAATACTTCTCACCAAACTCGCACCTCTCTACAGAGTAGACCAGCAGCTAGCCGCTACGAACCAAAGTACAAAAGAGAGAAACAAGCAGATCCAAACATCACTGAGGATACTTGGATTTTCGACAAGTATATCCGATGGTATCATAGGTCCTAGAAGTCGGGCATATATCGCCAAATATAAAAGAGCTAATGGCTTGAATGACAAACGCAAACTCACAACCAAAGAACGAAAAGAGTTGATAGCCAAAGCAAGAGCCAAAAATGCCCAAGCGATAGAGAAGCTCAAAGAGCAGTTGAGATAGGTTGTACAAGAGTGGGAGCATTCCACCATCTGTAACAATTGGTGGATTGCATCCACCCTACCTATCTGCATCATCTAAAAAGTACATAACATCAGTTATAGACTATCGATAGTGCAACCCCCTCTATAATGCGTTATTTTATAATATTGAGTCGTATTCACTAAAGAATATTTACAAAAAAACCTCAATACCCTTGAAATTTCTCTCAAAATAGACTATAATCTCAAAAAATTATTATATACAGGAGCTAATAATGGCAAAACATCAATTTCAAACCGAGATAGGACAACTTCTCAAGCTCATGACGCACTCACTCTACTCAAACAAAGAGATATTTATCAGAGAGCTTGTCTCAAACTCAAGCGATGCTATAGATAAGTTTAACTATATGAGGTTGACAGACGATGCGTTCAAGGGTGAAGATTGGGCAGGGAAAATCTCTATCAATCTCGATGAAGAGGATGGCACGCTCACTATCGGTGATAATGGTATCGGTATGAATGAAGAGGATTTGATGAGTCACCTCGGTACTATCGCCAAATCAGGAACCAAATCATTCGTAGAGAACCTCACAGGCGATGCACAAAAAGATAGCAACCTCATCGGTCAATTTGGTGTAGGATTCTACTCTGTGTTTATGGTAGCAGAAAATGTCGATGTCGTCACCAAAAAAGCAGGTGAAGAGCAAGCGTACAAATTTACTACAGATGGTACAGGTGAGTTTGAGATCACTCCAGTGACCAAAGAGGAGCATGGAACAGTCATCTATATCAAACTCAAAGATGATGAGAAAGAGTTCCTCTCCAAATGGCGTGTCCAAGAGGTGATCAAAAAGTACTCAAACCACATCCCATACCCTATCATGCTCAACTTCAGCGAAGATGAGACGACAGGCGAGGGCGATGATGCAGTCACTACCAAAGTCAAAAAGACAGAGCAAGCCAACGCAGCGACTGCACTCTGGACACTACCAAAATCACAAATCAAAGCAGAAGAGTATATAGAGTTTTATAAATCACTCGCACATGGTGATGATGAGCCACTCCTCCACCTTCACAACAAAGTAGAGGGTGCTCAAGAGTTCACGACACTCTTCTATATCCCAAAAACTGCACCGATGGATATGTATAGAGCAGATTATCAATCAGGAGTCAAACTCTATGTCAAGAGAGTATTTATCACAGATGATGACAAAGAGTTACTCCCTGCATACCTCCGATTTGTCAAGGGTGTCATAGATAGCGAAGACCTCCCTCTCAATGTCAGCAGAGAGATCCTCCAAGAGAACCGTATCCTCGCCAATATCAAACAAAACTCTACCAAAAAGATACTCACAGCGATCAAAAAACTAGAGGGTGAAGATGCAGAAACATTCACAGCACAATATAACAAAGTGATCAAAGAGGGTATCTATATGGATCACACCAACAAAGAGATACTCCTCGATATCGTCCGCTACAAAAGCTCTAGCGAAGAGGGGCTTGTATCACTAGAGGACTACACAAGCAGAGGAGACACAGAGAAGAAAGAGATCTACTATATCGTCGGTGAAAACGAAAATGTACTCAGAAACTCTCCACTCCTAGAAGCATACAACAAAGCCAATATCGAAGTACTCATCCTTGATGACAAAGAGATAGATGAGATCGTCACACCAATGATAGGCACATACAAAGAGTGGAGCTTCAAAGATATCACTACGATAGATGCACCAGATAGCAAGAGTGACGAAGAGAAAGAGGAGATCAGCAAAGAGTTCAAACCTCTCACAGACAAGATAGCTAAGGTGCTTGGTGAAGAGGTCAAAGAGGTCAAGATATCTACTCGTCTCACTACAAGCCCATCATGCGTACTCAAAGATGCTTCTGATCCTATGGCAGGTATGGCAGCGATGTTTGCACAGATGGGTCAAGAGATGCCAGAGACTCCACTCATCCTAGAGATCAACCCTGAGCATGACATGATCAAAAAGCTCGATAGCCTTGCAGATGAGTCCCTCTTTGCAGATATCGCTTGGATACTCCTCGACTCAGCTAAACTCTCAGAAGGATTAGAACCCAAAGACAAAGCATCATTTGCAAACAGAGTAGCTAATATCGCTAGCAAAGCACTCTAAGGATAGATATGTCCAACCATATGATGTCGCCTCAGAAGAGAGCCACCGTAGTCTCCACCTCTGTGGCGATTGTCTTGGTGGTAGTCAAGCTTGCGATAGGTATCGCGAGTGGCTCTATCGCTGTTTTAGCTTCTGCTATAGATTCGCTACTTGACTCTATAGTCTCTATATTTAACTTCTTTGCGATCAAAAAATCAGAAGAGAACCCTGATGCAAGATTTCAATATGGCAAAGGCAAGATACAAGCTCTTGCAGGAGTTATCGAGGGGACGGTGATCACAATATCTGGTATCTATATCATGTATCAATCGATCAAAAAGATGATCTTTGGTTCCACTACAGGATTGCTGCAGCCTGCTATTGTGGTGATGATATTCTCTATAGTTGTCACCTATTTTCTCGTGCAATATTTGATGAGAGTCTCCAAGGAGACAGGGAGTATCGTCATCAAAGCAGATGCTCTCCACTACAAAACCGATCTATGGAGTAATGGTGCTATACTCTTGGCTCTAGGGTTTGTCTACTTTACTGGGCTTGATATCATAGATGCACTTTTTGGTCTAGGTATCGGTCTCTATATCATCTACTCTGCCTATGAAATCGTCGAAGAGGGTGTCCTCATGCTCCTTGACCAGTCACTCGAACAAGAGATTGTAGAGCAGATAGAGCATATCATCGAGAAACACCCAAAAGTCACAAGCCAACACTGGCTCAAGACTCGCACAGATGGGACAACAAATTTCGTAGAGTTTCATATGGTATTGCGTCCTGATATGCTCTTGCTAGAGGCACACCATATAGCCAACAAAATAGAAGATGAGATTATGGCATTAGCACCAGAGAAACGATGGGTTATCACTCCGCACTTTGATCCTTATGATGATGAGGAGCTCAATGAAGCAGCGTTCCATGGAGAAGAGATCACAGAAGCGAAGAGTAGTGTCAAACACTAGAGCGATATACCTCCTCTCACCCAAACTCAAAGAGGGGACTACCCCTCTGCCTATGATTACTTTTGAAACAGTAGCAAAGAGCATAGAGTTCTCTACTTGTGATACACTCATGTTTACTTCCAAACAAGCAGTCATCACCGCCAACGAGATAGACCCTCACTGGCAAAATATCCCCACTATAGCGATAGGACCTGCCACCAAGCGACAGATAGAACAGCTCGGCGGACGCGTCATGTACCAACCCAAGGATTTCTATGGTCAATCCCTAGCAGAGGATATTTACCAATACTTCAAAGAGCGAAAGATACTCTACTTGCGTCCAAAAAAGGTATCATTTGATAGCAAATCCTACCTCGCCCAAAGAGATATAAATCTCCAAGAGCAGATCATTTATCAAACTTCTTGTGTAGCATACAACAAAGAGCGACAACCCCCCAAGAACTCTATCATCATCTTCACCTCTCCCTCTACTATAGAGTGTTTTTTGAGCAATTTTGCGTGGCAAGAGAGCTACACCGCTGTAGTGATAGGTGATGCAACCAAAGCACACCTCCCCAAAGGAGCAGAGTATAGAGTCGCCAAAGAGCCATTGATAGATGCATGTGTGCAGATGGCTAGGGAGATCTGTCGTATTTTATGAAATTATAGAGATTTTTGCTCTTTTTAAATAAAATTTTCACTATCTATAGATAATTTTCTTTTTTCAATGATATAATATTGAAAAATATTAGGAGTTCTATCGTGAAAAAAAGTTTTTTTGTACTTCCAATCCTCCTCTTGCTTCTATCTTTGACTGGTTGTGGACCCAAAAGTTATCACTATCCCAACTATGATATCATAAAACCATCGAAAATTTGTAAACCAAATAGAAAAAATATCCAAAAACTCTTGGATAAATATCTCAACAAACCCTATATATGGGCAGAAGAGGGACCACATGCTTTTGACTGTTCGGGGCTTACTTATAATATATATGGCAGTATGGGAGTCTCTATACCAAGAGTAGCAAGAGATCAAGCCAAAGTGGGTAAATATGTAGCATATGAGGATTTGATATATGGAGATTTGATATTTTTTGGTTCTTCAAATCCTAGAAGTAAGCGTATTACACATGTTGGTATCTACCTAGGGAATGGTTGGTTTGCACAAGCTAGTAGTAAGCAAAGGAGAGTCACATACACTAACTTTGCAGATGCACCATCCTTTCTCAAACGGATGAAAATATGTAGACGCTATATGAGCGAAGATGAAAAGCATTTTTATATGACTTGTCATGGAAATATAGCGAAGATGAAGACGACAACGACTCGATATACCACCCCTTGGAAACCAGGCAATAAGATACCACGAAGAGCAGTTCCTAGATGAAAAAGATCTTCTTGAGTATGCTCTTGATCCTTCTCTTCTTTGCTGCTTGTTCTTCAAGACATCGCTATGTACCTGTAGTCAAATATGCAAAACCTTCAAGCAAAGCACTCAAGATTATCTTGCATAGTACTTATGGAGATCGCTATGTATGGGCAGGACAAGGTCCCAACAGATTTGACTGCTCTGGACTCATATACTACTCTTATGCTACGATGAATTTGTGGCTTCCAAGAAGAGCTATAGATCAAGCTAGAGCAGGCAAGAGTATATCTGCATCACAGCTACGGTATGGGGATTTGGTTTTTTTCGATACGAGACGAAGAGCGAGGGCTGTAGTCAATCATGTAGGTATCTACATGGGGCATGGCTACTTCCTCCATGCGAGTAGTGCCAAAAGAAGAGTTGTGTTGAGTAGTTTACACAAGCCATTTTATGCGAGGCGAGTTGTCGCCTACAAAAGAGTGATACCATACTATAGAACTACTCCCAAGAGCCTCAAAGCCCCAAAAAAGAGGCAGAGTATAGTAGCAACTCCTCAAAATAGTTCTCTTTTTTAATCTAAACTCTCTACCGTGGGAGTCTACTTTTCAAGCGTGCAACTCTCTTGTTGGAACGCTGAATAGTTGTGAGTTTGATTTTGCCACTCTTGAGTAGGGCATACATTGTATTGATGAGTTTTTTTGTAGAGAGTGTTCTCCTTGGATCGAGTTGATTGCCAAAGAGCAGTATATCATCTCCTGCATTTATAGCGAGTTTGAGTGTCTCACTCAAACTATACTTTTTGCTGATAGCACCCATTTGAAGATCATCTGTGATCACAACACCGTGGTACTTTAATGCTCCTCTGAGTATACCAGTGACTACTTTTTGAGAGAGTGTAGCGGGATATGATCTATCTAATCTTTTGTTGAACACATGCGCGACCATGATAGTATCTACCCGTTTTTTAGCGATCATCAATCGGTATGGATCTAGCTCTTTTTGTTGCCATTGGGCTGTCACATCGACGAAACCTTTGTGGGTATCACCTGTAGAAGAACCATGTCCAGGGAAGTGCTTGAGTGAAGTGAGGAGACCATTTTGGTGCATACTCTCTACAAAGAGTGTAGCATATTTGGCGACAGCTTTTGGGTTGCTTCCAAATGATCTGCCTAAGCTGTGAATGACATGATTTCTTGGATTGATATCGAGATCGACTACAGGAGCTAAATCATAATTGATACCTACGCTGTGTAGCTCTTGAGCCATGTGTCTGTAGTACTTTTTGATCTGCTTCTCATGCATTTTGTGTATATCGGCTGCTTTGGGATATCTACCATAAAATCCATAGCGATGTTTGAGCCTCTGTACTCGTCCACCCTCTTGATCTACAGCTATGAGGAGTTTGCCATCTTTACTACAAGCTTGCAACTCTTTTGTGAGTTTCGCCAACTGCTGTTTGCTTGCTATATTTTTAGCAGACTTTTTATCTATGGGGTTATAATCAAAGAGTATAACCCCTGCTAAGTTGTATCGTTTGATATCTTTACATATTTGACTATTTTTTTTGGCACTTGTACCATGGAATCCCACCATAAGCATACTTCCCATCATCTTTTTTATATTTTTTGAGGAGTTTGCAGAGAGTAGGGTCGTGAGTGAGAAAAACATGAGCAGAGTAGCCATAAAAAATTGGAACATCAATTTATCCTTTTTTTCTCAATTATACTCATAAGAGCTTATAAATATTACTTTTTTTTACTTTTACACTATTATTACATCATAAGTTGTGTATAATAGATTTTATTTCAACATAAAGGTAGAGACAATATGAAAAAGATGTTTGCAATAGTAGCACTCATGGCTTCGCTTGTCATATTTGCACAGGCGGCAGGTAGTGATAAGCACACAATAACTACAATCGATGGCAAAAAGCTTCATGTAATAGGGAGTGAAGATGGATTAGCGTTTGAAGAGTATAAAGGCAAGGTAGTATTTCTTGAGTTTTTTGGTCACAAGTGTCCCCCGTGTCTTATGATGATAGATCGCTATGTAAAATTAAAAGAGAAATATAAAGAGAAGATAGCTATTGTTGCTATAGAGGTGCAAGGTTTGGATAATGAAGAACTCACATCTTTTGTCAAAGCGCGTGGTATCAACTATACTGCTGTATCCCAAGAGAAAGCAGATGATTTTGTCCGATATGTCTCTATCCGATCAAACTGGCAAGGAGCTATCCCATATCTCTTGATCTTGGATAAGAAAGGCAATGTACAACTCATTCATAGTGGACCACTCCCACAGACTGCACTCGAAGAAGCAGTCACACAACTCTCAAAATAGAGAGATTAAAATCTTTTTTTGGAAGTTCCTTAGAGTGAGCCAAAAGGGAGATAGATCTTATTGATCATCTCTTTGTATTCACTAGAGGGATCACTATCTATAGTGATCCCTCCACCACTTTTATAGTAGAGTTTTTCATCCTCTCTCTCTATAAAACGAATCATGACAGAAGAGTGCAGTGATGCACCATCAAAGAGACCAAAAACTCCCGTATAGAAACCTCTCTCATACTCTTCGACTCTACGGATGATATCTCTCGTACTTTTTTTGGGTGTACCTGTGATAGAGCCTGCTGGTGTGAGCTTGTCCAAAATCGTTCCTATCTCATCTCTCCAATCTTCACAAAGAGTTGCAGTGACTTTGGAGCTTACTTGTAGCAACTCCTTTGAGCCTGCCTCTATCTGTTCTATATATCGAAAATCTTCTACTTTGATACTATCGCCTACAATACCCAAATCATTTCGCATCAAATCGACTATCATGACATGCTCTGCTGCCTCTTTTGGGTTGGCAAGGATAGTCTCATGAGCACTCTCTATAGAGGCTTCTATCGTGCCTTTCATGGGATAGGTGGAGAGTGTCTGATCTTTGATATCTATAAATCTCTCTGGAGAGAAGCAGACAAATTGCTCTTTGAAATAGAGTTTGAATTTGGCTTGAGCATAAAAAAATATCTCTTTGAGTGACAAATCTGTCTCTATAGGAGTTTTGAATGTAAGGTTGAGCAGATAAGTGTTGCCAGACTTTATCTCTTCGAGTATCTCTTGGAAAGCTTTTTGATACTTTGTAAAGGGTAGCGGATAGCAGGCAAAAGAGTATGCTCTCTTGCATTTGTCTGTAGGATAGTTCCCGCACTCTTCTACTTTGTAGAGTATATCACTATCCAAACTATCGAGCGGATGAGCAAATATCTTCTGTTTGTCATAAGAGAGGATGAAAAGAAAAGCTTCTCTCCTCTCTCCCAATTTATTGATTTTGGCGATACCTTCACTCCGCTCGCACCACTCTATACCACTCATATATCTAACAAAAGAAGCTTCAATATAGCCATACGCACGAAGAGACCATTTTTGACTTGTTCGAGGACTTTACATCGTGGGTCATCAAGGAGGGTATCACAGATATCTATATTTCGCATGACTGGACCAGGATGCAAGAGGAGGATATCTCTCTCTTGGAGTCTATCAGCAGTGATACAGTAGTGTTGTGCATAAGTAGAATAATCTTCAAACATCGGAGTGGCATGCCGTTCTAACTGAGCTCTGAGACTCATTACAACATCTACTTGATCAAGGATATCATCGAGCTCTTCATACTGAGGCAGATCCTCAAATAGATCACTTTTTGGCATGAACGCTTTGGGTGCAACTAGGAGGACATTCATCCCCATCCTAGTAAAGAGGTTGACCCCTGAATGTGCAACCCTTGAGCTGATGATATCTCCTACGATTGCTATAGTTTTACCCCGTACTGAACCAAAATGCTCTTGCATTGTGAAGAGATCTAAAAGCGATTGAGTCGGGTGTGTTTGATTGCCTGCTCCTGCATTGATGACAGAAGCAATTTGCATATTGGCAAGCTCTTGAGGTACATTGTTTTGAGAGTGTCGTATGATGATACCATCAGGCTCCATAGCACAGAGATTGGCAAAAGTATCTTTGAGCGTCTCTCCTTTATTGGTAGATGATGTAGAGGGATTGAGATGTACGACTGCTGCACCTAGCCGCTTGGCTGCTACTTCAAAAGAGCTTCTCGTCCGAGTCGAATCTTCAAAGAAGAGTGTAAAGAGCAGTTTGTCATGCAGAAGTGCTGCAGGTCGTTGTTTTTTAAATTTTTTGGCATCATTGAGGATATCCGCTATCTGTTCGTCACTGAAGTCATCTGTAGATACTAAATGTTGCATAGATTGCCTTTGAGAATAATTTACGAGATTATAACAAATAATTGACAAAAAGGAGAAGTGTGGATAAAATTGTTTTTGGGAGGTTCCTCAGTGGTGTTTTAGGCTTGAAAGGTTATGATTT
>CBEUND010000058.1:0-13954 GCA_965544395.1 uncultured bacterium | reverse complement strand
AGAAGTTAAATTTATACAATATTCAACATCTAAAATATCAGGAGTAGAGTTTGTACAACTGATGAAGTATATTTTGGAGGAGTTAACAACAAGGTATTTAAGAATAGAGATTTGTTACTAGATGTAGCATAATTAGGTGGAATAAGGAAATTGTCTTTAGTGGTTTTGACAAAGGGGTACATTATATAATTCAGAAGATAATACTACTCTTAATATAGTATGTTACAATTACAATAATTTAAATAGAGAGGAAAAAGATGTCAGGATCACTCCTTTTGGCTTCGTCTATGATTTTGGTTTTGGTGGTTGCTCTGCCTCTTGTGTTTCATTTGACTCGTTACCTAGGAGCTACGAGTGATAATGAACGAAAAAACGAACCTTATGAGGGGGGTGTTCGTCATACGCATAAGGATGAGACGGATGCTTTTAGTGTCAAGTTTTTTCTTGTGGGGATCATATTTCTACTCTTTGATGTGGAGATACTCTTTATGTTTCCATGGTCGCTCAACTTGCGTACATTGGGCTGGTTTGGGGTCGTGGAGATGGTAGTATTCATCGGTGTACTCGTAGGGGGTCTCCTATATCTCTACAAAGCAAGGATATTAGAATGGAAGTAATCAAAGGTGTTTCACCAAACCTTGAGCTGCAAGGCTCTAGCCTCAATGTGAGTGCAACAGACTTGCTCGGTGATGCAGTCGTCGTCACCAAGATAGATGCTGTCATCAATTGGGGTCGTCAATCCTCCCTCTGGCCTTTTGTCTTCGGGACAGCGTGTTGTGCGATAGAGTTTATGGCTACCGCGGCGAGTCGCTATGATATCTCTCGCTTTGGTGCGGAGGTGTTACGGTTTTCACCACGGCATGCAGATTTGCTCGTCGTAGCAGGAACCGTCAGCTACAAACAAGCCCCCATCCTCAAGCAGATATATGACCAGATGCCTGAGCCCCGTTGGGTGATAGCCGTCGGAGCGTGTGCATCAAGTGGAGGTTTCTATGACAACTACACCACACTCCAAGGCATAGATGAGATCATCCCTGTAGATGTCTTCGTCGCAGGTTGTCCACCGCGTCCTGAAGCGATACTCGATGCCATCATAGAGATACAAAAGCAACTCCACCGAGAGCCTACACTTGAGGCGAGAAAACCTGACTTCAAGGGGAAATTAGATGTCTGACTATCAACCGCTCTTAGATAAAATTACCTCTGCAAAACTCCACTCTCGTATGGGAGAGACTCCTCTGCTTGTGGTGGCATCTCAAGATATATCTACTATAGTAGAGTATGTCAAAAATGAGTTGAACTACAAATTGTTACTCGATATCACAGCTACAGACAACTTGGCACTCTCACACCCTGCAGCAAATCGTTTTGAACTCATCTATATATTTCGTTCTGAAAAATATGATCGAACACTTGCTTTGAAAACATATATCAAAGATATGATTTTGGGGATAGAGAGTGTGAGCAGTATCTACGCAGTTGCCAATTGGCTCGAAAGAGAAGTCTATGATCAATATGGTGTCATATTTCGTAACCACCCTACACTCAAACGCATTCTCAACCACAATGAGTTTGTAGGGCATCCACTCCGTAAAGATTATGAGATCACCAAAGGGCAGTACTGCACAGAGACCCAAGATATGATGGATGAGATGCAACCACTCCTTGAAGAGCGAGGCTTGGATATGGATGAGGATGAGCTGATGATACTCAACCTCGGACCTTCTCACCCTGCAAGCCATGGTACTATCCGTACACTCGTCGCCCTCGATGGGGAGAAGATCGTCGCAGGAGCGAGCGAAATAGGCTATCTGCACCGTGGATTTGAAAAGAGTTGTGAAAACCACACTTATAACCAGATCATCCCCTATACAGATAGACTCAACTACTGCTCTGCTTTGATGAATAATATCGCTTTTGCTAAGAGTGTCGAAGAGATGCTCGGCGTAACCCTGCCCGATAGAGGGATATTTATCCGTGTGATACTCGCAGAGCTCTCACGAGTCATCGACCACCTCGTCTGTCTTGCAGCAGGGTTACTCGATATGGGTGGACAGACCAACTACTGGTATCTTTTTAACCCACGAAATGATGCGTATGACTTCCTGAGCAAACTCACAGGAGCGAGGCTCACCAATAGCTATATGCGTATAGGTGGGATGAGCCATGACCTCTATGATGGTTGGAGAGCAGATCTCGATGATGTGCTTGCGAAGGTCGATAGAGGTGTAGCCGAGTCTCTCAAGATGATAGAGCATAACCGCATCTTCCAAGATCGCCTACTCGATATCTCACCTCTCTCTGCGGCTAAAGCCCTAGACTATGGGTTCACGGGACCCAATCTCCGTGCAAGTGGCGTAGCGTATGATTTGCGTTTTGCAAAGCCTTATTACTACTATAATGATTTTGATTTCAAGATGGCGGTAGGCTCTGTGGGGGATACTTATGATAGGTTGATGGTTCGTTTCGAAGAGATACTTCAGAGTATGCGTATCATCCGTCAAGCAGCAGAGAAGATACCAAGTGGAGCGATAGCAGTGCCTGACCACCGTATCACCATGCCTCCCAAGCAATCAGTCTACGATACTATAGAGGGGACAATGAACCAATTCAAACTCGTCTACGAGGGGATCAAAGTACCCCAAGGCGAACACTATGGCTCTTTTGAAGCAGCCAATGGCGAACTAGGCTTTTATATAGTGAGTGATGGGAGTGGCACACCCTACAAGGTCAAAGTGCGAGCACCGAGCTTTGTACATATGGCAGCTTACCCAAAAATCATCGAAGATTACCAAGTGGGGGATGCGATCCTCACACTCGGAAGTCTCAATATCATTGCAGGGGAGATGGATAGATGAGTCAAATATCAAAAAAGTTTGTTTTTTCTCCTGAGAATAGAGAGAAGATAGAGAAACTCAAAGAGCGATACCCTAGCCCCAAGGCATTGACGCTTCCATGCCTATGGATAGTACAGTATCAAGAGGGTTTTATCAGTCTGGATGCTATCGAAGCCATTAGCGATGTGATAGATACTCCACCGATGGAGATATATAGAGTCGCCACATTTTACACGATGTTCAACCTCGAACCAGTCGGCAAGTACCATATACAACTCTGCAAGACACTCTCTTGTAGCCTTTGTGGCAAAGCAGAAGTATTGGAGAAGCTCTCACAAAGACTCGGTCTCAAAGCTGGGCAGAGTAGCGAAGATGGCAAATACAGACTCACACAAGTCGAGTGTCTAGGCTCTTGTGGTACAGCACCCGTCATGCAGATCAATGATACCTATTATGAAAATCTCACACCTCAAAAGGTAGATGAGATATTCGATAATTTAGAGGAGGTGTCACGATGAGAGAGGCACGCATAGTCAGCAAGAAGTTTGATACTCCCGATAGCCACACCCTCACAGTCGCTCAAGAATTAGGAGCTTATAGTGCGATCAAAGATGCTTTTGAGCTTGCACCTACAGCTATCATAGATATTATCACACAGAGTGGATTGCGAGGTAAAGGGGGCGGTGGAGCTCCAGCAGGACCCAAGTGGTCTCTCATGCCACAAGAGGATGAGCGACCGTCCTATTTGGCAGTCAACTGTGACGAGAGTGAACCTGGGACTTTCAAAGATCGACAGATCATCTCCAAAGATCCACATCTACTCATAGAGGGTATCATCATCACTTGTTATGCTATAAGAGCCAACGATGCCTATATCTATATCCGTGGAGAGTATTATCAGTTTCAGCAGATACTCCAAAAAGCGATAGATGAAGCCTACGAAGCGGGTATACTTGGTAGTAGCGTCATGGGGCAAGAGTATAGAGTCGATATCACGATACATCGTGGAGCAGGAGCCTATATCTGTGGTGAAAAGTCTGCACTTTTGGAGTCTATGGAGGGCAAACGAGGACATCCACGGCTCAAACCAAAGTGTAGAGAGCCAGAGTGGTATTTTGGTAACCCTACGCTTGTCAACAATGTAGAGACTATCGCCTCTGTACCCTATATCATAGAGCATGGTGCAGATGGCTACAGAGCCTTTGGTACGGAGCGAAGCCCTGGTACGCTACTCTTTGCTATGAGTGGACATGTGCAGACTCCAGGAGTCTATGAAGCGGAGTTTGGTACACCGATGATGGAGTATATCAACCACTATGGTGGGGGTATACGAAATGGTAAAAAACTCAAAGCAGTCATCCCTGGTGGTGCATCTACAGCGGTGCTGACAGCCGATGAAGTAGAGAGTGCAACGCTTGATTATGAGTATATGCATTCTATCGGTTCAGCATTAGGGACTGGCGGCATGATCGTAATGGATGAAGATACCGATATGGTAGAAGCACTCAAAAATCTTTTGGAGTTTTATCACCACGAATCTTGTGGACAGTGTACACCATGTCGCGAGGGTACGGGGTGGAGTGACACGATATTGGCCAAAGTCTTACGACGGGAGGGTACGAGTAGCGATATAGAGAAGCTTCTTGAGCTTGCAGATACTATGGATGGCAAGACAATCTGTGTATTTGCTCCTGCCGTGGCAATAGTGATACGCAATTTTATCAAAAAGTTCCGTAGTGAATTTGAAGCGAGGATAGAGGCATGAGTATAGAAGAGCAAAAACAAGAAGTAGAAGTCACTATAGATGATCAAAAATACTCTGCCCTAGAGGGGTCACTGCTCATAGACTTGCTCATCAAACACAAACTCAAAGTACCATACTTCTGCTACCACGAAGCTCTCGGAGCAGATGGCAACTGCCGTATGTGTATGGTGCAGATAGAGGGTCAAAAACGCCCACAGATAGCTTGTGATACACCCATAAGCAGAGGGATGAATATCTATACAAAAGGGGAGATGATAGAGCGTGTACGGCTCAATATACTAGAGCTAGAACTCATCAACCACCCTGTAGATTGTCCTATATGCGACCAAGCAGGAGAGTGCAAACTCCAAGACTACTATATGGACTACGGTCTCTATGAATCCAACATCAAAAAGAGTGACAAGGTACAGCACCAAAAACATATCGACTTAGGGAGTGAAGTGATGCTCGATCAAGAGCGATGTGTGCTCTGTGCGAGGTGTACACGATTTACTAGTGATATCACCAAGACACATGAGCTAGGTATCATCGGTAGAGGTGACGATGCAAGAGTTTCGACTATGCCAGGCAAGAAGCTTGACAATCCATATGCGATGAATGTCGTCGACCTCTGTCCTGTAGGAGCATTAACCAGCAAAGATTTCCGTTTTGCTCAGAGAGTTTGGTTCCTCCAAGAGACCCCCTCCATCTGCCAAGGGTGTGCCAAAGGGTGCAATATCTTCATAGATCACAACCGCGAAAAGTACAAAGATGAGAAGATTTATAGATTTCGACCACGAAGAAATGACGCAGTAAATGGTCACTTCATCTGTGATGCTGGTCGTTTGAGCTACAAGGAGTTACAAGAGAATAGAGAGCTTCTACCGTCGGTAGATAGCAGTGAAGTGAGCCAAGAGGAAGTCATCGAAGCTACTTGCAAACTGATAGAAGCAAATAGTGATATCGTAGTGTTAGCCGATGCCAACCTCTACACAGAAGAGTTGGAAGCGATAGAGCACTACGCTCACACCATAGGAGCCAAGCTCATCGCTCCATTGGACTCTTATAGGGATGAAGCATTTGCAGATGCGTGGCTCAAATCCTCTATGCGTGCCTCCAATGCCAAAGCAGTAGAGAAGCTCGGCATAGCAACAGAGCTTCCGAGCGGTGAAGTTGCTCTACTTATCAACTTCAACCACCCTGATGCCAATACTATCCAAGCCAAAAATCGAGTCGATATCAGAACACATCTCAATCCCAAGAGCTCTGCTTTGGTTGTCTTGCCTCTAGCTGTCTCTACGGAGAGTAGCGGTTCACTCATCAACGAAGATGGCAAAGAGCAGTATACACAAAAAGTGATCCAACGAAATGAACCAATCCCCACTGCAACAGAGTGGATAGCATATCTCAAAGGGGGCAAAACATGTCACTAGCAGCAATATTGGTCGCTGTCATATCACTGATATTGGGGGCTTTGTTGGCTCTACTGATGATACCTGTGCTTGTATGGCTAGAGCGACGGGGTGCGGGGCTTATCCAAGATAGACTAGGACCCAACCGTACCAATGTCGGTGGGTTTCGCTTCGGTGGTGTGGTACAATCCTTTGCAGATGTAGTCAAACTCGTACTCAAAGAGGAGTACTACCCTGCACATATCGCCAAACATAGATGGCTCTTTATCATCGCTCCTATGATCACATTTGTCGCGGCTCTGCTCGCCTTTATGGTGATACCCTTTGCAGATAATATCGTCATAGATGCAGAGTCACTGCGTATGCAACCACTGCCTGTAGATTATGGTCTATTGTGGTATATGGCTATCGGTGCATTGGGGGCTATCGGTATCTTTTTTGGTGGATGGCTCAGCCACAACAAATACTCACTCCTTGGAGCATCTCGTGCAGGCTCTATGATGCTAAGTTATGAGTTGCCATTGGGATTGAGTATCCTCGCCTTTGTTGTCACTTACAATACGATAGATTTCAACGCTATGGTAGCATGGCAGAGTGGGACGCTCTTTGGAGTACTCCCTGCTTGGGGTATCATCGTGCAACCACTCGGAGCGATCATCCTCATCATAGCACTCTTTGCAGAGACCAACAGAGCTCCATTCTCTGTCTCAGAGGGTGAGAGTGAAATCGTCGCAGGGTATATGACAGAGTATACTGCGATGAAGTTTGCAATGTATTTTATGGGTGAGTATGTTGCGATGAATACAGCAAGTGCAGTGATTATTACGATGGTGTTTGGTGGGTATCAGTTGCCGTGGGTTACTACAGCCACTTTGATAGAACACTTCAACTACTTTGCATGGGCTTTGATGCTCATGATGCCTATCATCATCTATTTTGTGATCGTATGGATGCGAAAAAACAATGCCGTAAGAGCTACAGTCATCAGTGATGGGAGTAGAGAGTTTGAAGCCAAAGTCTTATCACTCGTGATGATAGGGATGACGCTTTTGGTAGAGGGGATACTGCTCTACTTGACCCTTGTACCATCTGCACTCGGTACAGCTATAGCAGTGACACTTTTGCAAGTCGTGATATTTGTCGTCAAGCTGATGCTTTTTAATCTCTTTTTTATCCTCGTGCGTTGGACACTGCCTCGCTTTCGATATGATCAAGTGCAGACTTTGGGCTGGTACTATCTCTTGCCCCTTTCACTACTCAATCTATTTATCACAGCGGTAGTCGTTGTAGGAGTTGCATAATGGAAAACAATATCACCGTAGTCCCACGGTATGGCAGAGATGTCAAAGATAGACTCTACCTGCCTGCCATCTATGAGGGGATGAAGATCACTTTCAAACATTTGGTAAGCAATGTTGTCGATAGCAATGCTGTCGATACCCTAGAGTATCCAGAGGAGCAGCCTAGAGATATTACTGAGAGATATCGTGGTTTGCATAGGTTGACCCATAGAGAGGATGAGACGATCGCTTGTGTGGCATGCTTCATGTGTGCTACTGCTTGTCCTGCGGGCTGTATCCATATAGAGGCTACACAGAGAGAAGATGGAGAGGATGAGAAGATGCCACAACGATTTGCCATAGATACACTAGAGTGTGTCTTTTGTGGTTACTGTGTCGAAGCGTGTCCTTGTGATGCTATTCGCATGGATACAGGTATCTTTTCACTGATTGGGAATAGTAGAGAGGATTTTGTCTTAGAAAAAGAGCAGTTACTTGCACATAGAGGTGTATTTGGAGAGGAGAAGAGTCGTGCTAGAAGATAGTATTTTTGGGATATTGGCACTCTTTTTGATGCTAGGTGCTATCATGGCAATCTGGAGCAAAGAGAGTGTACTCAGTGTATTTGGTTTTCTCATAGCGACATTAGCGATGGCAGGACTCTTTGCTCTGCTTGACAACAGCTTCCTCTTCCTCGCACAGATCATGGTCTCTGCTGGAGCGATAGTGGTGCTTTCATTGATGGTAGTCACCACTATCAATATGAGAGAAGAGAATCTCCCAGATGAACCACACAAGCTCCGATGGGTTCTCTTTGGCACAGTTTTGGTCGCACCATTTTCACTCTTGATGTACAAATCACTTCTCACTGTACACAAGAGTTTCACCCAGACCAAAGAGGGCTACGGCACACTCAAAACAGTAGGAGAGACTCTCTTCTCTAAGTGGGTTTTACCTTTTGAAATCATATCAGTACTACTCCTTGCAGCGATGCTTGCTGCTATTGTTATAGCAAGAAAAGAGGTCACAAAAAAGAGCGATCAACAAGGAGGTGAGAGATGACTCCTGAACCATTTTTTCTCATAGCAACCCTGCTCTTTAGTATAGGTTTGGTTGGTGTCATCAGTAGACGCAATCTCTTTGTAGTCTACATCTCTATAGAGTTGATGCTCAGTTCGGTCAATCTCCTGCTAGTGACATTCTCTCGTCTCTTGGGAGATAGTAGCGGATCCGTCATCGTACTGCTCCTCATCGCAGTCATAGCAGCAGAAGCAGCACTCTTTTTGGCGATCATCATTCAGCTTGTCAGAAGCAAAAAGAGTGTCGATAGTGACCACTTCACTCGACTTGCACAAAAGGAGAAATCTCTATGAATTTGTTAAGTTTTATCGTACTCATTCCATTTTTTTCAGCACTTTTGATAGGTTTGATATATCTTATCGATACTAAAAAAGAGCGATTTCTCCTCTACTCTACTTTGGGAGTATTGACCCCTACTCTTAGTATGATACTCTCATTGATACTTGGGTGGAATATGTTGTATCAGAGTACAGATGCTATCTTCTATAGCAAACTCTTCACTTGGATAGATTTGGGTGCTATGCATATATCTTTGGCGTTTATGGCAGATAGACTCAGCACTGTGATGCTCTTTTTTATCACTTTCGTTGGGACACTTATCCATATCTATGCAGTTGGATATATGCGAGGAGATGCAGGCTTTGGCAAATTCTTTAGCTACTTCAACCTCTTTATGGGAAGCATGCTTTTGCTCATACTTGCTGATAACCCTATCATTATGTTTGTTGGTTGGGAGCTTGTGGGGTTGTGTTCCTACCTACTGATAGGTTTCTATCACAAAGATCCTGCCAATGTCACTGCCGCCAATAAGGCATTTATCCTCAACAGAGTGGGTGATTTTGGATTTATTATGGCTCTTGTGCTTCTCTTTTTGGCATTAGGGAGTAGTGGGTATACCTTTGTCTCTATAGAGGCAAACTTATCCCAAGTAAATCCTCTACTCTTGCCACTCATTGGTCTGCTACTCTTTGTGGGAGCGATGGGTAAATCTGCACAGATACCACTCTATGTCTGGCTTCCCGATGCGATGGCAGGTCCTACGCCTGTTTCGGCTCTCATACATGCTGCTACTATGGTGACAGCAGGTGTCTACATGGTGGCTCGATTTGCTTTCCTCTACAATGAGATACCACAAGTAGGAGAGTTCATCGCTATAGTGGGGATCGTCTCTTCACTCTTCGCTGCTATCATCGCTCTCTACCAAAATGATATCAAAAAGATACTCGCCTACTCGACGATGTCACAGTTAGGTTATATGTTTGTCGCTGTTGGCTTGGGTGCATATAGTAGTGGGATATTTCATGTCTTTACCCACGCTTTTTTCAAAGCCTTGCTCTTTATGGGAGCTGGTGCAGTGATCATCGCTCTACACCATGAGCAAAATATCTTCAAGATGGGTGGACTCCGCAAGCATCTCAAGCTTGTCTATATCACGATGTTTATCGCGACACTTACTATCTCTGGCATCCCTCCATTTGCAGGGTTCTTTAGTAAGGATGCTATATTGGTCGCAGCCTTTGCTTCAGAACACTACTTCATCTGGGGGATTGGTACAGTGACGGCATTTTTGACAGCATTGTATATGTTTCGTATGCTCTTCATTGTCTTTTTCAATGATAAAGCAGAGCATACTCAAATAGTACCCCTCCCTAAGAGTATGACGATACCGCTTATGATACTCGCCTTTGGGAGTGCGACCGTGGGTCTACTCGGAGCCAACGAAGCCTATGGGGGGAGCGATTGGTTTGGCTCTTTCATCGCTCTGCCTGATAGAGCGTTGCATATAGCACACTCTACAGAGTATGCACTTGGATTTTTGAGTGTCACGATGGGGCTTTTGGGGATGTGGCTAGCGTATATACTCTATGCACGAAATGCCAACGAGCCGATCCACTTGATGGCTTGGCAGAGACTCATAGTCAACAAATTCTATGTAGATGAGCTTTATGATTGGGCGTTTGTGAAACCGTTACGATCTTTGAGTCTATTCTCTGATAAGTTTATTGACCAAGTAGGTTTTGATGGTATCATCAATAGTGCTGTCTATAGCTATAGATATGCTGGCTTCCTCTTTGCACGGTTACAAAACGGTCAAATCCGCTACTATGCACTCTACAGCATGATAGGTATCTCTATCATTTCACTCTCGATTTTGATTGCCACAGGAGGCTTCTAATGGAGAAAATTTTATCTGCTATCATCTTCATACCGCTCTTGAGTGCTATTATCTTGGGCTTGTCCAATGCGACGCTACGGTTTATCCGTATAGGTACTGTCATCTCGTCATTGATAGTGAGTGCTTTGGTTGTCGTGGTACTCATCCACTTTGACCCCTCTGGTGATATGCAGTTTGTGCGTATGCTCCCTTGGATACAAAACTACGGCATCAACTATTTTGTAGGTGTGGATGCTATCTCACTAGTGATACTCGTGCTTATCACACTGCTCGTGCCTCTACTCTATATCTATATATGGGATGAGGATCGTAGAGGCTACTGGTACAACATGATGCTCTTGCAAACAGGTGTCACAGGTGCGGTACTCTCGCTTGATTTGATGCTCTTTTATCTCTTTTGGGAGACGATGCTTTTGCCTATATTTATCATGATAGGACGATATGGCAGTGGTATGAACCAATACAACTCTATGAAGATCGTCTTGATGACTATACTCGGCTCTATGAGTATGCTCTTTTCGATACTCTATCTTGGATATAAGCACTTTGAAACTATGGGGAGTTGGAGTTTTGCTATCAATGACCTCGGTAGGCTCACATTTGACCCACAGACATCTATCTGGTTGGCTGCTGGTTTCCTCCTCGCCTTTGCTATCAAGATACCGCTTGTAGGTTTCCACACTTGGATGGCTCCTGCATACAACTCAGCACCTACACCTGCCGTTGTAGTACTCTCTGCTATTATGGCAAAGCTCGGTGTCTATGGGCTTTGGCGTTTTGGATATGGGATATTTGACACGACACTCTCTTACTATGCTCCTACGATTATCGTGCTAGCTATCATTGGGCTACTCTACTACGCTATCCATGCGATTATGGAGCCTAACTTGAAGCGAATGTTTGCCTACTCTTCAGGCTCACACCTCTCACTCATAGCGTTGGGTATAGTCGTCACCAATATCTACGGATGGGGTGGGAGCTTATACTTCATTGCTACTCATGCCTTGGCTTCGGCTGGTATCTTTCTGATGATTGGCTTACTCTATAGGAGGACAAAAAGTATCAATATCTACAACCTAGGCGGTATCGCCTCTGTTGCACCCAAATTTGCTCTCTTCTTTGTCTTCTTTGCTCTCTCTATCGCTGGTCTCCCTGGGACTGGTGGTTTTGTAGCAGAGTTACTGATCATCATCGGAGCCTTCAAGTTCAATTTTTGGGTTGGCGTCTTGACTGCGACGACTATGCTCTCAGCGATGCTCTATATCTTTTGGATGCTACAGCGAGTGATATATGGTTCAGTAGCGAGTAGTGTTGAGGGCTTTAGGGATTTGACACTGCGAGAGATAGTGATGCTCTCTCCTTTGATGCTTTTGTTGCTCATCACAGGGATAGCCCCATCGCTCTTCATACCATATCTTGAACCACTCTTACAACTAGTACTCAATGCGATGGGAGGCATCCAATGATAGATCAATTTATCCATATTTTACCTATGGTTATCGTAGTGTTAGGTGCATTTATTTTGATGCTTTTGAGCCGTAGCAGTAGAGTAGATCTCAACAAACTCAACATTATTGCTGTTATTTTTCTAGGCATATCTATCGCTATAGAGATACCACAGTTTGGGAGGGCAGAGTCATATTATGCTTTTCCTGAGATATTTGGCAATATCTATATTATGGATGACTTCGCTACACTCTTTGACTTGATGTTTACTATCGGTGCAGTGATGACCCTACTCATCAACACAGACTATTTCAAGAGTAGAGACTACTACAATGGCGAATACTTCGCATTGATACTCTTCTCTGTCTTTGGGATGATGACCCTCGTACACGCCAACGAACTCGTGACTGCATTTATCGCACTAGAGATAGCATCATTGAGCATCTATGCACTAGTAGGATATCACAAACGCAACTTCATCAGCTCTGAAGCGATGATGAAATATATCGTCTTGGGCTCTATGATGGGTACATTTTTCATCCTCGGCACTGTGATGATATATGGAGCGATAGGCTCTACAAATCTAGGGCATATATCGGCATATATCGCTACCCACACTGGAAGTGACTTGACGCTCGTATTTATCGGTGGGACTCTCATTATGATCACTATCTTCTTCAAGATAGGGATTGTGCCATTTCACTCTTGGGTGTTAGATGTCTACCATGGAGCTCCCTATCCTGTCACTATGTTCATGGCTTCTACATTCAAGATAGCAGTATTTGCCATAGCTCTGCGGATATATCTCATAGAGTTTACTACGATTAGCCACCTCTGGACTCCTATGCTACAGGTTCTCAGCGTCATTACTCTCATCGGTGGTTCATTCATAGCCATATCCCAACAGACGATCAAAAGAATGCTCGCAGGCTCTAGTATCGTGCATAGTGGCTATATGCTCATCGCTATCACCTCTATAGGCTTGGGTTCAGAGATGGCAGCTCCTGCTATCATGTTCTATCTCATCGCTTACTTTTTGAGTGCCGTGGGGGCTTTCGGTATCCTCAGTTTCATCGCTTCTCAGAGCAAACGACAGATGACTTATGAAGATTTCAAAGGCTTCTCAGAACGCCGCCCATATATGGCTCTGATGATGTCGATATTTATGCTTTCACTCTCTGGATTTCCATCGACTATCGGTTTCTTGGGCAAATTCTACATCTTCACAAGTGCTATTGAGTCTGGTCAGATTTTGCTCGCTGGTCTCGGGATAGTGACTGCGTTCATCTCTGTATACTACTACTTCAAGCTCATAGCCATGATGTACTTCTACCCCACAGGACACAGCCAAAAAAAGTTCCCAATCAACTTCAGTAGTACCCTCATAGCCTTGATGGCGATCCTAGTAGTGTGGGGCGGTATAGGCACAAGCCTCATCCCCTTCTTTCCAGGAGCCGATGGATTTATAGACTTAGCGAAACAGGCTATTGCTTCTTTGTATGTGGGGTAGAGGGTTGGTATATATGGTGCGTTAGGAAACTGCACCCTGTATGACATTAGCCTATTGGCTTCGTAGTTTATCAAAAAAACTACTATCTTTTGTTCGCTTCATAGACTTTTTTTCATCAGCCAAAATAATCACTTGAATTTTTTGGTTGAGAAAGTTTTTGTGATTTTCCAATTTGATATAAGGACTATCTACAATAGTTTCAAATTCCACGGCATACATACTTTTATCCTTTCTGATAATCTACTATCATTGATTATACCATAAAATGTGATTCTTGCTCGTTAGTATAGGTAAATCCAACGAAAAAACCTCACCTTAAAGTAATACAGAATTGATAATTGTGTGTAAATAAATGCTTACAAAAGAAGATTAACGAAAGCCCTGATACGAGAAAACATTATGTACGGTTTGATGAGAGAAAACTGGAGAGGTACCAGTGTATTTTTTGGTGTCTTGCCTATTTTCTCCT
>CBEUND010000057.1:0-14394 GCA_965544395.1 uncultured bacterium | reverse complement strand
AATGAATAAGTGAGTGATTTAGGGGTTTTTCGACAGCCTACTCCCCCCACCATACAAAATCCACAGAGAGATTAGATATCTCTAGGGTCTACTATCTTGCCAGCTATAGCGGAAGCGGCGGCTACAGCGGAGTTAGCTAAGTATATCTCGGAAGTTCTTGCCCCCATGCGTCCTACAAAGTTTCGATTGGTTGTCGCTACACATCGTTCACCATCACCAAGGATACCCATATATCCACCTAGACATGCACCACAAGTAGGGTTAGAGACTACTGCACCTGCTTCTATGAGTATATCCATCAATCCCTCGTGCTGTGCTTGCATGAGTATCTTTTGGGTTGCAGGGGTGACGATCATACGGGTTCTCTTGGCTACTCGTTTGCCTTTCATTATCTTGGCTGCTATACGGAGGTCTTCTATGCGTCCATTGGTACATGAGCCTATCATCACTTGATCTATAGCGAGTTCATCAGCTACAGCTTGCTCTACTGGTTTGCCATTGGATGGGAGGAATGGATACGCTATCACAGGAGAGAGTGCAGCGACATCTATCTCTATCACTTGAGAATACTCTGCATCTTCATCAGAGGAGAATACTTTCGGCTCTGAGCGTAATCCACCATTGAGCTTGGCTCGTTCATCGAGGTATGCTTGGGCGATCTCATCGACTGCTATGATACCTGACTTTGCTCCTGCTTCTATCGCCATGTTGCACATAGAAAATCTATCATCCATACCAAGATGTGCGATCGCATCACCCGTGAACTCTAGTGCTTTATAGAGAGCACCATCGACTCCCAATATACGGATAAGTTCGAGGATGATATCTTTGCCATAGATATGTTTGCCTGGTTTGCCTGTGAGGATGACTTTGATACTCTCAGGGACTTTGAACCAGTTGCCCCCAGTGATCATGCCAAATGCCAAATCCGTACTCCCCATACCTGTAGAGAATGCACCCAGTGCCCCATGTGTACAAGTGTGAGAGTCAGCACCGATGATGACATCACCAGGGATCACAACTCCTTTTTCAGGGAGTAAGGCATGCTCTATACCCATATCTTTCTCATCAAAAAAGTATTTGAGATCATGTTTGTAGGCAAAATCTCTTGATATTTTGGCTTGGTTCGCAGATGCTATATCTTTGGCAGGGATATAGTGATCCATCACTATACTGAAGTTGTCAGGTTTCGCCAAATGCTTTGCTCCACTCTGCTCAAATGCGTTGATAGAGATAGGTGTCGTGATGTCGTTGCCAATAATCATGTCAATATCAACTCGCACTATCTCCCTAGCTTTGACAGCTCTGTTGGCATGTTCTGAAAAGATTTTCTCTGTAATGGTTTGTCTCATTTATATTCCTTATATTAAAACTTCTTGTAACACTTCTTCTATCCTTTTGACGGGAACTATCTTTAGGTTTGCTTTGACCTCGTCAGGGATATCATCTAAGTCTCGTTCATAATTTTTGGCAGGAATGAGTGCTTTTGTCACTCCTGCCTTATAAGCAGCGATTAGTTTCTCTTTGAGTCCCCCTATCGGGAGTACTTTGCCTGTGAGTGTCAACTCTCCTGTCATTGCTGATCTGTTATCTACCTTTTTATCACTCAAGATAGAAGCGATAGCCGTAGCCATGGCGATCCCTGCACTCGGTCCATCTTTTGGAGTGGCTCCCTCAGGTACATGTATATGCAAGTCATATCGCTTATATATTTGGCTTGAATCAAGCGTGATCTCATCTTCGCTCTCTTTTGCACTTCGTGGTATACTCTCTTGTGCGACCTCTATCACTTCTTTGTCTATCAATATCTTGACAACACTATGGGCGATCTTTACAGACTCTTTCATCACATCACCTAAACTTCCAGTGAGTTGCATCATCCCTTTACCCTTAATCTTGATCGCTTCTATACTCAAGACATCACCACCAACAGATGTCCAAGCCAATCCATTGACGACTCCAATCTGTGGTTCCTCTTCGATGGGAGATATCTCAAACACCTTTTTATCTGCAAATTCTGCAAGATTTTTTAGCTTGATAGAGACGCTTTTTTGCTCTTCATCTTCGAGGAGTGATTTAGCTGCTTTACGCATCAAAGAGGCTATCTTTCTACGGAGGTTCCGTACGCCTGACTCTCTTGTATACTCCTCTATGAGCTTTTTGAGTGCAGGCTTAGTGATCGTAAACTCTCTCTTCTTTAAGGCATGCTTTTTGAGCTCTTGAGGGATGAGATACCTTTGTGCTATCTCAAGCTTCTCATTGGGTGTATAGCTACTCAAAAAGATAAACTCCATCCTATCTCGAAGTGCTGGAGGTACTCTCCCTACATCATTGGCTGTGGCTATGAAGATGACTTTACTCAAATCTATATGAAAATTGAGATAGTAGTCTCTATAGTGGCTATTTTGCTCTGGGTCAAGTATCTCCAAGAGTGCAGCTGTAGGATCACCTCGCTGGCTTCGCCCCACTTTGTCTACCTCATCAAGCACTACGACAGGATCCACACTCCCCGCCTCTATCATCCCTTGGACAACTCTACCAGGCATTGCACCTATATATGTGCGTCTATGCCCTCGGAGCTCGTTGACATCTTCTAGTCCACCCAATGCTATACGCACCAGTGGTCTCTTGAGTGCTGTAGCTATAGAGTTGGCAAGAGATGTCTTCCCTACACCAGGGGGTCCAGCGAAACAGAGTATCACCCCCTTGCTATCTGTCTGGCTCAATCCTCTGCGTTCTAAAAGTTCTCGCACAGAGAAAAACTCTACTATTCGCTCTTTGGGTTGCTCTAAAGAGTAGTGATCAGAATCCAACTTGCTCTCTACATCTTTGATATTCAGCTTTTTCTTGGAGAGTTGACCAAATGGTATTTCAAAAACCCACTCAAGATAACTCTGCAAAATATTTGCATCCCCACTATCAGGATGGACTCTAGCAAAACGATCTAACTGCTTCTTGATCTCTTTATACGCATCCTCTTCGAGATATTGTTTGATTGCTTCTAGTTTCTCACGAAATTCAGCCACTTCCTCTTCTCGTTGCGTATCCACGCCTAAATCTTGCTGTATCTGTTTGAGTTGCTCTTTGAGGAAATACTCTTTATTCGTTTGCTCTATTTTTGTATGTACTTTATTTCTAATCTCTCGTTGCACTTTCGCAGACTCTATCTCTTTGATGATAATATCCACAAGAGATAAGAGTCGTTTCTCTATATCGCTCTCTATATAGAGTTCATATGCTTTTGTTTTACTTAGTTTGAGCATAGAAGAGACGAGGTCAGCGATACGATGTGGTTCGTCATTTTCTTCAATAGCTCTGAGAAGATCCGTAGGAAAAGCACTATTGAGCGTAGAGAGTTGCTTGATTTTATCTCTGAGTATATCCATCAATGCGTTCACTTTTAGATGGTTGTACTCCTCACTCTTTACAGTATCTATCACTGCTTGAGGGAAATCTCCCTCAATAGGTTTCATTATCACACCTCTTGATAAACCTTGAAAGAGTATTTTCACTCTATTATCAGGCATGTGGACTTTACGCATGATAGATCCTATTACACCATAAGTATAGATAGCCTCAAAACTTCGCTCACCCTCATGTCCCTCTCTTGTGGAAGTAGCAAAGAGCAGTGTATTGTTCTCCATAGCATAAAGAGCTGCATCTATATCCTCTTGTGCACTCAAGAATATAGGACTTATCATAAATGGATAGAAGAAGAGATTGTCCTCTGCTATAATCGGAAGTGTCGCGGGAAAAGCATCATAATCACTTAATTTCATGTTAGTCAAGTACCTCACTTAAAATACCTTTTTCAGGGAGATCAATATCATTCAAATTGAGTGGTGAATTACTATTTTTTTCTCTATATATCTTCGCACCATTTTTTTTGTCTATGCGATCATAGAGTGCCGCGATATTCTCATTGAGCAGATATTGACTCATATGGAGTCTCACCAATATAGTATTGACAAGTGCAGTATATGGAGAGTCGGGATGACGCATAGTAAATTTGTTGGCATTGGCTACAGTATCAAGAATAAGCTTCTGATCTTTATTGACATCAGTGATACCCATAAAAGCCGATTTGAGCTTCATATAGTCTGCATACTCTCGACCATCACTTGTAGCAAATCGTTTGTTGTACTCATCAAAATAGAAATTGGCCATGAGATACTCTTCTCCATCCATGTGACCATTGGCAAGCATGATGATGGAAGCAGGGAGTAGAGGTGAACGCATATGTTCACTCTTGAGTGAAAGATAATACTCATCTGCCTTATCTAGACTACCATTACTCACCGATTCCGCAATCTTTTTATACCAATAGAGTGCTGGTTTGTTGTAGTCAGACACTTTCTCTTTGTTCCCTAGGCAACCACCTAAGAGCATCGCAAATGCAATGGCAATCAATAGACTTTTATTCATATTATAACCCCTAAAAAAATTGTCATCCCCTATAGAAAAAGATAGATGACATAATAATCGCTTATATAATATCTCAAAATATGTAAAAAGTTTATGATATTTTGCTATAATCCAAAAAATTTTATACAAAGGATACGAATTTGAAGCTTACTGTTATAGGAAATGGTACGATGGCATTAGCCTTAGCTGATGGGTTAAGAGAGAAATATGAATTGGAATTTTGTATAAGAGATAGTGAAAAGCTTCAGTATCTTTTTAAGCAATATGGCACACCTGTTTATCTCTTGGATAATGTAGATATAGCAGATAAAAATATACTTCTCTGTGTCAAACCAAATGCTTTAGAGATGGTAGCACAAGAGTTACATGGCAGGGCAAGATCACTCTACTCCATCATGGCTGGTACGACTATTGAATCTCTACGACAAGAGATAGATGCACAATGTGTCATCCGTGCGATGCCAAATCTCGGAGCAACTTATGGGGCATCAGCCACAGCTTTGACTGGTGATAGCGAGTATAGAGCTGAAGCTTTAGAGATTTTTGATGCGATAGGAGATGCTATCTGGCTTGATAGTGAAAAAGAGTTGGATATAGCTACAGCCGTCGCAGGAAGTGGTCCTGCATATTTGGCAATGGTCGCTGAAGCTCTCATGGATGGTGCTGTTAAACAAGGTCTCAAGAGAGCAGATAGTAGAGCATTTGTCGAAGCTCTCTTCAAAGGTTTTTCACCTCTTCTCTCTGCACAACATCCTGCCCTACTCAAAGATGCTGTTATGAGTCCAGGAGGAACGACTGCTGCAGGTTACTCTACCCTAGAAGAGGGTGGAGTACGAGATAGCTTTATCAAAGCAGTAGAGAGTGCTTTTATGGTAACACAAAAAAAGAGATAGATGGAGGATAGTCTTAGATAAGTTTTATCTTACACTTAAAATAGTAGTATTAAGTTCACAGATGACGAGAAAGGTTTGAGTTTATGAAGTGGATAACAATTATAATGATTTTATCATCATTACTACTATCAAGTGAAAAGATAGATAAAAAGTGGGCATCCAATAAAAATTGTGAAGCATGTCACACCAAGATCTCAACTCTTTGGGAAACTTCACGGCACTCCAATTCACACTTTAGCAAAAATGATCTCTATAAAAAATCACTAGAGTATATCGTTGAAAAATCTCCAAAATTGATATTGGATGAAGTGAAGGTAGAGTGTGCAAAGTGCCACAATCCTCGTATAACTAAAAAATATATGAGTAGTAATGATAAGATACTACTGGCATTAGGTGTTACTGCAGAAGAGCAAAAGTATAAACAAATACTGAGTGCAGAACATATGAAAAATAGTATCAACTGTATAGTCTGCCACAATGCAGATAAGATTCATCTTGACAAAGATATAGGTTCACAAGGATTCAATAGCATAAAGTTTGGAACACAAGGGACAATGTTTGGTCCCTTTGATGATGCAGACTCTCCATATCACAAGACTGAGTTTAGAGAACACTTTGCCGATAGTAATCCAAAGCTCTGCTTTGCTTGTCACTTTAGTGGTACCAATAGACATGGGGTAGAGGTGTATGCTACGGGCAAAGAGTATGATAGCTCAAAAGATCTTGCCCAAGAGGAGGGTTGCAAAAAGTGTCATATGAGTGAGAAGAAACAGGGAGTCGCTTCCAACTTCTCTATCCATGGTAAACAGCCAAGAGTAAGAGAGGTGAGAGATCACCGATTTGCTAGTATTGACAATAGTGATATATTTACCAAGCAAGTTGCCATTAGTAGTGATACATTAGATGATACATTTACACTTACCTTAGCAAATAAAGCACCGCATGCCATACCTACAGGTTATGGGTTACGAGAGATTATTATAACTGTTCAATTTTTTGATAAGCATAATAGACTCCTTGATAAACAAACAGAAGTCATAGGTGCTTCGTGGAGAGATAAAAGAGGCAAGATCACTATCCCCCATTTGGCGAAATCTCTCGTTGAGGATACAAGAATTCAAGCAAAAAGTACGAAAAATTACTTTTTTCTTCTCCCTCAAAAGACAAAAATAGTAGACTATAAAATCTCATACAGACTGATCAACTCTGATATGGCGAAAAAAATAGGCGTAACAGATCAATTTTTCTTGAAAAAGTATCTACTGAAAGAGGAGAGAATAAGACTGTAAGTCCTTTCTCCCCTCTAGCTACCCCCCCCCATTTACCCAATAATGTAGTTTTAAGCCTCTATCGGTCATCACAAAGCCAGATATAGTGATCTTGCCTTCGTGGACGAGTGCATGATGTCTTTTGCATAGGGGGATGAGATTGTATTTGTGGTTTTTGTGAAAGTGCCCTATATTGCCTGCTTTGTCGGCTTCTCTCTGCTCTTTGATATGGTGTATATCATCTACAGGCTCATCACACAAGGCACACTTGCTTATAAAGAGTTTTTTGTTATATCTGCTTCGTTTTTGTTTTTTGAGGCTTTGGAGTTCTGAGTTTGGGGAGAGGAGAGACTCTCGTATCTTTTGGGCGTTGATGAGAAACTCACTATCCATATGGAGAGACTTGGCAAACTCCAGACCATAGAGGCTATCTCCCATACCTAGCTGGAGGACACGGTTGTAGGTGAGTTTATCGTTGTGTTCATCATAGTGGATACCTAGATGCAAAAATATCAGATTTTTGAGTTTCTCTAACTCTGGTATATCTTTGAGCTGATGCAGGTGCGTCGCAAAGATAAAGGTACTCTTCAGAGTAATGAGCCGTAGTATAGCACTCGCCACTATAGCCAATGCAGACTCTGTCTCTGTCCCTTGGCTGATCTCATCACCGAGTATGAGTGAGTGTTCATCTGCACGGTTAAATATATTTTTGAGTTCTAGCATCTCCACCGTGAAAGTAGAGAAGCCTTTGTAGAGATTGTCTTTGGAGACGATACGAGTGAAGAGCTTGTCATAGAGTCTTAGACGCAGCTCTACAGCAGGCACGAAGAAGCCAGCTTGTGCCATCACTACAGAGATACCGACACTCTTCATGAGAGATGATTTACCTGAAGAGTTGATACCATAGAGCAGGACACCATAGATATCTTCATTGTTGCTTGCATTGAGGGTGATATGGTTGTGTGAGCTACTCTCATACTCTCCGAGGTAGAGGTCGTTGGGGATGTAGATACCGCTCTCATCGTTGGCTTCTATGAGTGGATGTCGTAACCCTATCACTTCATAGGCTCCCGTCTCTTGGATGATAGGACGGGTGAGGTTCATCTGTGTGGCTGACTTGGCTGTGGAGATAGCGACATCTATATTGGCGACAAACTCTATGAGTTTCTCAAAGAGCAGAGAGAAGCGGTTTTCTATCAGCTCTAAGCTCTCTGCATATCGTTGTCTCACGAGAGAGATGAGTTTGACTTGACTTGCTTCATAGTTGCGTGTCACATCCTCAAAGAGCTTGGAGTGGAGTTTGACAGAGTTTTTGAGCTGTTTGTAGTGAAAATCTTTGAAGAAGTAGTGTTGATCCTCTATTGTCACGAAGGAGTCACGAAGCTCTTTCTCTATGAGTGTAAAGCGGTTTTTGGTAAGTTGGATGAAGTAGCCCTCACTCTCCAAATAGCCTACTGTAGTATATTTGTTCTCTCCACCAAAGAGCTTGCCTTGCTCGAAAAACCCCTCTATATATGTCGCTACAGTGTCGATCTTGCCTAGCTCCTCTTTTTGGGTTTGGATTATGCTGTCTATAGCTGGGTAGATACCATCACAGAAGAGATTGTCATCGATCTGTTCTAATCGAAATTTCGCACAAATATCGAGGTCAAAGGTCTGCTCCAATATCTGCTGCATCTCTCGTGTCTCATCGAGGAGACTCTCTTCGGTATCGAGTGCCTCTCTCTTGGCATCTTTTATGAGTGCGATGATGGAGTCTAAGGAGATCGCTATATAGGTGAGCTCTACGGGGTGGAGTTTGCGGAGTTTGATACGGCGGAGTATCCGCTCTAAGTCATATATCTGCTTGAGATGTGTCTCGAAGCGGTTGACAGAGGGCATGAGCTTCTCTGCGAGATTATACCGCTCCTCTAGTAGCTCTCTATCACAGATGGGGTTGAGCAGTCGCTCTTTGAAGAGTCGCTTTCCAAAAGCAGTAGAGGTTTTGTCTATCAGCTCTAGGAGTGTCATCTCTGCTCTATCTCTGGAGATGATGGAGAGTTGGTGCATGGCGTTGTTGCCGATATACATATAGCGATTGTTTCCTAAAAAGTGTGGGCGGTTCATCTTCTCTATGATGCTCTCATCATGCTCTATGATAAAATCTATCAATATAGCCAGAGCTTCAGTCGTATAGGGGTGTCGCTCTAGGTCGAGATACTCAATAGCACAGAGGAAGGAGTTGATATCAAAGATACGCTTGAAGAGCTCATTTTGGAAGCTGATCTTAAAGCGTTTTGTATTGAGAGAGTAGTGTAGGGATTTGAGCTCTAGGTAGTGTAGCACCCACTCACTATCTATGGTAGCATTGTCGAGTGTCACTATCACCTCTGAGGTACTGTAGCTCTGCAAGAGGTTGAAGGCTTCATCAAGTGCATAGCTCTTGTCATCTCTGCTAGAGTGTATCTCGTTGGTGATAGTCTTGCCCGTGCTGACATCTATAGCAGCATAGCCTACAGAGTATATCTCTTGGTTCTTATCTATGACTAGAGATACGATGTTGTTTTCACTTGGCTCATTGAGATACTCGAAGTTCGTACCAGGAGAGATGATATTGGCGACATAGCGTTTGATATGAGGCATTTCGCCTTTTTGCTTGATGAGAATAATTGTATATTTTTTCGTATCTATGAGACGAGAGAGATAGCGATCCAGTGAGACAGCAGGTACACCTGCTAGGAGGGGATTGTGCATAGAGTTCTCTAAGATAGCTTTGTTTTTGCGTGTGAGCTGGATATTGAGGAGCTCAGCAATCTCTTTGGCTTTGCCTATCTTATGGCTATCATTGTTGACTTCGTAGACTTCAAAAAAAGTCCCTATCTCCATCAGTACAAGAGCATCAGAGCCATACTTCTCCTCAAAAAACTCTTGCAAATCGAAGTAAACCTCAGTGAGCAGTCTATCTTTTCTCTCCAATATCTTTGTAACTGCATCCACGCTCTACGACCCTTTTTTTGATGGGGCATGATAGCATAAAATTCGTTTAGGCTACCCAAAAATAGAGATACCTATCTGACTTCTTCTTTTGCTTCTGTGAAGAGAACTAGCCTATATCTCAATTGATTTATATTTTTTTAACATCACATAGGTTATCATAGTTGGATGAAAGTTACAATAGCTACAAAATCCAAAGAGATATCACTCGACAAACTGTTTGATGAGTTTGCCACTATTGCTTTGATAGGGTAGGATGTCAAGAAGATGAGAAAGAGTTGGAAGGCTTCACTAGAGGAGTTGAAAATGCGAAGCAAAAAACAAAACCTCTCCTATCTACGGGATCTTGCACAAGAGAAACCTGTAGATCCACAGAGCAATACGCCGATGGCAAAAAAGGCGGTTTTTGTCATATTTGCCCTTTTTCTCTTCTCTTTTCACCACTATGCTCCATATCCACCCAGATATATAACTGACAAATCACTGATACAGAGTATCTTTGATCTCTATTTTTTTATCTCCAATCAAGTGTTTGGCATAGTGCATGAGGGTGGACATGGAGTCTGCTATATACTCCCATGCCCTCAGTTTGTTACTGTCCTCAACGGAACGCTTTTTCAGCTTCTCTTCCCTGCAGGGATAGGGTATTACTATTATAGGCGGGGCAATCTATTGGCGGCAAATATCGGCATATTTTTTACAGGTTTTACGATGCACAATACAGCATGGTATATCTCGACATCTCACGAGGGAGCGATACTCCCAGCAAGTAAATCTTTTCTTGGTGTGGATGCGTACCATGATTTCTACTATATCCTCAATACTTTAGGAGTTTTGCAATATGATGGGATGATTGCTAGCATCGTACGATTTGTCGCTTATGCACTGATGTTTTATGCTGTAGGGAGGTTTTATTGGATTGCTTTTGTAGGAGGAGAACCTAAAGAAGGGGAAAATAGAAGATAAAGTGATGCACACACTCATCAAACCAATAGTAAACTTTGGATAAAATCGTAAATATTAAAAGGATTAATATATAATGAGCGGATTCATTACAACTCAATATTTTAGAGAATATAGAAAAGAATTAGGTTTTACAAACCAAGGTGATGTTAAATTTTTTTATAGGAAAAGATTATGAGTAATATATATGATGGATTAAGTAACTTATTTAAAAAGAATTTAGTTAATGTTGCAAAAGACTATAATTATTCACAAAGTAATATTTATATTTTAGAAAATAATTTTAAAAAATTACAAATAGAATATTCAGATGTATGGAAATCACTTTAAAGCTGCAAGCATCAAAGAGATAGGCGAACAATAGAAGAATATGCAAAAGATTTAGTTTCATCTTGGGTTTATGAGGATACGGTTTTAATGTATTTAAAAGATAATTTTGAAATTGATTTATATGGTTCAGATAGCGAAAGGAATATTTTACCTAATAGTAAAGTTTCTAGTGATAGTGACTTTTGTATTAAAAAAAATGGTAAGTTATTAAGTGTAGAATTAGTCAATTCATATACAAACTATTGGAAAGCATATCAACGAATAGATTTAAGAGATAATAAATTTGAAAAACTTAAAAATAAACAAGCAATACTTATATGTATAGATATCTATAATAAAGAATTTTACCTTATTGACTTAAAAAAAAGTAATGACAATATAAAATATATTTCATACCATAAGCCATACGGAAAACCAGCTTATCAAATATTTTTAAATAATATTAATACTTTTTCATTTTCAATTAAAAACTTAATTGAGCAACTAAATAAGTTTTTAAATGAAAAAATTTAAAGTTTTAGATCTATTTTCAGGAGTTGGTGGGCTTAGCTACGGTTTTGCACATGATGATAGTTTTGAGATTATAGCTGCAAATGAACTTTTGTCTGATATGGCTAAAGCATATTCATTAAATCATCCAACTGTAAAAATATATAATTGCGATATAAAAGATTTTGGATTTAAAAACCTTACTAATGACTTTCAAATAAAGAAAGGTGATATTGATTTAATTATTGGTGGTCCACCTTGTCAAGCATTTTCAACCGTTGGAAAAAGATTAATAGATGACCCAAGGGGAAAATTATTTCAAGAATATTATAGAGTTTTAGAAGAGTTAAATCCTAAACTATTTTTATTTGAAAATGTTAAAGGACTTTTATCAATGCAAAAAGGTGAATTACTAAAAACAATTTTATCTCTTTTTGAATCATTGGGATATAAAGTTAAATATGAAGTTTTAAATTCGGCAGATTTTGGTGTACCACAGATTAGAGAAAGAGTAATAATAATTGGTACAAAATTAAACCAAGATTTTGAATACCCTAAACCAACTCACTCCAATATAGAAGATAATAATATTTTTAATCAAAATTTAAAACCTTACTTAACCTTATCCGAAGCAATAAGTGATTTGCCATTTATTAAAAGCAATGAAGAGAGTTTTGAATATAGCAGTGAACCCAAGAATGAATTTCAGAAATTAATGAGAGTTGAAGCACCCAAAAGATTGATGGATCATAATGCACCTAAAAATAATGATAAATTAGTAAAACTTATGGAATCTTTACCTGATGGCGGAACACCCCAAGATGTACCCGAAGAGTTGCGACCAAAAAGTGGATTTAAAAATACCTATTGTAGATTATGGTGGGAAAGACCAGCACCAACTATTACAAGAAATTTAAGTACGCCATCATCTTCAAGATGTATCCATCCAAAAGCACCTCGTCCATTGACAACAAGAGAGGGTGCAAGGATACAATGCTTTCCAGATGATTATATTTTCTATGGTTCAAGAAGTTCAAAAAATTTGCAAATAGGAAATGCCGTGCCAACATTTTTATCAATAGCTTTGAAAAATTCAATTAAACAGCACTTAGGAGTAGATATGAAATTGCCGAAAAAGAATAAGGGCGTAGAGCAAGAAGTAGAGATTATAACTAAAAAAGTTAGTTAATCTATGCTCCTCATGAAACAATCCAACTAGAAACAAAATTCTTTCGTCATCTTGGTAGAATTGTTCTTGTGAAGTTCCTAACGCAAAAAGCAACCCCTAACCCCCCATAAGATATAATCTCCTAATTTTACAAAGCGGAGATATGATGAGCTATAACGCTAAAGAGATAGAAGAAAAATGGCAAGCCAAATGGGAGGCTGAGGGGGCGTTTGAGCCTGATGAGGGCAAAGAGAGAGCCAAGAAATATATACTGAGTATGTTTCCTTTCCCTTCGGGGAGATTGCATATGGGGCATGTGCGTAACTACGCTATAGGTGATGCACTTGCACGGTACTACCGCAAACAAAACTTCAATGTCTTGCACCCTATAGGGTGGGATGCTTTTGGTATGCCAGCAGAGAATGCAGCTATCAAACATGGTAGACACCCCAAAGAGTGGACTTACTCCAATATAGACTATATGCGAGGAGAGTTGCATAGTTTGGGACTTTCGTTTTCTAAGAGACGAGAGTTTGCTACTTGTGATCCACTCTATACCAAGTGGGAGCAAGAGTTTATCATCAAAATGTTTGAGCAAAAGCTCCTCTATAGAGAATCCACCACAGTCAACTGGTGCGAATCTTGCCATACAGTACTCGCCAATGAGCAGGTAGAGGATGGGTGCTGTTGGAGATGTGACAATGAAGTGACCCTCAAAGAGATGCCAGGCTACTACCTCGATATCATCAAGTATGGCGATGAACTGCTCAAAGATTTGGAGTTGCTAGAGGGCAAATGGCCTGCACAAGTGCTTGCTATGCAGAAAAACTGGATAGGCAAATCCCAAGGTTTGGAGTTTGAGTTTGTACTTACAGATGAGAGTAGAGAGAAGCTAGGGGGAGAGTGTGGGAGCTTCTCTGTCTATACGACGCGACCTGATACGATCTATGGGGTGACCTATACAGCTCTAGCTTCTGAGCATCCTATCACCAAATATCTCATCGAACACAATCTTTTGGAAGAGAGTGTAGCCGAAAAGATCAACGATATCTCTAACATGACAGAGATAGAGCGAGCCAAAAAAGGCAAAGAGGGGTATGATCTAGGTATAGAGGTGATCCATCCACTTACAGGAGAGCATATCCCTGTATGGTGTGCCAACTTCGTACTCTCCTCCTACGGTGGTGGTGCAGTGATGTCTGTACCTGCCCATGATGAGAGGGATTTTGAGTTTGCTTCACAGTATGCATTGCCTATCAAACGCGTCATCACTGGTGGGGAACTCCCATACACAGGCTCTGGAGTATTAGAAGAGTCAGCAGAGTTTACAGGTATCACCAACACTCAAGCCCAAAAAGATATTATCGCTCTCTTTGAAGAGAAAAACCTAGGGCAAGGTACAACCAACTTCAAGCTAAGAAATTGGGGTGTGAGCCGTCAGCGATACTGGGGTGCTTCTATACCATTCGTGCATTGTGATAGCTGTGGTTTGGTACCTGAGAAGATAGAAAACCTCCCTATCTCTCTTCCTGATGATGTAGAGATCACAGGAGAGGGCAATCCACTAGAAAATCACCCTACTTGGAAGCAGTGTAAATGCCCTAAGTGTGGAGCAGATGCTATCAGAGAGTGTGATACCCTCGATACCTTTGTGCAGTCGAGCTGGTACCAACTCCGCTATGCTACTGACCCTAAAAAGTGGAATGATCTAGGGATAGATAGAGAAGATGCCAACTACTGGTTGGGTGTAGACCAATATATCGGTGGGATAGAGCATGCTATCTTGCACCTACTCTATGCACGATTTTTTACCAAAGTGCTTCGAGATTTGGGTTATTGTGATATTGATGAACCTTTCGAGAGACTGCTTACCCAAGGGATGGTA
>CBEUND010000056.1:0-14394 GCA_965544395.1 uncultured bacterium | reverse complement strand
TATGGTGAAGTTGTAGGTATGTTGGTAGTAGCCAAGATGCCATTTATGTCATTCAACAAAGACAACCTCATCTCAGCGACTATACTTGTCAACTACATGTTTGATGAAGTCTACAAGATGAGGATTATGCAAAATATGGAGGGATTTTTGCCACAGTTTCAATCAAATTTTTGTTTTGAATCCTATCGCCTCTATAAACTCAACAGAGATTTTGGTACTGAGACGACAATGCTCCTCTTCAAATCATATGACAAATTGGCTACACACCTTTTGAAAGAAGCTGTCAATAAAAACTTGCGTACATTAGACTTGATGAGTTATGCACAAGAAGATGAGTTCGATATCGTCGCGGTACTCTTCCCTTTTGCTGATAGAACATCTGTCGATGGATTTATCAATCGTGTCTATAATAGTGCCGATATACAAAAGAGTAGTGATCGCATCAAATATACAAGCCTATCTATCAAAGATATAGCATTGATAGAGCAGTATATGCAAAGCACCAAAGAGCCAGATCATGAAGAGCAAGAGAGTAGTGAGCGCATAAGACAAGAGGTGAAAAAGGGTGAAGATAGAAGAGAAAAAGTTGCTATAGGTTTGCAAAAGATCATAGGGGGGAGTGAATATCAGATAAATCATGCTTAACATAAAAATTATGAAATTTTATCTCATTCAATAAATATTTTGAGCATTCATGCTATACTTAATCTATAATAATTTCAAGGATTATCAATGAATGTTCTCAAAAAAACACTCCTCTCTCTCTCCACTTTATTGCTACTCTCTTTTATTGTAGGCTGTACACAAACAGAGTTCTCATCTGTTGCACCTATGAGTAGTATTGACAAATCTCAAAGTATTGCACTCTATGCACTCGACAACTACACCGATACACCTAGAGCGGGTATGCGTGCATCCAATATAGTAGAGGGAATGCTGCTAGCCAAAGGCTATCAAGTAGATAATCGCATCGATAATGAGACTCATAAGATGACACAACAACAAAAAAGAACGGATGCCCTCAACCGCAAAAATGGCTATATGTTTATAGGCGGTGTGAGTGAGTGGAGATACAAGACAGGCATAGATGGTGAGCCTGCTGTAAGCCTACAGTTTAAACTCATCGACCTCAAGACAGGTGCAGTCAAATGGAGTGCAGTTGCTTCAGATAGTAGCTGGGGTAATGCCTCCATAGGGACTGTAGCTCAAGACCTCATCGCCTCTATGCTAAGTGACAAATAGTGCGATCAGTAGCCTAAAATGTTTATGAGCAAGAAAGTAAGAGAGTTTCTTTTTAAATATGCCCATTTAGAGACTATCTTATTGATGATTCTCTATGTCATAGTTGGATATATAAGCAGTCCACAAGATATACTTATGATAGATGTGGATTTCTCTTTCTTGACCATTGTATTGGCTATTATTACACTTTTTCATGGTATTTCTAGTGGTCTTTTGGCAATGGCTATAGTCATTATCGTTATGCACTACTCCTATGAGGAGTTTCAATACTTCTATTATCTTAAAGAGTTGGTTTTAGTATTGATATATGGAGAGTTTCACTTCTTTTGGAATAGTATCATCAGCCACCATGCGACCGAACATAAATATACGAGACAGAAATTTACAGAACTTAGCAAAGCTTTCTATGTGCTCAAAATTTCACATGATCAAATAGAGAAGAGTTATGTAGTCAAACCAATGAGCCTCCGAAACTCTATACTCAAAATCAAAGAGTATTATATCAAAGAGAAGCCCCATGATTACTATGAAAAATTTTTACTTTTACTACAAAAAACGCTCAGTATTGAATCTGCATTTTTACTCGCTGTAGAAGATGATAAATCCATGAATTTACTTGCACAAACAGATAGTAATGAGGTGGTTGATGTGGATGATTTGCTTCTCAAAGAGTCATATGCCAAAAAGATGCCTCTCTATGTCGATGCCACCAATGAGCATAATAAAAGTAGCTATTTAGCAACTATACCTGCCGTATCCAATAAAAAAGTCATAGGTTTCCTTGTGATAGCCAAGATGCCATTTATGTCATTCAACGAAGACAATCTCACTTCAGCAACTATCCTCATCAACTATATGTTTGATGAGATACACAAGATAGAGATTATGTCCAATATTGACAATTTTTTACCACTATTCCAATCAAATTTTCGTTTTGAATCCTATCGCTTGTATCAACTCAACAGAAAGTTTGGTACAGAGACAACGGTGCTTATTTTTAAATCTTACAATAAACTCAATACACATCTACTACAAGAGATGGTTCAAAAAAATCTACGCATACTTGATGTGATGAGCTATATCAAAAGAGAAGAGTTTGATATTATAGCTATACTCTTTCCTTTTGCTGATAGTACCTCTGCGGATGGATTTGTAGATCGTATATATAACAACACAGGCATTGTAAATGGCGATACCGATGTCAAATATACAAGTCTCTCTATAAAAGATGTAGAGCTTATAGAAGAGTATATAAAAGATGTGGCATGAGTGATATCTATCATTATATTATGGACTCTTTGGAGCTGTTTTATCTCATACATGCTACCATATCACTCTTCGTCTCTTTAATCGCTTCGCAATTTTTATTTCATAGGTTTCAAACCAAACGGCTCAAATATATCCTCTTTTTTTGGGTACTCAATATAGCTCTCCCTATAATTGGCTATCTCATGACGGTATGGATAGTCTACTATCTTTTGCATGTAGAGTATGAAAAAAAACTAGAAAATGTCCACGCTATCAATATGATTGAGTTTGAAAATGAGTTTCCTGAAATTCAGCGTGTATTTGGAGAAGGTGCTATGGATAAACTCCTTGGTGAGGAGAAAGGTACGAGTGGCTCCTCTCTCAAGATGCGAGCGTTGGTTTCATTGGCAGAGAATGCCACCAAAAGTGATGTCTCATTGATCAAAGATCGTCTCGGCGATAAAAATGATGAGGTACGGCTCTATAGCTTTGCTGTGATTGACAATCTCGAAAAAGGTATCAACGGTCAAATACATGAAAAGATGCAACTCTTTGAAGAGGCAGAGGAGCGTCACACTAGAGCTACAAGAGCAGGAGAGTTGGCATTTCTCTACTGGGATTTGATCTATTTTGAGCTTGCTGATAGTGATCTCAAAAGTTTTATCACACAAGAGGTCGAGAAGTATTCACTCATAGCCTTGGAAGAGAACCCTCACAATGAAAAAATCAATGTGCTTTTAGGCAAAAATTACTTAGCCCAACACAAGATAAACAAAGCACAAGAGTGTTTCACAAAAGCGATAGAAGATGGGGTCAATATGGACTATATCGTCCCCTATTTAGCAGAGATATTTTTTGTCAAAAAAGATTACAAAAAAGTCAAAGAGCTTCTAGGGGAGACCAAAGGCTTGCATTCAAATGCAGTTTTGCACCCTATAGTAACACAGTGGGAGTAGTATATGGCATTGATACGAGAGAGTGATGAGATAGATATATTGTTGTTGGGAGAGGGGACATATCCATATATACGAGGTGGTGTCTCCTCTTGGATTCATCAACTTATCAATGGTATGCCAGATTTAAAATTTGGGATTGTATTTTTGGGCTCGATGGAGAGTGAGTATGGAGATATCAGATATGAGCTTCCTGACAATCTCGTCCACCTTGAGACACACTATATGTTCTCTCCTGAGGAGAAAGAAACCCCTAAAAAACCTAAAGATACAGATGAATTTGAAAGTATAGAGGAGTTGTACCAATGGTTTCGCACAGGAGAGGGAGCGATGCCCGATACGATGAAAGATATCCATTTCTATACAGAGAAGATCACGCACAAGCACTTCTTGCACTCCAAGCAATCGTGGGAGTTTATCACGGAGAAATATAGAGAAAATTGTGATGACCTTCCCTTTATCGACTACTTTTGGACAGTGAGAAATATCCACAAACCTATATGGCTATTAGCAGATATCGTCAAAAAAATGCCCAAATGCAAAGTACTCCATAGCCCCTCTACGGGGTATGCAGGATTTTTGGCATCACTCGCATCATATAATACCAATACTCCATTTATACTCACAGAGCATGGTATCTACACAAGAGAACGAAAGATAGATATGCTCACAGCCAACTGGGTGAGCTACCACAAGCCTAGCTTACTCAAGCAGACTGAAGAGCTCAACTATATCAAAAGAATGTGGGTGAGATTTTTTGAGCAGATAGGTCTTTTTGCTTATAGGAGAGCTGACCATATACTCTCCTTGTTTGCAGGAGCGAGAGAGATCCAAGTCGAATTTGGTGCAGATAGAGAGAAAACAAGAGTCATCCCCAATGGTGTCGATGTCGATGGATTGGAGCAAGCTTATCTCGCGAGAAAAGAGGGTGTACCCAAAGTGATCACCCTCATAGGGAGAGTTGTCTCTATCAAGGATATCAAAACCTTTATTAGAGCTATCCGTATCGTTGCCAATGAGATAGAGGATATCCAGGCGTGGGTTGTAGGTCCGCTTGATGAAGATGAACTCTATGCTGATGAGTGTCGTTATATGGTAGAGACACTCAAACTACAAAAAAACTTCTTTTTTAAAGGGTTTCAAAATATCAAAGATATATTACCATTGACAGGTCTCTTGACCCTCACCTCTGTAAGTGAGGGGATGCCCTTGACTATATTGGAGGGGTATGCTGCTGGCGTGCCATGTGTAGCTACAGATGTAGGGAGTTGCAGAGATTTGATCTATGGAAGCTTGAATGATGAAGATGTCGCTATAGGCAAAGCTGGGGAGATCACTACCATAGCAAACCCCTCTGCATTGGCAGAGAGTTATATCAAATTTTTGACCGATGAGGCACTATGGAAACAAGCACAAAAATCAGCACTCGATAGAGTGCGTCGCTTTTATAGACAAGATATGTTTTTGCAAACCTACAGAGATATATACGAAGAGGTGATGTAGTATGGCTGGCATAGGGTTTGAACTTAGGCGAATACTCAAAAAAGATAGCATCTTATCTATGGCGAAAGCCTATGGATACTCTGCGATGCTCAGCTCTGGTCCTTGGGTCATATCTATCGTCGCGATACTTTTAGTAGGTTTTGTCAATATAGCCTCTATGAAATCTGGAGGGAATGCAGTTCAGTTTCAAGTGCTTATCACATACACTATTGTTTTGGCATCAAGTATGGTAATTACAGGTTTTATACAGTTAGCATTTACGAGATATATAGCTGATAATATATTTGCTCATAGAGAAGATGAAGTACTGCCTGCTTACCATGGCATGCTTCTCATCATATGGGTTGTAGGATTTATCTTCGTTTTTCCTGCCGCACTGCTTGTTTTTCCTCTACAGAGTAACTTCTTTATCATCGCTGTTGTATCTACATTTTTGATGCTATCGGGCGTTTGGGTATCCAATATATTGGCAGCTAGCCTCAAATACTACAAAGCCGTTGTATTTGCCTATGCACTCTCCTATGGACTTATCGTTGTATTGTCCTATTTTTTTGGCAATAGCTTGGAAAAGTTGATTTCCATATTTTTTCTAGGCAATGCTCTGCTTTTGATCATATTGATGACACTTATCTCCAAGAGTTATGAATCGCAGAGGTTTATCAGTTTTATCTTTTTCAATCAAAAAACCTTCTACTGGAAACTCGGCTTTGCAGGACTCTTTTATAACCTAGGTGTCTGGATAGACAAGATCATCTTTTGGTACCATCCACTCACTGGCTATCAAGTAATAGGCAAACTCCATGCCTCTATCGTGTATGATTTGCCTATATTCATCGCCTATCTCTCGATACTTCCCGGTATGGCTCTCTTCTTCTATAGGCTTGAAGCAGATTTTGCAGAGAAGTATGCACTCTTCTTTGATGCAGTTCGGGATGGAGCGACTTTGGAGATCATCAGACGATACAGAAATGATATGAGTGAGATAGTGCGGCACTCCATACGAGAGATTATTATGGTGCAAGGTATCATGAATATGATACTATTTATGGTTGCACCTCAGATTTTTGCTACACTGCATATCCCACAGCTCTATCTAGGACTCTTTCATGTATTGACAGTTGGGGCGCAGTTACAGCTTGGATTTATGTCAGTGATGGCTCTATTGTATTACCTCGATAGGAGAAGAGCCGCCTTGTGGCTCTCTATTTTATTTTTTCTACTCAATGGTGTTTTGACACTTATCTCTATCTATATGGGGCCTGCGATGTTTGGGTATGGATATGCTGTATCTCTACTGATCGTGTTTACCCTCAGTCTATTTATTTTGAAGCGAGAGCTATGGGAGTTGGATTATGAGACATTTATGTTGCGTTAGGGTGGTTGCACTCTTTTTTTTACTGCTATCGAGTTTGAGTGCTTCGCTAGAGTCCAAAAGTGCTATAGTCTACTATGGAGAGGATATCCCCTACACGCTGGCTGGTATCCATGACTATATCATCGTACAACCTGGTCATACCAATACTTACAGACATGGATTCAAACTCTATGATAAGAAAATCTATGCCTATGTGAGTATAGGTGAGTCGCAAAAAGAGCAACCATACTACAAAGAGCTCTCCAAAGAGTGGTTTTTGGGTGACAATAAATTATGGCAAGCCAAAGTGATGGATATCAGCAATGAGCAGTATCATGAATTTTTGTTTCGTAAGGTTATTGATCCTTTGATGAAAAAAGGGTTTCAAAATTTCTTCTTCGATACGCTCGATTCGTATCATCTTGTGACCAAAACTCCAAAAGAGAAGAAAAAAATGTCTCAAGGAGTAGTCAAGTTTATCAAAGAGTTTCATACACGATACCCCAAAAGTAAACTCATCATCAATAGAGGTTTTGATATCATAGGTGAGATACATGAGGATATAGAGGCCGTTCTTTTTGAGTCGCTTTTCTATGGACTCTCATCAAAAGATTTGAGCTATACAGAGGTCTCTTCTGAAGATCGCAAGTGGCTCAAAATGCAGATAGAGAAGGTAAAATCCTATAATATCCCTCTCATAGCAGTAGATTATCTCCCACCAGAGAGCAAAAAAATAGCAAAAAATATCCAAGATATAGAGGCATTGGATTTGATACCATATATCGCAGATAGAGATCTGCATCGCATAGGAAAAAGTAGCAAAAATGCTACAAAACGAGAGGTACTCCTCCTCTATGATGATACACAATTTGATGGTACTCCCCATGATGATGAAGTCTACTCTACTGCCTTTTTGCAACTCTCTATGCCACTAGAGTATATGGGGTATATACCGATACTCAAACCCATTTCTACTTGGAAACCTACCGCTATAGATGCAGATAGGTATGCAGGGGCTATTGTTTGGATCAATGGGGAGTATGCTTTGAAAAATCCTCAAAAATTTCAAGAGAAGTTATTGGCTATCTACAGAAACAAAATCAAAATGTTGCTATTGGAGTCGCTCGATTCACAAAAACACCAAAAACTGTTTCAAACACTCCAAATAGATGTCAAACAGATAGAAAGTAGTAGCAAAGAGAGCAAACAGATCACTTGTAAAAATGGCTTCACAGGTTTTGAGATAGAACCCTTCGTACCTGCATCAAGTGAACTCTATAGAGCCAAAAACTCTACTCCGATATGTACACTCAAGATAGGAGAGCAAAAGAGTCTCATCGCTGCGATTACTCCTTGGGGAGGGTATGGACTAGAGGGGGTGTTGACGATGAATATCAATGAGCAAGATATGTGGATAGCCAATCCTTTCAAACTCATGCGAGAGACGCTGAGACTTCCCCATATACCTATCCCAGATGTCACGACAGAGAATGGTAGGCGGCTGCTCTTTGTGCATATAGATGGAGATGGCATCATGAATAGAGCAGAGTGGGATCCAGAGAAGTTCTCTGGAGGGGTACTCTTTGAAGAGATATTTACCAAATATAATATACCTATCTCATTTTCTATCATCGAGGCAGAGACTGCTCCCTATGGACTCTACCCCGAGATACACAAAAAGCTAGAGAAAATAGCCCAAAAGATATATAGATTACCCAATATAGAGCCTGCGACACACACCTTTACACATCCATTTTTTTGGCAAAAAATTGTCAATGATAGTCTCAAACCAGAGTATCGTCTCGCAGTCAAAGATTATAACTTCTCCGTCAACCGTGAAATCAACGGATCTCTAAGTTATATCAATAGCAAATTAACCCCCAAAGGCAAATCAAGTAAAATGACTTTTTGGAGTGGTGATTGTCTCCCCAAAAAGGAGGCATTGGAGTATATGTACAAAAATAATTTCCTGCAAATGAATGGTGGAGATACGACGATCACAAACCGTACTCCATGGCTGAGTTGTGTAGCACCATTGGGGTTGAAGAGAGGGGATTATTATCAGATCTATACAGGAGCCCAAAATGAAAATGTCTTTACCAACGATTGGATAGGTCCATTTTGGGGTTTCAAGAGAGTGATACAGACGTTTAAACTCACCGATGCACCAAGACGACTCAAGCCGATAGATATCTATTTTCATATCTACTCTGGATCCAAAAGAGCAGCACTCAATGCGTTGCATACAGTATTTGACTGGGCAATAGAACAATCCGTGATGCCTATCTATACATCAGCCTATATACCAAAAGTGATGGATTTTTATGAGATAGCCATAGCCAAAGAGCGAGGAGGAGAAGATAAATGGTTGATCGCTGGTACACAATCTCTTCATACGATACGCACAACAGATAAAGAGTTTGTAGATATCAACCACTCCATAGGTGTTATGGGTATGAAAAAGCATCTTGATGCACGATATCTGCATTTGGACTCTCACCATAGGCATATTGTAACATTAAAGCATAAAGCATTAGAACAAAACTATCTCCTAGATGCCAATAGCAGAGTAGACTCCTATAGTAGAGATGGCAACAGCTCCAAACTGCACTTTGTAGGTGAAGTACCTGTAGAGATTCGCTATCATCTCTTAGAGGGGTGTCAACTGGACGCGAAACCAAAAGCCACCCACAGAAGCAAAAAAAGGAGTATCGTAGAGCTACAATACGAAAAAGCAAAGGATATTCATGTCACACTCTCATGCCCCTGAGTATAGAGCAGATATTACTAGCAAAAGAGAGATACTGTTTATATTTGTTGTTTTTGTTGTTGTGTTGTATCTCATATTTCCTAGTGACATACTCAAAGAGCAAGCGATGAAAGAGAAGAGTAATTACGCTCTGAGTGCAATATACTTGGAAAATATGCTCCAGCTAGACCCCACAAATAAAAAGCTCCTCTTTGCAGTTATTTCAGCTAATTTAGGGAGTGGTCAAATTGATTTGGCAAAGCGTCTCATCCCTGTACTAAGGAACTCTTTGAAACCAGAAGAGAGATACAAACTCCGCATACTCCAATACAAAATCTATATGCTACAACAACAAGATATACATGATGAAAACAAGAATATCAAAATCAAAAAGAAGATGAAGAAGCTTCTCGACGAGGTAGCACAATCAGGAGAGTTCCAAGAAAAAAATGCTTTTGTATGGTATAGATATGCACTCGCACTTGATCAAAAAGAGGCGGCACTTGCATTTATCAAACCCATCTATGAAAAAGGTGACAAGTATGCCCTCAAGCAGTGTCTCTATCTCGCCTATGATCTCAACAAAACACAAACCAAAATCTCCTGTACGCAGAGATTGGCGAATGCTGATCACAACCAATCAAAGATATGGCTACAATCATTATACAATATCTATACAGAGGGTGGAGATGACAAACGAGCATATAGAGTACTCAAAAAGCTTGCCAACAAAGATCCGAAATATGCAGAAGAGTTAGCAAATTTTGAACTGCAAGGAAAATATTACGAAGAGTCTTCAAAGAGTTTTATGTTTTTATATAAAAAGAGCGTTGATGCAAAACAAAAAAAGCATTTTCTTCTTATGGCTATTCAAGCACTCATAGATAGTGATCAAATCGACAAAGCCGTAGCGTTGATGCGAAAGCATGAAGATGAGTATCTCAAAGATGACAAAATGATGAATATATTTATCAAGAGATATTTAGCTATAGAGAGACTCCAAGATGCACAAAGACTCTCTCTCAAGATAATGAGTGGTGGCTCTTTTGAGTAGATTGGTTGTACTGCTTTTTTCACTCATGATCTCACTATCTGCTCAAGAGCCTACTAGTGCAGACAACAATAGTAGTGATGAAAAACTAGAGTTGATGTATCAAGTCTTTACCTACTCTAGTGACCTCAACAACACATACAAAATAGCAAAAAAGGGAGTAGAGCTCTATCCAGATTCTCTCTCATGGCACAAGAGATTAGCCAATGTAGCCGTATGGCTTGACAAAAGAGCAGAAGCTATAGAGCAATACAGATATATCTACGCAAAAACCAAAAACAAAAGAATGGGTGAAAAGATATTGAAGTATGCTTTGTCATCATATCAATATGAAGTAGCTGCATCTATTTTGAGAGACAAAACATTAGAAAATCCTACTCGAAAAAATATAAAAGATATGATATTTATTTATGATCAAGTGGGTACTCCAGAGATCGCTGCACACACTCTAGTAGAGTTATCCAAAAGAGAAGATGCCCAGCCTCTGTGGTCGCTCAAAGCTATGGAGATATATATGCAGCTGGGTGCATCAAAAAGAGTCGAAGAGTTAGCCCAAAAGATAGAGCAGAGAGCTTCATTGGATATGGATACTACACAGAAGTTAGCAAGCTACTATATCTCTCAAAAAAAGATCTCCAAAGCATATGATCTTCTGCTACGCACAGATATTGATAGCAATGAGAGCAATAGTAGTGTATACTACCAACAAGTGAGCGATATAGGATGGTATCTCCAAGATCCAAAAAATGCAGCAAACGCCTCTAAAGAGCTTTTTTTGCAAGGCAAAGCTCGACAGATAGATGTAGAGAGGATTATATACTATTATGGTGATTTGGATGCTGCTTTGGTAGCAAGAGCGTCACGCTACGGATCTACAAAGTTTCAAAATCGCTATTTTTATCGTACTTACCTCGATACCCTCTATGCACAAAAGAGATACAAAGAGCTTGCTGTCGAGTTCGAGAAGATAGCCAGAGACAAAAACGGTTCAAACATGAGCAAAGAGTCCTATTTTTGGATCATGAGAGGTCAAACATATAGTGCCTTAGGAGAGCAAGAAAAAGCAGTAGCATCATTCTACAAAGCACTCAAACTCAGCCATAATTCACCAACTGTTATGGAGACACTCTTGTGGTTCTATATAGATCAAGGCAATGCCTACGCAGTAGCAGGAGAGCAAGAAAAAGCGATAAAGTCATTTCAAGAAGCACTCAGACTCAGTCATAACGCACCGACCGTTATGGAGACACTTATGTGGTTTTATATAGACCACAAAGAGCACAAGAGACTCAAAAAGATGATATTTGAGCTAGAGGAGTCAGGTCATATAGATCAAAGACTTTGGCTACCACTCGCTGTAGGGAATTTCGCACTGCAAAAACCAGAGAGAGCGATGCACTATATCAAAAGATTGATGCAAGCAAAAGAGAATGATATAGATATCAAACTCATGTATGCATATATCATGCAAGCACGAGAGGAGCAGGAAGCCTTTATGAAGATGATGCGTGAAGTTTACACTATTCTCAACAAAAGATTGGCAAAAAACAGTAAACTCATGCAAAACAAAAAGTTTTTGGAGGATTATCTCAGTGTGGCACTCTACTTTATCGATCCAGATGATTATGAGGCACTCCTTGCCAAATCCAAAAGATCACTCGGTATCAAGAAGTTTATTGAACTCTCTATCTACTGGTCGTTACGACACAATGAGTATGCCTTGGCACGCTATCAAGCACATAAGCTTGCGACGATAGAGCCTTGGATGCAGCTCAATATCGCTCTCAACAGTGATGATAGAACAAAACAACTTGACCTTCTCTACAAGTATCACACTATACTGCCTATTAGAGATAGAGTAGCCACTGCTATCAGCGTAGGGAGTATGTCTCTGGCTCAAACACTCGCTTTTGATGGTCAAGAAGATAACAAATATGACTACCTCCTCTATCAACAAAATAGAGACCTCATCCATCAACATGCTGACAATGTCAATATATCGCTAGGATACCACAATCGAAATGCTTTTGATAGAAGTTATATGAAGATAAAAAATAGATACTATATAGCAGAGGCTTACAGCCTGCTTACCAATCTCAATATAGCGAGAGACAAAAACCAAGACCCCATCAATCTATCTAATCTACCAAAAGAGGATGATTTTATAGAGATAGGGGTCAAAAAAGAGTTTGATAGAGGCAACCTTGAGCTACTATTCGGTTGGCGATCTGCCGTAGAGAACTATTTTACCTTTGCTACAAAACTGCATTATAGAGTCACAAGCAGAGTAGAGGTCGATATGGGATATTACAACAATGCACAAGCAGATGAGACAACATATCTTCTGTTTGGAGGCAAAAAAGATGGAGTAAGCACAAAAGCATCTTTGCAATACCTCCCCTCATCTACTCTCTCTCTATCACTTTTTTACAACAGATACTACTCTCAAGATGACTACTACTTAGGCGATGGATACTATGCAAGAGCCGAGTGGTATCGGCAACTGCACAGTGGTTACCCCGATATAGCGATAGGGGTTTTTGCTGATTATGGAAGATACAATGATCTATTTGACAAAAAGTTTAGCAATAGATTTGATGACCAAGGAGATAAAGGATTGAGTGTTTTAGGAAGTTTAGGCAAACTGATGCCATTTAGGGGAAGAGTCCTTCCTGAAGAGTTTTATAATATTGGTGCAAACTTCTTCTATGGTATGATGAATAAACAGTACTACACAAGAGTATGGAGACCCTACGCAGAGATATCCCCATACTACAACGGCTATTCCCATCGTTTCAATTTCTCTTTTGGTGCAGGATATGGTGGAAGCCTCTATGGACAAGACCACCTCACTGTAGGGTTTGATTATGACCAATCAGTCAATGGAACGACGGAGAGTAACTTCAGGATATATACAAATTACCGTCTCTTTTATTGAGAGATGAAATACAAGAGGAGTTTTTATGCATGCAAAAATAGAAGCTATTTGGAGATTTATCCTACGAGAGCCATATGTCCATTTTTTGGTATTGGGGTTTTTACTCTATCTCTTCTATCAAACCTTTCATACCCCTTTAGCACTTCCAACCAAGCAGAGTATCGCTATCACAGCTACAGAGATAGAAGAGATCAATCATACCATAAGCAAGCAGTGGGGGAGAAGCCTACAACCCTCTGAGCTAGAGCTAATGATAGATGCGACCTATTTTGATGAGATTTTGCTCCATGAAGCACTCAGTTTAGAGTTGGAGAGAAAAGATAGGACGATACGAACGAAGCTCATATCACAGATGAGGCAAATACTCGCTCCTATTCCTATAGAACCCAACGAAGAACAACTCCATACCTATTATCAAAAACATAGAGATGATTATACTCTTCCAAAGCAGATATCTTTTGCACATATCTATCTACACAACTTAGCCGATATAGATATCAAAAGCTTTGTAGAGATGCTCAATCTCAAAGCTATAGTGCCTCAAGATGCCCGAAAGTATGGTGAGAAGTTTACCCAAGGCAATCAAATATCATCATCCACAAAGTCCCAAGTAACCCAACTCTTTGGAAAATATTTTGCAGGGCAACTATGGCGGTTCAAGGGGCAAAAATGGCAAGGAGCTATCCGCTCACAATATGGATACCATATAGTTTTCATTACACACAAACAGAGCAAAGAGCTACAACCTTTTGATACAGTAGAGGATAGAGTCTATAGTGACTATATCCAAGAGCAAAGAGATCAAACTCTACAGAGTGCGTACAAGAAGCTCGCAACACAATATATATTAGAGAAGAAGTAATAGTCATGAAAACACTTTGGATGCTCCTACTCTGCTCTTATCTCCTCCACGCACATCAGACAGGTCTCTCCTATATTCAGCTCACCCAAAAGCCTCATGGGGAAGTAGCTGTAGTCTACAAAAAACCGCTAGAAGATTCTCAAGCCAAAGGGATCTCTATCAATTTCCCCGCGTCCTGCCATCGGATGGAGACGAAAAATATTTCAGTAAAAAATGGATTTATAGTCGAGCTATTCTCTTTGACTTGTAGCCATAGCACCCTCAAAGGATCTCGTATCTGGATAGATGGTCTTGTCTCTTCAGACAAAGGGGTCATCATCTATTATCAAGAGGATGGGATCACAAAGAGTAGACTCCTCAGAGCCTCTCGTCCATTTATGCTGATCGATGATACTCGTTCTTTGTTGCAACTCTTTAGAGAGTATATGGAGTTGGGATTTTTCCATATACTTTCAGGCTATGATCATCTGCTCTTTCTCTTTGCTCTTTTGCTT
>CBEUND010000055.1:0-14564 GCA_965544395.1 uncultured bacterium | reverse complement strand
CTTCTACTATATGGCTAAATGTTTGTATGCCTATGGGGAGTTTTTTTAGGGTCATTGTATATCCTTTTTTATTTTTCAAATGTATAGTAGCTCCATTATAATCCTCTTGAAGTCTTTGTATGTGGCAATTTTTAACATACTACACCCTCTCCCACTCAAACTCACTAATATTTTTCTTCTCTCTATCAAAATTAATCCCTACTAGAACCATCTCTTTTTCCTCACGCATATACTTCTCTGCATAGTTTTTCTCTTTGATCTGAGCTAGTGCATTCTCTTTGCCTACTTTAAACTCTATAATGTAGATATATCTGTCTATCTTTACTGTTAAATCTATTCTCCCACGATTTGTGACATCTTCACCTATTATATCTAATCCTAGAGATTGCAGATAGACATAGATAATACTTGCATAAAAGCCCTCATAGTTTTGCATAGAGTTTTTCGTGAAGTTATTATATGGGATTGAAGCAAACATTGAAACAAGAGAGCTTTGCAAGAGTTCCAAATCATTATCAATGAGAGCATCATATATATCATCTTGAAATTGTATCTTTTCGCTCTGTTGTTTGGTAAGAAAATCTATAAGTACATCATTGAGAGAGTTTTTCACTTCCATATTGGGAAGCTTCAACTTATACTCTATGCCACCTCTTCGTTTGACTATCATCTCCTCAATAGTCAAATACCCTGCTTGGTAGAGTATCACTTCAAGATTAATATTTTCTATATCAAAGCTCTCTAACATCTCTTCACCTATGGTAAGATTGGCTAGTTTTGGTAAAAAGTAGTTATTTTTCTCTATAAGTTTTATGAGAAAAGTGGGTGTGCCTGAAGCAAACCAATAATTTGAAAATTTATAATCATTTTTGATAAATTTGAGCAAATCAAAAGGGTTATAGACACTATCTTTGAGAAAATTATAGCCATTATACCACTCTTTGACCTTTTTTAAATCTACACCACTTAGATAAGGCAAAAACTCATTTTCTACATTGGATTGCGTATAACCACAAATATTGCCAAACTTTGGAGTAAGGCTAATATCTTCAAGCATATTGAGTCCACTAAAGATAGAAGCCTTGCTAAACTTACTGACACCTGTGAGAAATACGAACTTAATATAAGCATCCGCTCCTTTCATCACAGAGTACATTCCTTTGATAAACTCTCTATTGAGTTTGGATTGCTCTAGGTTGTCTATAGTATCTAAGATAGGTCTATCATACTCATCTATGAGTATAACAACTCTTTGGTTGTATTTTTCGTAAGCTTTTTCAATAAGCTCTAAAAAACATATAGAGAGATTATCACTCTCTTCACACGCTATGCCTAATCTTGCTTGATTTTTTTTAAAGCTTTTGATCGCTACTCTTTCAAGATCATGTGTCGTTTGCAAGTTTCCATCCCAGCTAATCTTTATCACAGGATAGGTAATTTCCCAATCCCACTTATCATAGATATAGAGTCCTTGAAACAGCTCTTTTTTACCCTCAAAGATATTATGAAGCGTATCTAAAAAAAGAGACTTTCCAAAACGGCGAGGACGAGAGAGAAAGGTGTATTTATAACCCTCTATGAGTTCATACGCCTCTTTGGTTTTATCGATATAGATGTAGTTTTCTTCTACTATATGGCTAAATGTTTGTATGCCTATGGGGAGTTTTTTTAGGGTCATTGTGTTGCCTTGTTTATTTTGTAAGGTGACTCTTCTCTATCTCTTTTTCTATTGCACTCTTAAATACTTCATAATAGCCGAGTTTGGGGAGTCGCTCACGCATAGTCTCTAAGTAGTGGAGGTAATCTTCTAAAATGAGATTGCCTTTGAGTAGTTCATATTTGAGATAGAGCCAGTAGGTGCTGAGGACATCGGATTGGCAATACTCTCGTATCTTCTCTATCTCTCCTTGGTAGTAGAGCTCAAACACTTGATCCCCTAAGACATCATATTTGCCAGGAATGCCTGCCATTGTACAGAGAGTATCTAGCTTGAGATTGCGTACCGCTCCGAAGCTCCCTAGAGAGTCCAAGAGATCAGTATGAAAATGTTCCGCATATCTCTGGCGGTAGTTTTCCCATTTGCTTTTGCCGTATTGTGGATCGTTTTGGTCAAAATATGCAGGGATGGAGATATTATATTGTAGGGCTCTGATGAGAAGCATAGGCATATCAAAGCCACGACCATTGAAGGATACGAGTTTAGGATTTTTCTCCTCTATATAGTCAAAAAAGTGGCGTATGATATCCTCCTCTTTATCACTCCCATGTCCAAAATCTCCCACCTTTACAAAACACCCAAACTCATCTGCTATGACAGCACAGAGTGCTACGACACGATGGTAGGGGAGGGGGAAGAATGTACTATTGTGCTGTTCTTTATAGAGTGTTTGGGCTTTGAGCGTCGCATCATATGCTTCCAAGCCATCTACACTATAGGTCTGCCCGATGAGCTCATAGTCGGGGATAGTTTCACAATCAAATACAGCTATCATATTTTGAGCCTATATATTTTGCTGAGTGGATCCAATATGACAGGTTCAAAGAGATTTTTATCATAATGTTCAAAAACAAACATTTGAATGTAGAGTGAATTGAGGTAAGCATCATCTAACACAAGGTAGCTATCATATGCAGGCATATATATTATATGGATTTTACCGTCACGATTTAAGACTTTCTGCTGGACTTTGATCTCTCCTTTGGAGTCATAGTTGGCAACAATAAACCGTCCTATATCTATCTTTTTATCATTCAACATGATTTTGTTCTCTTCGATAAGCCAAGCTAAACCTTGACCGAGATAGAGTATATCATCTCTTTTTTTATGTCTTTGTGAGAGATAAAAAAAGCTCTCCTCTCTCTTACCACTATTGAGATCCATATCACTAAAGCGTCTGATAGTTGGGAGAATACCCATCATGTTCCATGGCATATAGAGATATATTTCTCTCGTTTTTTTAGGTATCTTTTTGTCTGTATATTGCAATTCATCAAGATAGTCTTGCACATTTATTGGTTGAGGAGTATTGTTTTTGAAAAGGGTATTTGTGATAAGCTGATAGTTTGAAGAGACATATGTCTCTACAGAGAGCCGAGAGAGCTTCGCAGCAAGTATTGGCGAAGTAGAGAGGAGTATTTTAGAAACTATATAATTGTCATTATTGTGTTTTCCTCCATCTATGAGTGTGTTTTTATCTCCATAGTACCATATAGGATATCCATAGTCCCACCAAGTGACGACGAAATCTTTTGGGCTTGAGTGCTGCTTGAGCGTATCTAGTGCTTTGACCTCTCTTTTGCTCATTACTGTAGGGACTCTATAATCGATAATATGTGTAATATTGGGATATATCATTGTAAGAGAGAGGAGTGTCATCATAGGGTAGTAGAGCTTCTTCTCTTTGCTCCACGAGAGTATCAGAAAGTGGAAGAGATAGATCGCAGATATCGCCGCCATAGGTACAGCATAGACTGTAAAACGCAATCCACCTACAAGTGAGAAGAGTGCAATAGCGATGAGAGGCAGTGCAAGTATAAACTCTCTATATCTCAAAACAAGTAATATATATCCTACAAAGGCGATCAAGACACCTACAATAGAGCCTGATATGCGATCAGCCATGACATTGAAAGGTATGAGACCAGCTTCTCGTATCGTTTGTGATACTTGCAAAAATTTCAATCCTTTATCAACTGTACCTCGTTCAAAGTAATTTGCCATTTTGCCAAGTATCAATCCATGGACATTACCTGTATATAAAAATATAGGTATCAATATGATAGAGCCATAGATAGCTTGCTTGACTGTGATAAAATTCTTCTCCATAGCGATATAGAGGGCTACCATCACACTCAATTGACCCCAAAAGTTGAAATCTATCAAACCTACGGTGATAAGCAAAATAGACCTATAAGTAAAATCATCTTTACGGTGAAAGAGTAGCATATAGCCCATATAGAGGAGTCCCATAGCATAGACTATGGTTTTGCCTTGATCATATAAAAATGGATAGATCAAAAATGCAAATGCACTGAGGAGGGCATAGATTCTCTTCTCTGTTTTGATCGTAGCAAGTAGAAAATAGAGGATAAACATCGGAGCCATAGCCGAGAACATATCGGTATCAAAGTAGCCGACCATCGTACGGTTGTAGTAACTCCACGCGATAGACCCCAAAAGAGCGGAGAAGAGACCGACAGTCGTCATATTGAAGAGGCGGCCTATCAGTATGATTGGTATGACTACGAGACTAGAGATAACAGCAGGCATATAGAGTATCACAGTATTGAGTGAGAGTGCTGTATATTTTGTAACAAATGCAGTCAATGTCACAGTCGCTGTATAGAAGAGATCAGGTACTCGGGGGTTAAACTCTAGTGTATGTTCGAGCCATTTTTGAGCTCCTGATGCAAAGTAGTAGCCATCTCCTGTACTAATCATAAATTGACCATCCCACATAAACTGCTCATTGCCCTGCACTTGGTATATCCAAATCATACGAAGCATAAAACTAAAAATATATGCTGCTACTATCATTAAGAGAGTTGCACGAGTTCCTAGTGAAATCTTATCTTTCATTCTCTTCTATCCTTTTCTTTTTCTTAATTTTTTATATACTTTTTTGAGTATAAATAGTGGCATAATTCTTGCTAGAGTGCGTAAAAGTATATTTCTCCTCATCTCATATCGTGTAAGAAATCCTTCCCGTCTTGCACTCTCTTCAAAGAGCCACTCATTTTTGATATATCGCCATCCACGACGACGATTGATCATATCATTACCTATACGAACTTTGACCAATATATCCTCAAGGTTGGCAAAGAGCAATTGATTTTGGAGCATCCGTATCCAGAGATAGTAATCCTCGAAGCCATCGAGAGGGAGATATCCTCCTACACTCATGGCATCCTCTTTTTTGAACATGACTGTCATATGGTTGATAGGATTTCTATATTTGGAGTATGCTAAGATCTCTTTGTGTCTCATAGGTGTCTTTCGCTCTTGTTCACATATCCATACATCTTGGTCAAATTCACATATAGAACCACCCAAGACAGAAATTTCGGGGTGTTTTTCGAGATAGTTTACCTGTTTTTCAAAGCGATCAGAGACAGCAACATCATCACTATCCATACGAGCAATCCACGCATGGCTACAATACTCAATGCCATAATTTAATGCTCTTCCTAAGCCTAGGTTATGCACAATATTGACTACTTTATAGGGAATATCAGAGTTTTTACGACAATGAATAATAACGCTATCAAGTTCAGGTGTGAGTGGACCATCTTTGACGACTACTATCTCACTTGGCATAAGTGTTTGATTTTCGACACTCAGTAGAGCAAGCTCTAAGTATGCAGGCTTCTCTTGATCATAGACAGATATCAATACAGAAAAATTCATACTGAGTGCAATACCTCTTGATCGATAAGGTCTTGATAGATTTTTAGATAGTTTTTCGCCATAATCTCTATGGTATAGTTGTGTTCAAATCTCTTATATGCTGCTTGTACCAACTGCTCCCTCTCTCTCCATACTCTCTGCACCGTATTTGCCAAACTTTCTTTATCATCTAACTCAAAAAAACCAATTTCATCATGGCTAAATAACTCATGAAAAATCGGAATATTTGAACAGGCTACTGGTTTTTTCCCTCTGACAATCTCTTGTAATGCAAGAGAAAATCCCTCTGATCTTGAAGGGACTACAAAGAGATCCATAGATGCTATAAATGATCCAATATCTCTTTGGAATCCCATAAAGTGAACTCTATTTTCTACCTCTAAATCTTCTGCCAATCGTCTCAAATGCTCTACTTCACTTCCACCACCTGCTATGGAGAGCGTATAGTTTGGCAATCTCTCCAATGCTCTAATCGCTTGATCAAAGCCCTTTACTTTACTAATACGACTCGAACCTATCATCCCTATATGTATAGCATTCTCATCGTGTTTGCTCGTTATGTCTCTAGGTAGAGTCTCTTTTGGTATGCCACTAGAGACAGCTTTTAAGTTTTGATTGATCCAAAACTTTTGGTAGTACTCTACAGCATTTTGAGAGAGAGCTACTACTAGAGTATGTTTGGAAGTAACCACATTCCAAGCTCTTGGCAACAAAAAGGCTTTTATGAAATTATAGCCATATTTGCTATCCTCTTTTACATAATTATGCAGTGTTGTTACTGTATAGGCTCTCTTTATATCTTTTGTGTGCCACCATAGATATGCATCAGGGACAAAACCATGAGAGTGTAGTATATCATATTTATCAAAATTTATCGCGTCAAAGAAGGATATCTGCTCTGTCTTGAGAGGAAATTGAGTATTATGAATATCTTTAAAGTAAAAAACATCTATATCATGCTCTTTTTTTAACTCTTGACAAAGATATTTGACAACATTAAGAGGACCACTTTGTGTAATATATGGGACAAAATAGGCTATTTTCATCTATGCTTTACTCCTTAAAATTGGAACTATATACTCTTCATCTATAACTCATAAGATGATTTATGGGGCAAGATACTCTGTAACGCTTCAGATAGGATCTTTTTTGCTTCCAAAAACGAATTTTTATCAGCGATGATGTCACTATCGTTGAGACAGAGTAGGGCATAACGATCACTTGACAAGAGTTTTTTGATCGTTCCATCTTTGATCGCTTCTATAGTCAAAGTGAGAAATTTTGCATCACACATAGATAGAGGTACGAAATCTCCTTCTATGAGTTGCCAATAGCGAAAGAGGTATTGATTGGTATCACTACATGCTCTAAATCTTGATGCTGAAGTATCTGCGAGTACTCTTCTCTCTAAAGACCAGACTTTTTCAAAGGTAGACTTCAAAAATGGTTGCGGTTGGTGTGGATCTACAAAACCTGTAAATCTTCTCCAAGGTAGAAGTACTATATTTCGTAGCATATCAAAGCCATATTTATAATGAAAATAGTGTGCAATATTTTTTTTCATAGCTTGGCGTTTGTCAAAATATTTGTTGATGATTTCTAAATTATTGAGGACAAAATGTCCCACACCAGAGGAGGAGGAGAGGGCATTGAGTACGAGAAGATCACGCGGTAATCCATCCAGAAAAAATCTCTCTTTTATCAAAGGTTTTGTAATGAAGAGATCATCGTTGAAGAGGACAAAATGCTCTGACAATCCATCTATCCTATGTATATTTGCCTCTATAGCATTAGAATTAAATGTCGGAAGATCGCTTCTGTCCAATATCTCTTGATGCTCTACGATATGCAATTTTGGATGTGTTGTATTTAGCCAATGGGGTAAGTGACCTTGCGTGACAAAGTGGATCTTCCTCACCCAAGGAGTGAACTGTTCAAAAGCTCTGAAGATATAGTGTAAATTATCCCAATCACGAAAGAACTTCTCATCAGATTGTAACTTCTCCTCTTTTTGATAAGTAAGATACTGCTCTCTCCATATGCTATCACTACTATCTACCCAGAGTAGTACAAAATCTATATTTATATCTTTTGGCATGGTTTATCTTTTATTGAGTATCACTCTATATGCTCGGTGTATGATTTGTAGATTGTACCGCTCTAGTAGTTGCAAGAGATATCTTTTGAAGCGAATAGTCATCAAATAGCTTTCAGCTCTATAGCGAGGGACACCATGCTTTATCTTGATAGATTTTGCCTCTTTTTTGGATTTTACCCAAAACCGTTGTGAGACTCCTTCTATACGCATGTTTGCTAAGACTTTCTCTATATTCTTATAGTTTTTCCCTGTCTCAAAAAGTCTCAATATCAGATCATAATCCATCGCTATTTTATAAGTACTATCGTAAAGACCAACTCTATCATAGAGCTCTTTTCTGACAAAAACTGTAGGGTGATTGATACGCATATCTTCATAAATAATTTCAGGTTTTGCTCTATCTATAAAAGAGCGTTCTTTATCCCAATATCGAATCGTACCAAAAACAAAATCTGCTTCTTTTATCTGTGATATTACTTCACAACACTCTAGCTCATACCAATCATCGGCATTAATGATACCTATCCACTCTCCTTGTGCTTGCAAGATACCTTTATTGAATGCATCTGCAATACCATCATCTTTTTCACTCACCCAATAGTCTATCTGATTTTCATATTGCTTGATAATCTCTAGCGTCCCATCAGTAGAACCACCATCTACGATGATATACTCTATATTGTTATATGTTTGATTGAGAACAGATTGTATAGTTTGTTCTATATGCTTTTCGCCATTATAAACAACAGTTATTATAGATATCAAGGGTTGTTTATCTTTTGAAATTTTTTCTATTCTTTTTGTTTTCAACCCACCAATTTTTGACATTTACTACTCCATTTCAGTAAAAAAATTATATTTTATCTCTTCACATGCTATAATACTACAAATTATAATTTGGGATGCTTATGAAAAAAATATTTTTACTTACTTTTGTATTGTTGGCTATCTCCTTAGAGGCTAAGATATATAATGGTGTTGCCATAGTAGTCAATGGCGAACCTATCACAATAGCAGAGATATCTGCTGTGAAAAAGCAGTTGGGAGTCTCAAAGAGAGAGGCTACTGATATGTTGATAGAGAATCGTTTGCAAAAATCTGCTATGAAAGATATCAAAGTTTCAGAAGATGAGATAGATGATGGGATCAAACTGGTAGCCAAGCACAATAACTTGACACTCAAAAAGATGCAAGAGGTGATCAAAAAACAGGGACAATCTTGGAATCAGTTTCGAGATCAGATCAAACTCAGTCTCCAAAAGCAAAAATTTTTCAGGACAAAGATAGCACGAACTATACAAAACCCTAGTGATGCTGAGTTGAAGATATTTTACAAGAGTCATACAGAGCTCTTTAGCATGCCAGCGAGTATGAAAGTAGTAGAGTATAGTGCTTCCAAGGCAGAGAAGATACAAAAATTTCTTGATAATCCTTCTGCTATGCGAGGTATCAAAAAACGCCATATCACACTCCAAGGCTCAGATATCACTCCACAGCTCTTAGCGATGATATCACAGACAGGCATTGGAGAGTTTACTCCTGCTTTCAACAATGGAAGTGCATATATCACTTATCAGATTGTAAGCAGAGGCAAAAGTAAGCTCAAACCTTTTGCGGATGTCAAAAATCGTGTCACTCTTGCATGGAAGAGAGATCAACAAGCTGACGCTATCAAAAGATATTTCAAAAAGATGAAGCGGGATGCTGTCATAGAGAAAATCCGTAGATAATCGTTTGCATGACTAATACTCTGCCCAAGACGATAAAAGAGCCTATTGTAGCTATAGTAGCTCTACTGCTACTTGTGGGGGTGAGTTTTTACTCTCTCAAGGCATATCACAGTGCTGTCTCGTATAGAGAGATATCTTCTGTCATAGTACAAAAACAAAATATCGAAGAGCTTAGTAGAGGCAAACTCAAAAAATTGGGAGATATGCTCTCATTTGGTATCTATCATGGCTACGAAGAGATGCTCAATGAGAAGAAGAAACTCTTAGAGACACAAGCATTTTTCAAGCAAAGAGCTTTGAAATTTACACTCTATAGTATGGGATGCCTCTTTTTGATCCTCTTTTTATATTTTGTCGCCACAATACGACTCTATACAATCGTGATAAGCATCGCTGCTTTGATTGCTTTGGCTGGAGGACTCTTTATGCCTATTATGATGATGAGTATACACAAAGATGTAGAGTATTTGGGTGATGTCGTATTGACCATGGAGTCCAAGGGGGTATTAGGTTCCATCTCCAAACTCTTTGACAATGGTGACTTCGTAGTGGGTGGAGCTCTATTGCTCTTTTCTCTTCTGTTGCCTTTTTTGAAGACACTCTCTATGCTCTTTGTAGCACTCTTTATCCAAAACAAACATCTCCATAGTGTCGTACACTTTTTCAAACTCTTGGGCAAGTGGTCGATGGCGGATGTCTTTGTAGTGGCTACCTTCTTGGTCTATCTTTCAGGCTCCAAAGGGGATATGAGTCATGCAGAGGTACAAGTAGGTCTCTATTTTTTCCTTGCTTATGTGATACTCTCTATGATAGCTAGCCTCAGTGCTGACAAGATGTTACGAAAGATCAAGGAGTAAATAGAGATGAAAAACATATCTACCAATACATTTTGGTTTCTTTTTTTGGCATTTCAAATTTCATTCTCTGTCTTCTTTATGGAGATTGTCTACAATGCACAAAGAGGCAAACTCAATGACAATCTCAAAGATATCCTCGTGAGCAAAGGCAATATCCTCAACTACAATATCTTATTGATGCTAAAAGAGAATAGATTGACAAATATAAAGTATTTTATGGATTCAGCTGTAGTTATGGAGCCTAGTATTAAAGCATTGTCTCTCTATACAAAAGAGAGTAATAGAGTAGAGATATCTACAGATAAAAATCAAGAATATAGAACATTTCATATCAATTCTGTAAATATAAAAGATTTTGAAAGATTGGACAATATTGAACATGTGCAAGCAATATGTTTTGATACCCAGAGCAGTAAGTATCCACCAACCAAGAAAAATAGCTGCCTTCTTATAGAGCTTGATAGTAACTATATCAACAATTTTTTCAACTCCCAAATCAACAAATTGTTGATCCAACTCTTAGTTATGTTTATCACTGTATTGATCTTGTTGGTTGTGATACTCGATAAGATATTTGTCGCTCCTCTTACACACCTCAAAGAGAATATAGAGTCTAAGAATTTGCATATCAAAGAGTATTTTCTTTCTGATTTGACTTATCTCAACAAAATTATCGTAGAGGATTTCAAGACAATTGATGCAAAAAACATACTCCTCGATACAGTCATCAATACAACAGATGATTTGATATTTTTTAAAAATAGCGAGTTTAAATATATGGGTTGTAATGATGCCTTTACCAAACTCGTAGGGAAGAGCAAAGAGGAGATTGTTGGGCATGATGATTTTGATCTTTTTGAACAGAGTCTAGCACAACGCTTCCAATCGATAGATAAGGAAGTGATCCAAAAGTATCAAAAAAATACAAATTTTGTATGGGTCACCTATCCCAATGGAGAGAAAGTATATCTTCAAACACAAAAGAACCCCTTTCATTATTGTGAAGAGGAGATAGGTATCTTAGGTGTGAGTAGAGATATCACGATGATGTACCTCGCACAAAAAGAGATCAAAGCGAAGACATATATAGATGAATTGACAGGGATAAACAACCGCAAATCATTCAATAAACGATTAGATGAGATGTTCTCTATTTATGAGCGATACAATACGATCTTTTCTATGCTTCTTTTTGACATAGATGACTTCAAATCTATCAATGATACTTATGGACATATAGTAGGAGATGAGGTTTTAGTCGCTATATCACAACTCATCAAAAATCTCATACGAGAGAGTGATCATATATTTAGGATTGGTGGTGAAGAGTTTACCCTCTTGTTTCCACATACGACACTCCCACAAGCCAAAGTGATCGCCGAGAAGATCAGAGAGCATGTACAACGAGATCTGACGATCATAGAAGATAGGAAGATCACCATCAGTATAGGTTTGAGCCAAGTAGAGCAAGATGATGATGCCGATAGACTCTTCAAGAGAGTAGATGATCTCATGTATCACTCCAAACGAAGTGGCAAAAATAGAGTGAGCTTGGGGTAGGGGATCTTTTGTACTTAGATCTCTTTTCTTGCACTTCTGTTGGCTCTTGCTCTACTCTCTCCTTGTAGTTATCTATCTGTTAATTTTTCATTTTACAATGGTTTGCTTTGGGGGTATATAATACACTTATCGAAAGAGAAACTCTTTCGGAACGATGTTGAAAGTTTGTTTTACTTCCTTGTCCAAAATACGGTAAATTTTCTTGTCCTCTTTCAACAATCGTGCTTTTTATAATTTCCTTGTTTTTTTTAGAAATAGTTTGAGTGATCGTTTTGCTTTATAATCTATCTTGTAGTGTATATGCCCCAAATACCACTCTAGCTCTTGGGCTGTGATACCTCTGAGCTTTGCTTCTCTTTTGAGTACAGTTTGGGGGATTTTGATGCGTTTTCTCTCGAAAGCTTTTGCTAGGGAGCGGATCTTTTTGTCGTATCTATTGAAGCAGAGCCTTGCAAAAACAAACGGTAAACCCGTCTGCTCCTTCCACCTCTGAGCTAAATCGATCGCTTCATGTCCTGCTAGGTAGGCTTGGAGTGCCTTGTCTCCTATACTCACCTCTCCTTTGAGTTTGAGTACCTTGGCGAGTTGGTTGGATGTGGCTGACTCTCTGTCGCTCTTCTCTTCGCCAAGCGTGATGAAGACACTATAGACAGCACCATCTGCTACTATCCCTATATCGCTACAGCGACAAGTAGCCGACTCTACACTAGAGATAAATGCAGCATTTATACGCCGGTTTTTGAATGCTTTGTTGATAGTGCTAGGTGTACCTTTATTATATCGTAGAGAGTGTTGAAATTGACTATTGGGTATCGCCCTCTTTAAAAAAACTTGAAAGGGTAAAAGATTGAGATAACTGATAGAACCGAAGATCATAGAGTGCCTTTTTTGCCAAATTATAGCAGAAGTAAGCATGATTATAGAGAAGTGCTTTTATAATCAGCTTCAAAGTATTAGGAAGTGGCTAAAGATATCCACTCTTTTACGAAAAATTAAAAAGTGAGTAGAGATGGTAAGAGTAGAGTTTTTGGGTCCGATAAGTAGACCGCCTATAGAGTTGGAGGCTACGACACTACAAGAGGTTGCAGAGTTTTTACAACAAGACAAATCTCTAGTCGAGTGGTTACCCAAGTGTGCTATCGCTCTCAATGATAGCATGGTGACAAGTGTCGATAGAGTACTCAAAGCAGGAGACAAGATCACGCTTTTGCCTCCTGTGTGTGGTGGTTGAGATATGGAGCTTTATGAAGGGGCTTTAGATGTCAAAGAGATATTTGCAAGATGGCTTGATGAAGAGGCATCTTCCAACTATGGGGCATATATACCATTCGTAGGTACTATACGAGCCGAAGATGAGATAGAGGCATTGAGTTTTGATATCTATGAGCCTATTTTGCAGCAGTGGTTTGACGCTTGGCAAGTGAGAGCCTCCCAGAGAGGAGCTATCGTCAAGATGGCACATGCTATAGGTGATGTACCTATCCATAGCTCTTCATATGTATCTGCTGTATTCTCTCCCAAACGCAGAGTGGCACTAGAGCTTATAGATGCGTTTGTAGAGGATTTCAAAGCCAATGCCCCTATATGGAAATATGATGTAAAAGATAAAGAGAGGATCTACGCTGCAGATCGAAGTACTCCTATGGATGGAGCAGGTCTACTCGATACTAAATAATAAAGAAGGAATAAAACATGATGCACTTTGATGACTCTATAGAGATACTAAACGATATCAAGATAGAGCAGTACAAAACAAAAAAACTCTATCTCTGTGATGCTTTAGGTTATACTCTCGCTGAGGATATAGTAGCTGATCACAACTCACCGCAACACCCTACCTCTGCGATGGATGGATATGCTTGTCGCTATGAAGATATCGCATTGGGGAGTCTCAAGATATCGAGCATCAATCCTGCGGGGAGTGACCTCGCTGATGTGGTAGTGGAGGGGAGCTGTATCAAGACCTTTACAGGGTCACTGATGCCTCAAGGGAGTGATACACTCATCCCTATAGAAAATGTCTCCGTAGAGGGTGATAGGATCATCATCAATGAGCCTGTACCTGCAGGCTTCTCGGTGCGTGCCATAGGAGAAAACTACGCCCAAAATGATCTCCTCATCCCTCAAAAGACGCAGATAGATATAGCACAGATAGGAGTGATGGCAAGTCTCAATATCGTCACAGTAGTTGTCTATGAACGCCCCACAGTCTCTATACTCTCTACAGGTACAGAGCTACTTGAGTTGGGTGAGAGGCAGACCAATGCTTCACAGATACGCAGCTCCAACAACTATATATTAGAAGCTATAGTCAAAAAGTATGGCGGTAGAGCGATGCAGATGGGATGTATCTCAGATGACAAAGCGAGTATCACCGAAGCGATAGAGCATGCACTCAAGCAGAGTGATATCGTAGTCACGACTGGTGGTGTGAGTGTGGGGGATTATGATTTTGTCAAAGATGTCATCCAAGAGTTGGGTTGTGAAGTGCTCTTCAAGGGGGTACGCATCAAGCCAGGGATGCATATCATGTTGGCACAAAGAGCAGAGAAGTTTATCATAGGTTTGCCAGGCTTTGCCTACTCTTCGAGCGTCACTGCTCTCATCTATCTCGTCCCACTCATAGCCAAACTTCAAAATAGCAAGTGTAGACTTCATAGAGTCAAAGCCACGCTTAGAGAGCCTTTTGTCAAGCGAGCAAAAAAAGCAGAGTTTACTGCTTGCAACTACTACTTGGAAGATGGGAACTATTATGCCGATTTTGAAGGCAAGAAGATAGGCTCTAGTGCGATACTCACCAATATGTTAGGAGCAGTAGCCCTCCTCGTCACAGATGAAGATGACTCTGCCAAAGAGCGTGGCGATGAAGTTACCCTCCTCTTGATAGACTGATATCTTATAAGGTGCTGTTC
>CBEUND010000054.1:0-14738 GCA_965544395.1 uncultured bacterium | reverse complement strand
GGATTAGCATCATAATACCCATCAATATCACTGAAAATAACAAGCATATCTGCTCCTGCATAGTACGCTACATGTGCAGAGAGTTGATCATTATCGCCAAAGAGTTGATCAGGAGTCGTAGAGATATCATTTTCATTAACAATAGGCAAGATATCATTTTTTAATGTCCTGTCTATAATGTTTTGAAATATCTTTGTATGTGTTCTTGAATCAAAATCTTCTTCTGTGAGAAGAATTTGTGAAATAGTTATATCAAATATATCAAATTTATTTTTATACGAACTCATTAAAATCGGCTGTCCAACAGATGCTAAAACTTTTTTACTCGTTGGAATGCTTCTATTGAGCTGCACAGTAGTATATCCAGCAGAAACAGCACCTGAAGTAACCAAGATAACATCATACTTTTTTTTCATCTCGGCAATCAGCGAAACAAGGTTTAATAATCGCTCTTTTGCTATTTGGTCTGTATTTGTTAAAACAGAACTTCCTACTTTAAATACTATTCTTTTCACTATTTTATTCCTTTTAAAACTTTTTCTTTTTTAGCCATTATACTTCTTTTATGCTTAATCCTTGAGCACCAAGATTACCATACCTATGATAAGAATTAGAGATACTTTGCTCTATAAAATAGTGCATAAGTTCCAATCTTCCGTGCGATACAAAATTATCACTTGCTATGTAGATAGCTTTGTCTACAATAGTATTATATATATTTTGCGTGACATTTTTAGGATGCAAAAATCTCACCCTTTGTGCATCAGGTATTTTAGCTATAAGTTTATCCTCATCATCACGACTTATGCTGTCATTTTTACCGATAAAAGCGTGTTGTTTTGCTTCGAGCCAAAGAAATTCTGCTTTTTTTGATTTTTCTGGAATAGAGAGATATAGATTTGCACCAATCATTTTTATTGCCATAATAGTTGCAAGTATCTCATCAAGCTTATCTTGTTCTTCTAACCTCAAAAGTACACTTTTTACAGGGATATAGCGAATAATGTTGCTTTCACCTCTAATATGAGAATAATCATGCTCTTTTAAAAATTCTACTTCATGCCAGTGTGCAAAATGACATATATGTCGAAGAGCTATTTCGCACTCTTCATTAAAAACAGTATCTCTTGTTAAAAAGATTCTCATCTGATCTATAAATTCATTGGAACAAGACTCATAAAGGTTCGTTTCTTTATAGTCAATATTTACAAATTGGCTTACATAATTAAAACCACCTGCTTTTTTTCCGCTCCCAATAGCAGACTTTCTCATCCCGCCAAAAGGCTGACGAGTTACAATAGCCCCGGTTGTAACACGGTTTATATAAAGATTTCCTGCTAAGAGTTTCTCCCTCCAGTAATCTTGTTCCCTTTTATCTAAAGTTTCAATACCCGAAGTGAGACCATATCCGGTAGCATTTACTATATTTATAGCATCATCTAAATCTTCTGCACACATTACGGACAATACTGGACCAAAAAGTTCGTTCATATGGCAGAAATCACCCTTTTTTGTTCCCCATCTTACTGCCGGTTTTAACATATACGGATTTCCTTTATCGACAAATGTTGGTTTTACCAGCCACTCTTCACCATCATCGAGATAATCAAGTGATTTTTCCAACTCCCCTGAAGGTTTATTTGCCAGTGTACCTATACGATTTTTAAAATCCCACACAGAACCGGTCTCTAAAGATTCTACAGCCTCTTTTAAAGATTGTTTAAATTCCTCATCATCATAAACCTCTTTTTCAAGCACCAGCAGTGAAGTTGCTGAACATTTTTGTCCGGAGTTGTGAAATGCCGATACAATTACATTTTTGAGTGCCTGATCACGATCTGCCAATGCCGTAATTATTGTTGCATCTTTACCACCGGTCTCGGCACTTAGAGCAATATCTGGACGGGATTTAATGATATTGTATGCAGTTTTTTCACCGCCCGTAAATATAGTAAAGTCGATATCTTTGCTTGGTATCATGTGTTGCCCTACAAGCGATCCGCGACCAGGGATAAACTGAAGCGTGTTTTTACTGATACCCGCATCCCAAAAACATTGACATAACCTATACGCAGTTAAAATGGAATCTTCTGCAGGTTTTAATATTACAGTATTACCCGCTGCTAATGATGCTGCTACTCCACCAGCAGGAATTGCAACAGGGAAGTTCCAAGGACTAATAACCAGACCCACTCCTTTAGGGGTTGTCTCTACACCTGTCAGCCCTGCCATTTTTGCCATACTGTATGGATAGAAATTTAGAAAATCAATGGCTTCACTCACTTCAACATCAGTTTCTGTAAAAACTTTTCCAACTTCAGCTGCTGCTATACCTATGAGATCTCCGCGTGCTACTCTGAGTTCATGGGCTACATCCATTAAAATCTTTTGTCTCTCTTTGATACTCTGTTTTTTCCATCCATCAAGATCTGCTTTTGCAGTAGCTATTGCTATTTTCATATCTTCTTGATCTGCTTGCACATAAGATCCAACCATCTTTTTTTCATGATATTGACTTTTGTCTATGATATCAATATGGTTATCTTTTTGAATGATTTTACCACCAACTACAGGATATGCATGAAAGCCACCAATTTCAGAGATATTTTGCCACTTCTGTTTGATTTTTTCTGCCCATTTTCTATTGGCAGGAAGTACAAAATCGGTATCTGGTTCATTTTCAAAATGATAATGTTGCGTGTCAATACTCTCTTTGACAATTGCGATATTGCGATCTTGTGTGCGATTTGGTTTTTGTTCTAATTTGGGGATGAGTTCAATCGCATTCTCATAGGTTCTTACAAGCTCATTCCAAGCCGGAGTATCAACCTTAAGATTAAAACTGTGGCGTAAAAAGTTTTGTTCAGCTGTATTTTCATCAAATCTTCTCACAAGATACGCAATCGCATTTGTGAATGTCTCTTTCGTAGCTGTAGGTGCATAAAGTATTACATTTAATCCTTCCTGCTTTAAAATCCTATATGCTGCTTCGCTCATACCCTCTAACATCTCTGCTGTCACATATTGTTCGACACCTCTCTCTTTTGCAAGAAGCATTGCAAGTGCTTGATCAAAAAGATTGTGCGATGCGACTCCAGTATTGACAAAGGGTGCTACATCCGGATGGAGCAAAAAATTCATAGCTACTTTAAAGTTTGCATCGGATTCAGCTTTTGAAGCATATGTTACACAAGGCCAGTTTCTTAAAGAAGCTTCTGTGAGTTCCATCTCTTGGTTAGCTCCTTTTACAATACGTATCTTTATAGGTGCTCCACCTGATTCAACTCTTTTTTTTGCCCATTTATAAAGCTCTTTGATGTAAATCATAGCATCTGGAAGATATGTTTGAATAACTATTCCAGCTTTTAAGTTCTTGAATTTATCTTGGCTTAACACATTTTTAAAAGCGTCAATTGTAGTCTCAATATCTTTATACTCCTCCATATCTAAGTTTACAAATTTTTCCCCTTCAGCAGCAGCATATATCTTTTCAAGCTGAGATGCAATCTGTTTTACATTATTTTCATGTGCATGTGGAACAATCTGAGAAAAAAGATTTGAAATTTTTATAGAGAGATAATCAATTTCCGGATTTTGTAATAATTTTATATATTTATCGACTCTTCTTTGTGCCTCTTGTTCGCTTAAAACAACCTCACCAATTACATTGATATTGACCTGAGTCCCCTCATCTTTTCTCGCTTTCAAATGTTTTGAAAGAACAGGATCTTCTCCTGGAATAACGATAGAGCCAACATCATTTCTAAGGTATTTTATAAACATAGGAATTGAAATAGAACTCACATATATACCTAAATCACGAAACAGCCATATTAAAATTTTTTCAAACTGAGAGAAAAAATCTGTACTTTCATACTTTTTAAATATATACTCTAACTGATCAGCAATCCTATCAGGGTCTTTTGAACGGAAACTTTGATCTAAAAGCTCAATGAGAAAAACCTTATTCATTGGATTTTTTAACATCTTAAGCATCATTTCATGAAACTCTGCCTCTTTTGCTTTACGAGAGTTTTGTATCTGTTTTTGCCAATCATAAGCAACTGTTTTTACTTCTTCTAAAATTTTGTCCGGTATATTCATATTATTAATTCCTTGTTAGTTTATGAGTTTTGCTTCAAATTGATGAAACTCTTCAATAACAGTATCTAAATCTTGTTTGGAGTATTTACTAAATAACAAAATTGCTATCCAAGAAAAAATAAATCCGGGAATTATCTCAAACAGATCAAAGATACCGCCACTGAGCTGTTTCCATACTATAACAGTTACAGCACCGACAACCATCCCCATAATTGCACCAACAATTGTTACATTTTTATTGTAAAGACTCAGTATCATTAGCGGACCAAACGCAGCACCAAACCCTGCCCATGCATAAGCAACAAGATCGAGTACGCTTGAATTTTTGTCTGTTGAGATAGCCCAAGCAATGACAGCAATAGCAACAACTGTTATGCGACCAACCCAAACAAGCTCTTTTTCACTCGCTTTTTTGCGGATAACTCCATGATAAATATCCTCTGTAAGCACTGAAGAGGATACAAGCAACTGAGAATCGACCGTACTCATAATAGCTGCAAGTATGGCAGCAAGTATAAATCCTCCAATCCACGGATTGATTAAGAGCTGCGTTAATGTTATAAAGATTTTTTCACTATCATCAAGACTCACTCCGTTAGCAACAACATAAGCATAACCAAAAAAACCGACACTTAGCGAACCAATGAGGCTGATAAGCATCCATGACATACCAATATTTTTTGCTACATGTATCTCGTTTTGTTCACGAATCGACATAAATCTGACTAAAATGTGCGGCTGACCAAAATAACCAAGACCCCATGCCAATAAAGAGAGTATAGAGATGAGTGATGCACCATGCAAGATATTGAGGTGTGTAGGATCAACACTTTGTACGATCTCGATTGTCTTAGAAACTCCACCGACATCAAATAGAACAACTGCCGGTGTTATAACGAGTGCGAGCATCATTAAAATACCCTGAACAAAGTCTGTCCAGCAAACGGCATTGTAACCGCCTAAAAATGTGTAAGAGACAATGACAAAACTACCAATCAGCAGTGCCTCGGAATAGGGAATATGAAAAGTTGCTTCAAAGAGTTTCGCACCACCGACTAATCCCGAAGATGTATAAAGTGTATAAAAAAGCAATATAACGATTGCAGTAACAACTCTTAAAATGTGTTTTTTATCCTCAAAACGATTAGAGAGGTAATCCGGTATAGTTAAAGAGTCGCGAAGATGATGGGTATAAACTCTGAGCCGTTTTGCAACATAGTGCCAGTTCAGATAAGCACCGATTACCAAACCAATCCCTATCCAACTACCAACTAACCCATCACTGTACATCATTCCCGGCAGTCCTAAGAGCAACCAGCCACTCATATCGGATGCTCCGGCACTTAGAGCTGTAACACTAGGGTTCAGTCCCCGTCCACCTAATATATAGTCACTTAAATCACCTGTTTTAAAATAAAAATATAACCCAATTGCTAACATGACAACCATATATCCGAAAAATGACACCATTGTTTCAATCTGCATATAACTACCTCCTTTTACTTTTTAGTATAACAAATTAAAATAATTATGTCAAACTTTGTTTGATAACCCAAAATATTCCATAAAATCTCATTTTTTTTGAATCCAGAAACACTTAAAAAGGATAAAGAATTAGACTTTGCAAAATACATAGACACAACAAGCTTTATAACTTGAGTAGTATGAAATCCTATATATTAATTAAAATCTTGAGCCACTTGCAGATTAAAACCCCCAACCCAAGCAAATCCACCTCATCACCATTTTCCAGATTTTAAAAAGAGTAAAGTGAACAACTATTTCCACATTTTAGGAAAATATTGCTAAATCCTTGAAATATGTGAATAACTATTGCGTACTTTATGGTTTAGAATCTATATTTTGAACTATTTTCTCCTTTTTGACTAAAGTCAGGTCACAAGTTTTAACGATTGATGAATGCAAACAGATAAAACACCAAATGCTAATACGGAAGCTACTTTATCAGCTCCTTGATAATATATTGTATTACATCCAAAATCATCTTTGAGATATTTATTGACTCTCTCAACCATACTTCTTTTGTGATGTGAATCTAGGTATCTTTAATTTTGAGATTTTTTGCTATAATTTTCAACAAAAAAACAAGGATAACAATGACCTTACGAAAAATCTTCATCTCTTTTACAATCATTCTCATACCACTCTTGATGAGTGCATGTAAAAAATCATCACCTCACCCATCAAAAATCCATACAAACTCTCCTGACTCACTCAACTTATCAGGAAAATCAAAAGCGTATAGATCTGGAGTAGCAGATGGATGTTCTACAGCAAAAGAGAGTTACACCAAAGACCATGATGCTTTCAATACAAATGTAGACTATTACAATGGTTGGTTTGTAGGAAGAATGTATTGCGAGCCTACACAAATTAGAACTACTCGTATGATGCGATAAAAAACTTACGCACTTTATGATTATGGTGTTCTTTGGGAACTGTATAGATCGGTAGAGTAGATGACATCTACCCTACCTAAAATTAAAAAGAGATTATGCTATCAATGATAGCGAAGATACCTAATAATTTTAGGTATAAAAAATCATCATAACACACGATATAGAAAATCTTGTGTTACAGGTGGATTATTTAATGTGGATTTGCATAGCCTACTATAAATTATGCAGGAATAACAGAAACTTTTTTCTGTCTATTTGATCTATTTTCAAACTTCACTACACCCTCTACAAGTGCAAATATTGTATGATCTTTCCCCATACCTACACCATTGCCTGGGTGTACTTTTGTTCCTCTTTGTCTGATGATAATGTTACCAGGGATAACTGCTTCACCACCAAATTTTTTCACGCCTAGACGACGACCTGCTGAATCACGGTTGTTCTGGGTAGACCCCTGACCTTTCTTATGTGCCACTGCTTCTCCTTATGCGATTGAAGTTATTCTTACTCTAGTAAAGTCTCTTCTGAAACCTCTTTTGAGTTTAGAATCTTTTCTTCTTCTCTTTTTGTAGATGATAACTTTTTTATCTCTACCTTCATTAACTACTTCACCTTTGACAACTGCACCCTCTACAAAAGGAGTACCAACTGTCAACTCACCGTTATCTACTGCGAGAACTTCTTTGAACTCTACAGCACTTTTTGGCTCCAAGCTCATATTGTCAAAAGCGATGATGTCACCCTCTTGAACTTTGAACTGCTGACCACTTGCTTTTATGATTGCGTACATAGCAAACCCTTTATTGTATTGAAAATCTTAAAAAAGTTTGAGATTATACCCAAATAAAGTTTAACATGTTTTTAAATGTTTTACAAATTATCCGAAATCCACTTGTGAGTTAGCAATAGCGATACAATCTATCTCTATCTTGACTTCTCTTGGAAGGCTACGGACTGCGATTGTAGAGCGGACTGGCTTGTGCTCTTTGAAGTGGTACTCATATATCTTGTTGACTGCATCAAAATCACGCATATCCTCTAAATATATAGTAGTCTTGATCACATCTGTAAACTGTGATCCCGCAGCCTCCAATACATAATAGAGATTTTTCATAACTTGGTGTGCTTGTATCTCGACATCAATCCCTGCAAGTTTGCCATCTGGTAGTAGCCCTATCTGTCCTGAAGTATAAACCAAACCATTGACTTCAACAGCTTGCGAGTATGGTCCTATAGCCTCTGGTGCATCATTTGTAGATATAAATTTCATTTTTCCTCCTATTTTTTTTCGTAAAATATATAACTTGTAGAGTAGTCTGAAAACTCAAAATAGACTTTCTTCTCCTCCTTGTCAGCTATAAAATTTTTATTTTTATCATCAATCCCATAGCCATATCTGTAGGGTCTGCTTTTGTTGTCATTGGAACCATAAGCAGTAGAGAGTTTGTCTATCTTGATAAACCGCTTGACGAGCTTCTCGCCTGCATAAACATCGAGTACACCATTGGTTCCTGTCCAGTTCTGTAGTGAACGGCTTAGAGAGTTTTGGGTCTCTTGTGTGCATCCTGCTAATAGAAGTATTAGCAGAGTACTCAATGCCATCAATTTTATTTTCATTTTTGACTCCTAAATTTTACGCTTATTTTATCACTTTTATACTTTTGGCATACCAAACTTTTGTGTAATAATATCTCCATCTTCATCAAAATAGAGATAGTAGAGTTTGTCTTTGGTGATATTGAGACCTGCTAAGTATCGTAGAGCCAAATTAGCTTGCAAAGAGCCTATATGCATCACTATAGGTGCTGCTATCCCACCTGGTTTATGATCGGATATATTAAAAACTTGAAACCCAGCCTCTTCAAAAAAGCAGACTTGTCCATTGAACTCTTCGACACTTGCATATATCCAAGGAGTTCGTGTAGCTTTTGCGTAATGATCTATCTGCTCTCTTGTGGGGAGGTTGTCTGTAGCATCGAGTATGAGATCGTAGCTATTGCCTAGTTTGGAAAAAGCATCAAAATCCATCTCAAAGGCTTTTGCTTTGACAAAAGGGCTTTTGCTCTCTATGAGTTTGGCTACTGTTTGGGATTTGCTCTTGCCCTCATCTGCTAAGCCAAAAGCTATCTGCCGATGGATATTGTGCAAGGAGACTATATCGAAATCGACCATATCTATCGCTCCAATACCACTCGTACCTAGTGCCATCGCTAGCGTAGAGCCCAATCCCCCTGCACCTATGATCGCTATCTTCTTATCCACGAGGCTTTTTTGTACATCTACACCCCAGAGCTCTATCTGCCGTTTGAAATAATCCTCTTCTCTCATCTCTTCTCTCTAAATTGTCTAAATACTCTCTGAAAATCTACAACTGCTCTACAGTGAGTCTGCTCAAAGCTATAGCTCTCATTGGTGAAGTCACCCTCTTTTCTATACTCATTGCCATCTAGTTTATATATCTTGGCTTTGAAATCATCAGGATAAACCATCACATAGTATGGCACTCGCTCCTCTTGATATATTTCAAATTTGAACTTCTCATCTCTTCTCGCTGTGGATGGGGATAGCACCTCTATGACTATCTGCGGAGCTTTTGTCATATATTTGTCATGGGGTTCATCACATATGAGTACCACATCAGGTCTGAGTAGTGTCACATCATTGATCTTCCAGTCTGCTTCACCAAGTACCATGCATTGGTCACACTCATCTATAGAGTTGCCGAGTTCTCTAGCCAACTTATAAGCTATCGCTTGATGTTTGATCATAGGTGCAGGAGACATTGCCACAGCTACACCATCTATGAGTTCCCAATCCCCCTCCCAGAGTTTATAATCATCATATGTGTAGTAATCTATCGCTTCCATCGTAAACTCCTTTTTATTATAATCATTATACCATATTTTTATGCGCTGCTATAGCTCGCTCAAATCCCCAACTCTTACGATGCTCTATGATAGCATTTTTACTGATCTCCTCTATGAGCATAGACTCTTTGTCTTCGAGTACCATCTCTACTTCACCTTCAGGATTGACGAGCATGCTATCTCCATAAAACTTCCACTTCACTTCATCATCTCTATACTCACCGAGACGGTTGGCACGCAAGATATAGCAACTATGCAAAAATGCCTTCGTCTTGATGATCCCTCTCCATCGATTGTGAGAACCAAATGTCGAAGATGTAGGGAGCAAGACGATATCAACCCTCTTTTCTACAACCTTTTGCCAAAAGTAGTCAAAGTGCAACTCAAAGCCACCCATGGTCATCACTCTAAAGCCATCTACTACAAAAAAGAGTGGTGATTTGAAAGGTTTGATGGGGTTGCTAAAAAAACCTTTTTCATTCCAGTGTGAATAAGGGAGTAGTATCTGCTGTTGATAATAACTGATCCTACTCTCTGTCACTTTAGCGATAGATTTATAATAGTTACCCTTTTTGACTTGAACCACTGGAGCAATAAAAATGATATCATACCGCTTCGCAAAGAGTTTGAGGGATTGGAGATGTTTTTCACTTTGGTCTTTGACCATGCTTGCTGGCATCTTGACCAACTCTTTAAAAAAGTGGTTGAGGACATACTCACCGAGCATCATCACTCGTACACCTCTCTGGTGAGCGTTTTTGAGATAGAATTCCAAACGAGTGGCATTCATACCTAGAGTAGGGAGTTGCAAAGCCCCTACTACTAACTCTTTGTCACTAGCCATCAGTTGCTCTCCAGCATATCTTTCTCTATCACCTCTATCTTGAGCTGTGCATCTTCGATAAGCTGTTGTGCATCTTTGATATTTTTGAGTCCATCTTCATAGAGTTTGAGACTCTCTTCGAGCGTGATATCCTGATCCATTAGCTTCTCCAACAACTCTTTGGAGTATGCCAACTTCTCTTCAAATGTTTTTCTCTTCATCTTTTCATCCTTGCTCTAAAATATCTCTTATGATTATATTAAATTTATCGAGTTCTACCAAAAACGCATCATGCCCATAATCGCTCTCAATCTCCAGATAATTACACTCTTGACCATTTCTATGCATCATTTTGGCTATATGCTCCATCTCTTGCGGAAAAAAGAGATAATCACTCGCAAAACTAATCAAATGCATATTGGCTTTGATCCGCAGTATCGCCTCATAGAGTGAGTCATACCCCCTAGCGAGATTAAATGTATTGATCGCTTTGACAATATAGAGATAGCTTAAGGGATCAAACATCTTGCTAAAATTGTTAGTGTTGTACTCCATATATCGCTCTACTTCATAGCGACCAAAGAGTTCAAAAAGACCATCATTGCCTACATAGTTACGAGCAAATTTATCATCCATAGAGTCTGGACTGAGATACGATATATGACCAGCTATCCGCCCAATAGCCAATCCATCCAATCCCTCCTCTTTGAAAGCATCGACTGCATAGTTGCCATTTTTGAACCGTGGATCTCTCCTGATAGCCTCTACAGCTACTTTGTTGAATGCTATAGTCCAAGGTCTCGTCGCATAAGTCGCCGCTAGAGCGATAATATTGTCTGCAAACTTGGGATAATCTACGGCAAACTGCAGTGCCTGCATACCGCCCATAGAGCCACCTACGATACTATGCACATGGTATATTCCAAGATGAGAGAGGAGATGTACTTGTGCTCGTATCATGTCTTTGATAGTTATGACTGGAAACTTCAATCTATACTTCGCTTCTGAAGGGTAGTTGGGACTCATCGGACCCGTAGAGCCAAAACAGCTCCCTATGACATTGGTAGAGATGACAAAAAATCTACTCGTATCTATCGCCTTGCCATCACCTATAAGTCCATCCCACCAGCCTGGTTTTTTGTCACCCTCATAGAATCCTGCAGCATGGTGAGAGCCACTCAGAGCGTGACAAATGAGTATCACATTACTCTTGTCGTCATCGAGTTCGCCATAGGTTTCATAAGTGATTTCATACGGTTCTAATATCCGCCCACTCTCTAAATAGAGTGGGCTGTTAAAGTGCTTTGTTTCTGTTTGGATCTTCATATATCCCAATTCTACTTTTTATATATTATAACATATTTGGCTGAAAGCGTAAATTTTATATAGGCGGCAACTCTATATTTCCCTCTCTCATGTCAATATTGCTGTCATCATATATTACTTCAAATGGTGCTGCTGCCGTAGCATCAACAAAACGAGTAAAATTCTTTTGAAAGACCAGATCTACAGTACCCGTAGGACCATTTCTCTGCTTGCCAATGATGATCTCTGCATCCTCTTCCGATTTTTTGCGAAATTCGCTTGTATACTCTTTGCCTTCGGCTTTGGCTTTCATCTCTTTCTCTTTCTCCATCGCTTCCCTATAGACATCATCACGATAGACAAAGAGGATGATATCGGCATCTTGCTCTATCGCACCAGACTCTCGAAGGTCACTGAGCATCGGTCGCTTGTTGTCTCTGCTCTCTACACCACGGTTGAGCTGAGAGAGTGCTATGATAGGTATCTGCAACTCCCTCGCGAGTTGTTTGAGTCCTCGTGAAATCTCCGATATCTCTTGCTGTCTGCCTTCTCTACCCCCCTCGCCACTCATAAGCTGTAGGTAGTCGATAATCGCTACAGATATCTCAGAGTGTTGGGATTTGAGTTTGCGTAGCTTGGAGCGGACATGGTGTATCGTCGCATATCCTCCATCATCCACAAAGAGCTTTTTGCGTGAGATATCATCTATCGCGGCTGAAAATTGACTCCACTGATCATCTTTGAGGTCACCCACTCGTAGGGCTTGCAGTGGGATAGAAGTCTTGGCAGAGAGCATACGAAGCATCAGCTGCTCCGCTGGCATCTCTAGTGAAAAAAACGCCACTCCCTCATCTCTCTCTATCGCTTTGAGTGCCATGTTTAGGACTAGTGCGGTATTATGCGTAACAGTCATATCCTCAAGCAAAAAGAGCCTATTGCCATCTATCTCAAAACCATAATAATCATCTATTTTGTCATACTCAATAGCAATTTCAGAAAATCTGTTATCGTCATCTACTTTTGGTAAAAAATTATCAAAATTTAATTTTTCAAAATCCAATGTTGCCTTATAGCCCTTATAATCTTTTAACTCTTTTGACTTCTCAATATAGTCAGATAATTCAATATTACAAATATTGTTTTTATTATTTTTGAGAGAGAGTATATGAGACTTATTCACTCTGTAGTCTACCCCCTTGTTTTGACGCACCCAATACATCTCTTCTCGTCCTCGTGCCAAAGAGAGTACCGTTCTAGGTGTAGAGTCATCTCCCATGAGTTGGTCGCCTACCACAACATCCTCGACATTTTTGAGCTCACCAGAGTACATGAGTACTTTTGTACCCTTACCGAGACATTTTCCCATCGCTGGTCGAGCTGCGATAATGACCAAATCCCCTTTGCCAAATCCACTCGTCTTTTCGTTGAGATTTCTAAATCCTGTATCGGTTCCTATGAGTTTGGAGTTGCCTAGGGCTTTGAGTCGTTCGATCTCATCCATCATCGCTAGGGTGATATCTTTGGACTCTCGGAAGTCTTCGTTGGTGCTATCTTGGGTGATCTCATAGAGCTTTTTCTCTACGAGGTTCATGATCTCTATAGCAGGAAGGTCATCTTCTATAGTGACTTTTTTGATCTCTGTAGCGAGTGTAGCGAGAGCTCTTTTGGTCGATTTGGCTTTGATCTCTCCTAGGTATGCAGCTGTATTGGAGAGGGCATTGGCAGCGAGAATATCGAGCATCGCTGTCTCATCAAATTTCCCCATAGATATAAGCTTACTTCGCAGAAACTCATCATCTATCGGCTTCTCATCCGCTACGAGATCCTCCATAGCAGCAAAGAGATGCTGATGAAAAGGCAGGTAAAAATCTTGTGGTTTCATCTTGGATGCTACCTCTTCAAATATTTCAGGGTCGAAGATGATAGCAGCAAGTACGGCTCTCTCTATATTGAGATTGTACATATTATCCATAGATTAGCTACTCTCCTTGGCAAATTTCTCTACCTCTGTGACAAATCTATCGACAAGCTTATCTTCGGTGAGCTTAGCAACCACTTCACCTTTGACCATCACGAGTCCACTCCCTTTGCCATAAGCTATGGCGACATCGGCATGTTTAGCTTCTCCTATGGCATTGACGACACACCCCATCACTGATACATCCATAGGGGTTTTGATGTGTGCTGTGCGCTTCTCTACCTCTGCTACAGCAGTCACGAGATCAGCTTCTATACGCCCACAAGTGGGACAAGAGATGATATTGAGTCCAGCAGTGGCTCTACCGCTATCTTTGAGTATGGCTTTAGCGACTTTGATCTCCTCCTCTAACTCTCCTGTGATAGAGACCCGCATCGTATCACCGATACCATCGAGCAGGAGTGTGCCTAAACCTATAGAGGATTTGACTGTAGCATGAAAGAGTGTCCCAGCCTCTGTGACACCGAGGTGGAATGGATAGTTATTTCTAGGACGGAGCATACGATAGGCATCGACAGTTCGCTCTACATCACTCGCTTTGAGTGAGACTTTGATATCTGTGAAACCTAAATCTTCGAGATATTTGATATTGTACTCTGCTGAAGCGACCATCCCCTCTGCTGTAGGACCATATTTGTCGTCAAACTCCTTTTCGAGTGAGCCAGAGTTGACCCCTATACGGATAGGCAAAGATCGCTCTTGGCACGCTTTGACTATCTCTTTGATGCGAGATTTTTCACCGATATTTCCTGGATTAAATCGTATACAATCGACCCACTTTGCCGCTTCGAGTGCGAGCTTATAGTGGAAGTGTATATCCGCTATAAGGGGGATAGATATACGCTCTTTGATCTGCCCAAGTGCGAGGGCATCTTGCATCTGTGGTACAGCGACACGCACCATATCTGCCCCAGCAAAGTGCAGTCTGTTGATCTGCTCTACTGTCGCCTCCACATCATAAGTATTGCTAAAGGTCATCGACTGTACCGATATAGGGGCATCTCCCCCTACAGCAACATCACCGACAAATATCTTTTTGGTTGGGTATCGTTCTTTCATCTTTTGTCTCTTTGTTTGGTATAGTTATCGGGCAATTATATCTTAGTTTTATGAAATAAAACCACAAAAAGGAGTAATGCAATACTCTTTCATACCCACTCTATAATAGTGAATTAGCTAAGGCTACTCCTTCAAAGCTACAGAATAAAATCTAATGCACACTAAAAAATATTCTCAATTCA
>CBEUND010000053.1:0-14744 GCA_965544395.1 uncultured bacterium | reverse complement strand
TCTCTACAGATGATGCTATGGAACATGTCCAAAATATGCTTGAAGAGTATACAGACTTAGAAGAGGGTGAGTTCGACGAACGATTGAGCAGTACAGATGCGTCAGAAAATGAGTCAGTCGATGGCAAAACAGATGATGAAGAGACGGATGACGATGAGATAGACGATGAGGCTCTCTTTGTCATCACCGATGCAGAGGGGAGTATCGACTTCACTCTCCTCAGCGAAGAGAGTTCGCAAGAGCAGTCAGATAGTAGTAGTGATGATGGAGAAGACGCAGATGATGTATCGACACAATACTCCACTCCTACACTCTCTAGTGAGCAGAGTGACACTCCAGTAGCGACAGAGAGTAGCGATGAAGATAGCACAGATGAGAAGCTAGACAGTGAAACATCGACAGAGAGTAGAGAGGGAGAGTCTAGCGATGAAGATGTGACTAGCGAAAATGTGGCCAATGAAGAAGATAGCGATGCAGAGACTACACAAGAGGAGAGTAGCGAGCAAGAGTCTAGCAACGAAGATGCTTCAGATGAGACTGATGAGGATGTTGCCGATGCAGAGACTACAGATGAGCAGAGTAGCGAGCAAGAGTCTAGTGATGAAGATACTTCAGATGAGACCGATGAGGATGTTGCCGATGCAGAGACTACAGATGAACAGACTCCAGATGATCAAGCTACAGATAGTGTAGAGAGAGATACTACAGATGATACAAGTAGCGAGCAAGAGTCTACAGATGCGTCTGATAGTGATGTGACTTCAGAGGATGCAGTGACATTGGAGACGGTAGGTTTGATAGATGATGATGCCCCTACTGATGAGCTCGATGATATATTGCCACAGAGTTCTACTTCTGATACTTCCAAAAGCAGTGCAGATAGCAGTGCAAGCGGTTCGGATAGCAGCTTAGATAGCAGTGCAAGCGGTTCAGAGAGTAGTTCAGATAGCAGTAGCTCTAGTGAAGTCTCTTCTAGCTCATCTAGTGATACACCTGCACCTATAGCAGAGACATCAGCTCCAGATCCTACAGTCGCTGTCACTGTCGATGATTCATTAGGGGGTGCGATCTAGGCTGTCGAAAAACTGAGGCTTAGGTGGGAGCATCCCCGAGGTAGGGGTCTGCGGTTGAGTGTTTTGTGAAGCGTAGCGGAATGAAACAGTCAACCTCTGACCTCGGCTGTTTAAAAAGTTGTAGGGTGGGAGCATCCCACCATCTGTAACAATTGGTGGGATGCTCCCACCCTACCTCTGTAACACTACAACTATATCTATAAACTCGATGCTCATTGTACAATCTCATTTGATACTAAACCGCCTTATTATAAATATTTGGATAAAATCACACACTTTCAGGATAAATATTAGAGAGATAGAGGATATATGAAAAATTTAGAAGACAAAATCACACAAGCAGAGTCGCTAGAGTCACTTGAGAAGGTGAGAGTGGAACTCTTCGGGAAAAAGGGCTTACTCGCAGCAGAGTTTGGCAAACTCAAGAGTATACCCGCACCAGAGAAAAAAGCATTTGCAGAGGGACTCAACAAAAACAAAGCAGCCCTCCAAGCCCTGTTTGATAGACACTATGAAGCACTCAAAGCGATAGAGATAGAGAGCATGCTCAAAGATGAGGCACTCGATGTCTCACTCTATAGTCAGCTTGCACAAAAAGGTGCATTGCATCCAGTGATGGAGACGATGGATAAGATCATAGAGTACTTTGTGGCACTCAACTTCGCCGTGGAGAGTGGCCCTATGGTAGAGGATGACTTCCACAACTTTGAAGCACTCAACCTCCCAAAATATCACCCAGCAAGAGATATGCAAGATACCTTTTATTTCAATGACAAAGGATTGCTCCGTACACACACTTCACCTGTACAGATCCGTACGATGCTAGAGAGTAAACCACCCATTCGGATGATCGCTCCAGGGACAGTGTTTCGTCGTGATTATGACTTGACACACACCCCTATGTTTCATCAAGTAGAGGGTTTGGTCGTAGATGAGCAAGGGAGAGTGAGCTTTGCCAATCTCAAATCTATATTGACAGACTTTTTGCATGCGATGTTTGGTGATGTGGCAGTGCGTTTTCGACCGAGTTTCTTCCCGTTTACTGAGCCGTCAGCAGAGGTTGATATCAGCTGTATCTTTTGCCAAGGCAAAGGGTGTCGCGTCTGCTCACATACAGGCTGGCTAGAGGTGCTAGGCTGTGGTATTGTTGACCCCAATGTATTTAAGGCAGTTGGGTATGAGGGTGTGAGTGGTTACGCCTTTGGTTTAGGTGTTGAGAGGTTTGCGATGTTGATGCATCAGATCCCTGATCTTCGTTCACTTTTTGAGGGAGATATTCGTTTGTTGGAGCAGTTTAGATGATAGTAACAAGAAGTTGGTTAAATGAATTTGTGGATATATCTGGTATCTCAGATGAGGAACTCTACCGATCATTCAATGCCATAGGTTTGGAAGTCGATAGTATCAAGAGTTATGCTATCCCTAGCAAGGTAGTCGTGGGCAAGATAGTCACTTGCGAAAAGCACCCCGACGCAGACAAGCTCACTGTATGTCAGATAGATGTAGGGGAGGAGAGTACCAAGCAGATAGTATGTGGTGCTGCCAATATCGTAGAAGCAGAGTTCGTCGCAGTCGCTACTATAGGTGCTCTACTTCCAGGAGACTTCGAGATCAAGTTTGCTACCCTTCGTGGTGTAGATAGTGAGGGGATGGTGTGTGCATCTTCAGAGCTAGGACTCCCCGATACAGGCAAAGGCATCATGATACTCGATGAGAGTATAGGCAAACTAGAGGTAGGAAGAGAGCTAAGCTCTTATGATAAGGTAGCCGATACTATCATCGAGCTAGAGCTTACTGCCAACCGTGGGGATTGTCTCAGTATCCATGGTGTAGCGAGAGATTTGAGTGTCGCACTTGAGAGAGAACTCAAACACTTCGAGTACCAAAAAAGCAGTAGCAAAGTAGGCATAGCAAGATTTGCAGATATACAAACAGATGGTAAGATCGACGCGGATCTCTACTATAACTTAATCAAAATCGACCAACTCCAGAGTCAACTACTCATCACACTCCGTTTGGCGATGGTCGGTATAGAGTTGGGTGGAGTATTGGCAAATACTCTGTCCTATGCGACCCATGCTACTGGTGTCATATTGCGTGCGTATGATCTCTCTAGCTTAGAGGGGGCAGAGGAGAAGTTTTTGCTCCAAGCAAATATGAAAGAGCGAGGTATAGTCACTGTAGATATACGAGACAAAGAACTCTCCCAAAAGAGGCTTTCGATAGTAGGTGTGAACCAAGAAGAGAGAACACTCCCAAATGATAAAGCATCATTGGTACTTCTCGAAGCGAGTTATATTCATCCTGATCTTTTGGTCGAAGCTGTCGCACACAAAGAGTTCGACAAAGATACACTCTACTATAAAACCTCCAGAGGGAGTGAGTGCAATTTGCAACTTGGCAGAGAGTATCTCTTTAGTCTTTTGGAAAAAGAGGCTTCTATGACGACATATAGTGGGCATTTGAGTGCTACGACGAAGTGGCAACCAAACAATATCGCACTCAATGCCAAAGAGATATGCTCTTTGATAGGTGCAGATATAGAGACGAGCCGTATCACAACGATACTCATCAATTTACAATTTGAAATCCATAGCCATGATAGTGAAAACTTCTCTGTCACTGTACCACGATTTCGCCATGATATCAAAAATATACACGATGTCACCGAAGAGATAGTGCGTATCATAGGTATAGACAATATCCCTGCTAAAGCATTAGAGTTTACTGAATCCAATCGATTGACAAGCACTACGCAGAGATATAAATTTAAAAAACTCTTACGACATAGTGCAGCAGCTGCGGGATTTTATGAAAATATCTCTTATATCTTTAGTGATAAAAAGAAGCTAGAGCAGTATGGATTTGAGCTTGTGGATGCAGCTCTTGATCTCGCCAACCCTATCGCAGAAGATCTCAATACACTCCGAAGTACGCATATGGTCAACCTCCTTGATGCCATAGAGAGAAATGTCAACTATACACAAAAATCTATAGGACTCTTTGAGATAGGTGCTGTGTTTGATACAAAGAGAGAGCAAAAAGAGATACTCTCTTTGGTATTGAGTGGATATAGCACAGTAGAGAGTATCGCCAATAGTGGGAAACCTCCGATGGTTGATTTCGCATCTTTTGTGCAGAAGATTGGTGCTGTCGTAGGCAATATAGAGCTAGTAGCATGTAGCCAAACCAATGGACTCATCCATCCATATCAATCAGCAGATATCCTCTATAGAGGTTTCAAGTGTGGCTATATGACCAAACTCCACCCTATCGCCCAAGAGGAGTATGGTATCCCTGATACATTTATAGCCCAGATAGATATGGATGCTCTCTTGCCACACCATATCAATGCTACAGCTATCTCGAAGTTTCAAGGAGTCTACAAAGATCTTAGTATAGTAGTGGAGAAGTCACTACCATATGAGCAGATACGCCAAGAGATCGCCTCTCTTGATCTTCCCCTCTTGCAGAGATACTACCCTGTAGATCTCTATGAAGATGAAGAGTTGGGAGATAAAAAGAGTTTGACGCTACGACTGCTCATTCAATCAGCACAGAAGACTCTCAAAGATAAAGATATAGACCAAGTAATATCCCCTATCATGCAACAATTGGAGCAATCATGTCAAGCAGTTCTGAGATAAAGCACGCTACTATCAAAGCTCTATCAGGGAGTTTTGATCTACTCTGTAGCGATATAGCAGCAGACAAATCTATCTCACACCGCTGTGCTATGTTTGCACTATTGAGTGATAAACCCTCCAAGATAGAGAACTTTTTGCTAGGAGAGGATACACTCAACTCTCTCAAAATAGCTTCACAACTAGGAGCGATCGTAGAGCGAAATAGAGGCAGTGTAGGCATCACACCACCACTCAAGCTAGGTGAGCCTGATGATGTGCTTGATTGTGGTAATGCTGGTACAAGCATGCGTCTCTACTCTGGATTACTTGCAGGTATCGAGGGCTCTTTCGTCTTGACGGGAGATAAATATCTGCGTCATAGACCTATGAATAGAGTCGTCCAACCTCTCCGATCTATAGGAGCGACGATAGATGGCAGAGAGGATGGCAATCTCGCACCTCTTTGCATCCGTGGTGGCAATCTCACCGCATTCCGCTACAAATCCCTTATCGACTCTGCACAAGTCAAATCAGCCCTCATCTTAGCAGGACTTCAAGCCAATACAAAGAGCTACTATAGAGAGTCTCTACTGAGTCGTGACCATACAGAGCGGATGCTTCGTGGTATGGGAGCAGAGGTACGCACTCTCACAGAGGGTGCAGATGCAGGCTGGATAGAGATAGCACCTATCAAAGAGCCACTTCGCCCCCTAGAGATGCGAGTCCCTGCTGATCCATCGAGTGGCTTTTTCTTTGCAGTGGCAGCAGCTATCACACCCAATGCAAAAGTAGTGATCAAAAATGTCACACTCAACCCTACGCGTACAGAAGCCTATAGAGCTTTGGAGAGAATGGGTGCAGATATTTCGTTTATCGAACAAGAGAACCTCTATGAACCTATAGGCGATATAGAGATCAAATACGCAGGCAAACTCCAAGCTATCACAGTAGAAGAGAATATCGCGTGGCTTATAGATGAACTGCCTGCACTCTCTATCGCTATGGCAACAGCAGAGGGTACGAGCCAAGTCAAAAATGCCAAAGAGCTTCGCGTCAAAGAGAGTGACCGTATATCGACTGTAATCAATGGTCTCAACGCTTGTGGTATTGAGACTTTGGAGGTCGAGGATGGCTACTCTGTCATAGGTGGAGCGATACACAAAGCGACTATAGAGAGTCATGGAGATCACCGTATCGCTATGAGCTTCGCTATAGCAGGAGTGATAGATGGTATGCAGATAGAAGATACAGCATGTATAGATACCTCTTTTCCAAACTTTTTCGATATACTATCGCAGATTACGGAGGTGAGCAGATGAAGATAGAGTTAGCATCCTCTTATGGGTTTTGTTTTGGTGTCAAGCGAGCTATCAAGATAGCAGAGGAGCATCCAGGGAGTATAACCTACGGACCACTCATCCATAACAAAGATGAGATAACTAGACTCAAAGATGGGTTTGATATAGGTTTGGCAGAATCTCTTGACGATATAGAGGAGAGTGCATCTGTCGTCATCCGTACCCACGGCATCCCCAAAAAAGAGCTCCAATCCCTCAAAGAGCAGGAGACGACGATCATAGATGCTACTTGTCCCTATGTGACGACACCCCAGCACGATGTAGAGAAGATGAGCCAAGAGGGCTATAGTATCGTAATCTTTGGAGACAAGAACCACCCAGAGATCAAAGGTGTGGTAAGTTATGCCAAGGATCAACATAATGCATTCATCGTACTTACTGCAGAAGAGCTAGAAGACCTCCCACTCAAATCCAAAGTAGCCGTCGTGGCTCAGACGACAAGAAAACCAGAAGATTTCGTCAAGATCACCTCTGCACTCATCCTCAAACACAAAGAGGTGCGAGTCTTCAACACTATCTGCAATGCAACATTTGAAAATCAAGACGCAGCAGCAGAGTTGGCACAAAAAGCCAATGTCATGGTAGTCATAGGAGGCAAACACTCATCCAACACAAAACAACTCCACTCTATCTGCAAAAACTACTGTGAAGAGAGCTATCTGATAGAAAATGAGACAGAGCTTGATGCTCACTGGTTTGATGACAAAGAACTCTGCGGTATATCCGCTGGAGCATCGACCCCTGACTGGATAGTACAAAATGTTATAGATTCGATTCAAGAGATAGTGAAGCCTTGATCTGGATGTTATCTATTTGTAGTAAGTTGATACTATAATGAGGATAATCCAAAGAGGGGAAGCGTCATGAAACCAAAAATCAAAAAGCATATCACAAAGATAGAGCAACAAACGCTCAATGGGAGACAATTTAACCCAAAAAATGTCGCAAAGAGTCTCTCAAATATACGAGAGTATGATGTAGGTCTCTTTTTTTCAAAACTAAGTACATTGGAAAATCGTCACTTAGGTGAAGTGCTTTTGGAGTTGCCATCTGAAGCATTTACTTGTGCCTTGAGACGCATTCCCCCTCACAGACTCGCTGCAGCAGTTGAGAGTATCGAGAGTGATGAAGCGACAGATTTGATACAAAATATTTATACTATCAACGAGGGTTTGAGCCAAAAAGTACTCGCACTCGTACAACCTGAAGATAGAAGTGAGATAGAAGAACTCTCTAAATACAGTGATGATCAAGCTGGTGCCTATATGGAGCGAGAGTTTTTGGCTGCGAGGATGAATGATACAGTAAGCAGTGTCAAAGAGCTTATCAAGAGCTTTCGTGATGAAAACCCTGCTTCACCTATCGTCAAACTTTTTATAGTAGATAAGAAAGGCAAACTTCTTAATGCTCTGCATTTTACTGATCTTATGTTGTATGAGGATACTACTACGCTCAAAGAGATTATCGATAGCTTGGGTGATAAATCTCCTTTGACTATCCGTCCCTACTCTCCTATCAATGATGTCGTACGACTCTTTGAAGAGTATGATCTCAATATCATTGCAGTGATCAACAAATCAGGCAAACTTATCGGTCGTATAGTCTATGATGATATCTATGATATGATCAGACACTTAGAGACAGATCGAGCCTATGGACTCGCAGGGGTCAAGGAGGAGTCAGAAGAGGGTAGTATCTTTACAGCATCCAAACAACGCTTGATATGGCTCTGTGTCAACCTCTCTACTGTGCTACTTGCTTCTTTTATCATTGAACAGTTTAATGAAACAATCGCTGGATATGTCGCACTGGCTGCTTTGTTGCCACTCGTAGCTGCTTTGGGTGGCAATGCAGGGATGCAGGCATTGACTGTGACGATCCGTAAACTGGCCCTTGGAGAGATAGAGTATGAAAATACTCTCAAAACACTACAAAGAGAGATACTCATCATTTTGGGCAATGGGAGTGCTATCGCTCTTCTATCGAGTAGCATAGTCTATATTTGGTTTGGGGATATGAGATTGAGTGGAGTGATGGCTCTCTCTATTTTCACTACACTGCTTATAGCAGGCACAGCAGGTACACTCATCCCTCTAGGACTCAACAAACTAGGAGTTGACCCTGCTATATCTTCATCTATCTTTCTCACCACTACGACAGATATTTTAGGATTTTTTATCTTTTTGTTTTTGGCAGATATATTTTTATAGTGTAGGAACTTCACAACAGCAATTCTGAGAAAATAAGCTATTTTTAGGTAGAATAATGTACAGGTAGAATCAACAAAAAGGAATTCAAAATGAGTGCTATAAAAAAAGAGTATCTACCATGCTATACTTATGATGATTATATTTTGTGGAAAGGAGAATGGGAACTCATCTATGGAGTCCCTTATGCTATGTCTCCTGCACCTATGATAAAACACCAAGCCATTAGCAATAAAATAGCGTGGCAACTTGCAGAGTTATTGCAAGAGTGTACAGCGTGTCAAGCTCTCTTACCTGTTGATTGGAAGATAGACGATTCGACGATCGTCGAACCTGATAACTTAGTGATATGCCACACACCTACACATGAAGCATATATCAACAAAGCTCCTAAAATCATCTTTGAAATACTCTCCAAATCAACAGCTATCAAGGATAAAACTCTCAAATATGAACTCTATGAGAGAGAGGGAGTCAACTACTACATTATCGTAGATCCAAATGACGCATTTGCGAAAGTCTATCGTCTCTTCAATGGAAAATATATCAAAGTGTGTGATGCTCACAACGATAGTGTACGATTTGAATTGGATGCTTGTGGTTTTGATTTTGATTTTGGTAAAATTTGGTGATTAGCTTCATATAATTTCATATATTTGTAGAAAACCGCATTGCTATTGGTGACTGATATGAGTAACCCCTCATAGCCATATAAAAAGCCCTTTTTGAAGATATAGAATTTGACAAAAGCAAAGAGTGATCGCATAATGGTTTTGCATGGGGAGGAGGATTTTTTGCCTCGGTACTCTTCTGCCCAGAGTGTAGAGTAATAATCCATCTTGGCGATGAGTTGGGCGGTGCTTTGGTATGTGTAGTGTTTCATAGTGTGTGTAAGCTTTGTGACTTTGGTACCTTTGGGGAGTTCTAAGCTTTCGTGGACTTGGTTGTTGTTGAATTTGACACTCTTTTTGTGAAAGAGACGCATGACAAAATCCCCCTGCCAACCACAGCAGAGCATATGCCGATCTTTGTAATAGTTGTCTCGTAGTATAGCGTAAACCTTTTTCTCATCAAGTATTAACTCTCCTATCTCCTCTATGAGTGCAGGGGAGAGTATCTCATCACTATCTACAGAGAGTATCCAATCATGATTTGCATACGAGAGAGCCAAATTTTTGAGAGGTCCAAAACCTATAAACTCACTCTCATAGACTTTGACATTGCCAAAGCTTTGGGCGATATCTATCGTATCATCACTTGAGCCATTGTCCAACACTATAATCTCATCAAAACAAGCAAGTGCTGTAAGTGACTCTGCCAAAAAAGTCGAAGCATTTTTAGTGATCATAGTCACAGTGATAGAGCTATGCATGACGGCTCTCCTGCTCTATACGAGAGAGAGCCAAAAGTACTCCTACAATAATAGCGAAGAGACCAGCAGTAAATTGTATATGCAACTGTACATCCGAGAGCATTGTCAAGAGGTAGATCACCATCAACGAGATCTTCATCGTAGCATACTCAGCAGACGCTATAGGGATACGAGCGATTTGATAGAGCATCATCCCAAACAAGAAGAGCCCCACCAAACCAAACTCTACGACTATTTGTAAATATTGGTTTTGGAGGTGTTTGGCTCGTTGGAGGAAGTAGTCATCGGGGAATTCCATCGCTGCAGCTTTGCATACTGTGGGCATGGCATCTACGACTCCTAAACCAAAAAGAGGATGCTCTATGACAAGATCAGCAGAGAGGAGTGTCACACCCACACGGTAGCCTAGAGAGGTTGCATAGTTATTGTTTTCTATCATATTGGTGATATCACTTTGTGCCATTGTGATCCGTTCTTGAAATGTATCACTCAATCTATACGCCCCAAAGAGGAGTAGCACACTCAAGAGCAGGGTGATAGCTGTCGCTCTGAGTCTATTCTCAAAAGAGATAAATACCAAAACAAAAAGACTCATCAAAAATGCTACTTGCCCTGTACGCCCCTTGATCAAAAAGAGTGTACCCAATGAAGAGAGGACAAAGAGTCCATAGAGTAGCTTGTGACTCCATGGATTCTGATGGAGTATCTTGTAGAGTGCGACGATGAGACCAAAGGCTAAAAAAGTACTATATTGTATATGATGCATAAAGGGGGAGGGATCTACGAGTAGTATATTTTTCTTTTCCCAAAGGTCAAAATAGATCCCATAGGAGATAATCTCACTCACAAAAATACCTAGAAGTAGAGCGGGAAGCATCAAAATAAGCGTCTTTTTCTCTAAGAGTACAAATGCGACCAATGCAGGCAAGAGATAGAGAAAAGGGAGGAGATAGACAAACCCCTCTCCTCTCTGCTCTACAGGCTCTCGAAGGAGTGAAGCAAAAAGAAAGAGTAAAAAGAGCAAGATAGCTTGTGTCGCTCTATTTTCCCATAGCTGTCGCAAAGAGCTTTTGAACTCTTGAGAAAAAAAGAAGAGTATGACTATCAAAGCTGTAGCTATAGCCACTCCAGCACGAGAGAGAGGCAAGGTAAAAGCATAGAGTAAAAAGATAGATTGTAATAGCTCTTTTGTAGTGAAATAGGCTCTCATATCATACCCTTTGATTCCATCGATCATGCATCCAAAACCACTGTTGAGGATAAGCTCGTATCATATCTTCGAGTGCTTGATTGTATCTCTCCGTCATACTGAGGAGTTTCTGCTTCTCCTCATCTAGCTCCTCTGCGATATACTCTATAGGTTCACCTATATCGAGCCTATACCTCCCCTCACTGATGCGAGGGATACTGATAGGGATGATACATGGATTGAGCTTGAGTTTGAGCATAGCTATAGAGTTGGTGGTAAATGCTTTTCGTCCAAAGAAGTTGACGAGAAAACCGTTGGATTTATTGACCTTTTGGTCGATGAGTACCCCTAGAGAGCCATCCCTCTTGAGCTCTTTGACCATGGTGATACCTGCATTTTTCTTATAGATGGCACTATTGCCATACGCTTCTCTAAAAGGGATGATGATTTTTTTGTCTATGAGTTGGTTATCACCCTCTCTACCGATCACTACCATAGGAAATCCATACTTAGAGGCAAAGAGTGGAGCTAGCTCCCAGTTGGAGAAGTGTGCCCCCATAAATATAAAACCATGGGAGTGGTTTTGTTTGAGTGCTTTGAGTTTGGCTATCGCCTCTTTTTTGTTGATCAGCAGATCATCGAGTTGCACTCTTCCGCTAAGCATAAAGAGGATATCTGCTAAAGTTTTGGAGAGTTCGCTATAGACAGATTTGGAGAGCTGGAGTATCTCCTCTCTCTCTTTGTTGGGGTATGCTTGTTGGAGATTGTCAATAGTGATATTGCGTCTTCTTTTGCTCACTCTATAAAAGAGCCATGCGACACCCCTCAAGAAGCCATAGAGCCAACTCTTTGGTGTGATGCTTGCTATCTTTATGATGGATATGAGAGCCATATACTCTGCTTTGGTTGCAAACTCACTCTTCATAAAACACTCTTTGAAGCAACTCTTTGGCGATTTGAGCTATCGTACTAGGCTCTATCTCTTGGATACTATAATCCTCTCTATTGAGCTTGTGAGGATCGACAGGAGAAGAGGAGTTGATGACTCTGTTATATTTTGTTGTGAGTGTATTTCTATACGATGGAGTAGGACCAAAGAGTGTAATACTTGCTCTATTCATAGCCCATGCCATATGTGTAGGTCCACTATCTCCACCAATGACGAGATCGGCACTCGCTATGAGTGCTTTGAGCCTACCTAGTGAGAGTTTGGGCATCATCGTCGCTCTACTATTTGCAGCGACATACTCAGCTACACTCCGCTCCTTCTCATCGCCCCATACGATGAGAGCATTGGCATCAAGTAGCTCTATGAGCTTTACAAACTTCTCTTTGGGATAGACTTTGCTCTCCCAGCTAGAGCCTATGATATAGATAATATTTTTCTCTGCATGCGTGATATATGGCTCTATAGCTTGCTTCTCATCTGCATCATAGTAGAGAAATGGCTCTTTATCAAAGAGTCTCTTCCTCTCAAACTCCAAACCTAGAGCATCAAATAGTAGCTTGACATTCCTATAAATGACATTATCTTCATAGGGGATAGCATAAGATTCTTTGTAGAGGAGAGCTGCGGCACCTTCTCTCGTGGATCGTTTGTCAAACCCTCTACTAGAGCCGAGCATCCGTGAAACTACTGCTGACTTGATGAGACCTTGAGCATCTATGACGAGATCATATTGGTGAGAAGCATAGGATTTGACTCTTTTGATCTCTGCGATGAGTTGTTTTTTGTTTTTTTTGAGTGCTTTGAGGTTGACAGGGAGTATATGATCTATATGAGGATTGCCTCGTAAAAGATCAGCGAAACCTTGCTCTACAATCCAATCTATATGAATATCTGCTCTCTCTTGCTTGATATATTGTAAGGCAGTCATAGCGTGGATGATATCACCCATCGCCGAGAGCTTCACTATCGCTATCTTCACCTTCACCTCACTTTTGTTTATTTCCTTGGGGTTTTTGTCTTATGGATATAGTCATAATGTTACAGATGGTGGGATGCTCCCACCCTACGGCTATATTTGAAACTATGTCGCTGGTGTCTGTCTCACTCTGAGGCTAAGCTCTTTGAGTTGCTCTGGATCTACCGGACTTGGGGCTTGGGTGAGGAGACATTGAGCTCTTTGTGTCTTAGGGAATGCGATGACATCTCTGATACTCTCAGTACCTGCTAAGAGCATGATCATCCTATCGAGACCCATAGCGAAGCCACCGTGTGGAGGTGCACCAAATTTGAGAGCATCAAGCAAGAAACCGAACTTCTCTTGTGCCTCCTCTTCTGCTATGCCTAAGAGTTTGAATATCTCCTCTTGGATAGCCTCTTTGTGGATACGGATAGATCCACCACCTAGCTCTGTACCATTGAGTACGATATCATACGCGATAGACTCTATATCCTCTATCTCATCATAATCAAGTGTGCCTCTATCTGACATCTTTGGCATAGTAAATGGATGGTGTAGGGCTTTGACTTTGCCATCTTCTACCTCAAACATAGGGAAATCAACCACCCATATAAATTCAAATCTATCCTCAGGGATGATATCCATCATCTCTGCAAGATAGATACGAAATCGCCCCATATAGTCAAGCACGAGTCGCTTCTCACCAGCACCGAAGAATACAGCATCCCCTACCTCTAAACTACATCGTTTGATGATAGCTTCAAGATCCTCTTCGCTGAAGAATTTCGTAAGAGGTCCTTTGAGTCCATCCTCTTTCATCTGGAAGTAGCCTAAGCCTGATGCACCAAATTTGCGTACATAATCCTCGAAGCCTTTCATCTGTCGCTTGGAGAATATCTTGTCACCTTGTGGGACTCTGAGGGCTTTGATGCGATTTTTTTTGGGTGCTCTAGCAATGGATGAGAATATCTCATTGTCACATCGCTCAAAGATATCTATCACATCTACCATGGAGAGGTCATAACGCATATCAGGTTTGTCCGAACCATAGAGTTCCATCGCTTGAGCATGCGTTATACGAGGAAATTTGGATGGAATATCAAAGCCATTTTTGCTAAATATATCATAGATGAGTTTCTCTGCCACAGCAATGACATCCTCTTGGGTACAAAAACTCATCTCGACATCTATCTGTGTAAACTCAGGCTGTCTATCAGCACGGAGATCTTCATCTCTGAAGCATTTAGCTATCTGAAAATATCTATCAAATCCACCTACCATAAGAAGCTGTTTGAAAAGCTGTGGGGATTGTGGAAGTGCATAGAACTCACCACCATGCACACGACTTGGCACGAGATAGTCTCGTGCACCCTCTGGCGTAGACTTGGTGATGATAGGAGTCTCTATCTCCAAAAAGCCCATCTCATCGAGAGAGTTTCTCGTCGCTATAGTGACATTGGAGCGGAGTTTGAATATATCATATGATTTTTGTGTTCGCATCTCCAAATATCTATATTTGAGTTTGATCTCTTCGTTGACCTTCTCATCACCCAACTCAAAAGGCATAGGCAAAGATCGGTTCTCTATGACAAGCTTCTCTACGACGACTTCCACTTTGCCTGTTTTGAGGTTGGGGTTTTCTAACCCTTCGCCTCTGGCTCTAACTTTGCCAGTCACTATCAATACGAATTGATCTCTCACCTCTTCAGCAAGCTTGTGAGCCTCTACATTATCTGCTGGATCGCATACGATTTGCAATACTTCATCTTTGTCACGCAGATCGATAAATATCACTCCACCATGATCTCTTCTACTCGCAACCCAACCACTGACGGTTATCTCGTGGTCTATATGTTTTTCATTTATTTCTGCACAATAGTTTGTTCTCACACTTAATCCTAACGATAAAATTTACCGCAATTATATCCTATATTTATTGAAAATCAGGTATGAGTCTCTATAGAGAGAAAAATTATAATTATAAAGAGTTTAATAACAAAATAGCTGAAATC
>CBEUND010000052.1:0-14863 GCA_965544395.1 uncultured bacterium | reverse complement strand
TCCCTTATGATTTCAAACAGAGTGGATTTGAAAAAGATATATTGGAAAATACTTTTAGTTTAGGCTCATTTTCCGATAATAAGCTTGAAGTATATTATAATGGTGAGCGAGGTCTTACAGAGTTTGTGATAGAGTGTTATAAAAAACTTTCAAATAGTTATAAATTTATAGGTCGCTACACTACAGATTTTTTACTGATACAAAGAGATGAAGAGAAGAAAATTCACAAAATTTTAATACTAGAGACAAAAGGTGAAGGATTTGCAAACGATGAGAGCTTTAAGGCTAAAAAAGAGTTTGTAGATGGTGAGTTTATAGCCTCAAACAATAAAGCCTTTGGATATGAAAGATTTGATTTTTTATATCTTGAAGATAGTAAAAGTTTAGATGAAAACATGATAGAGCTCAATAAAAAAATAGAAGGATTTTTCAGTGCCAATTAGATATATACCATACGACAAAGTACCTGTAAAAGGTCAAGCGATACTCAACAACATCACAAGAAGTCAAAGGGTACTTAGCTACAAAGATAACGATAAAGTCTATGAGAAAATCCAACGAGGGATACCATATTATGAACTCAATGAGCTTGAACAAGTGGGCAAAAAAAGTGATAATCTCCTCATAAGAGGTGAGTGTCTATCTGCCTGTGCCTACTTAAAAGAGCAAAATATAAAAGTAGATCTCGTCTATATAGACCCACCATTTGCAAGTGGCGCTGATTATGCGAAAAAAGTATATATCAGACGCAATCCAAAATTAGCTGAAAAAATCAAAAAAGCAGAAGAGAAGATGGAGATAGATGAGCTTGTGGCTTTTGAGGAGAAGATGTATGGAGATATATGGAGCAAAGAGGATTATCTCAACTGGATGTATGAAAACCTAATGGCTATAAAAGAGGTGATGAGTGATACTGCTTCTATCTATGTTCATCTTGATTGGCATATAGGGCATTATGTGAAGATACTTATGGATGAGGTGTTTGGGGAGGAGAATTTTGTTAATGAGATCATATGGTCATATAGGAGTGGTGGAGCTTCTAAAAAAGCTTCAATTGCTAGAAAACATGATTCAATTTATTTTTACACGAACAATTCAAATGATTTTGAAATTAATACTATTAAAGAAAGACAATACTTAGAAAAAGAATTTATAGGAACAATGACAGATGAAGATGGAAGATTTTATGTTGATACAATATTAACTGATACATTATCTGGACTAGTTAACCGTGTTATGGATGATGGAACAATAAAATCATATAGTTGTAGACCTGTATTAAATGTTTCTAAAGAAAGAGTTGATTATTCAACACAAAAACCTGAAGGATTATTAGCATTATTAATAGAAATTGCATCCAACGAAAACATGATAGTAGCCGACTTCTTTGGTGGGAGTGGTGTTACTGCTAAAGTTGCAAATGATTTAGGACGAAAATTTATCCACTGTGATATAGGGATTAACTCTATTCAAACTGCACGAGATAGACTAAAAGAGGCAGGGGCAGATTTTAAGATACTTGAGGTGCAAGATGGACTCAACCTATTTAGAAACCCTACACAAACCATGGATAAACTTGCGTCACTCATAGAGGGATTGAGTCGAAAAAAAATAGAGGGGATTAACTCTTTTTGGTTTGGAACGATTGTAAATAGCAAGTATGGAACTATGCCTGTTTTTGTGCCTGATCTAAAAGATAGTACAAAAAAGGTACTTGATATAGTAGCTATAAATGAAGTAGTAAACAAAGAGATACATAACTTTGACACTTTTGATGGTGAGATAAAAAAAGTAATTATTTACTATATAAATATAGTAGATTTTGGTGCAATACAAAAATTTATAAAAGAGAATAATGAGACACTCATAGAGATTGAGCTAAGAGACCTCAAACAAGTATTGGATTTTGTGGTAGTGAATGATAGAGTCGATTATACACTGCATAAAGATGGCATACTCTTTGAGATAGAGATAGACTCTTTTTATAGCGATAGACTCAAACAAAAGATAGATGAGTACAATGCAAAACAGGCACTCAAAACAAAAGGAAATCATATCTCTATCAGTGAAGAGGGACTTGAGCTTATAGAATATATCAGTTTAGATTGTACCAATGAAACTGGTGTATGGCAAAGTGATAGTGAGATAAAAATAGATAAAAATGGATTTGTCTCTATAGATGGCAACAAAACTACAAATTTTTGGGATGGTAAAATAAGCTCAAATTCTAAACCTAAAAGATTAAAAATAAGAAATATAGCGGGGGATGAAACTGTAGAGAGATTTAGCTAAGGATTAAATACCCCTAAGAGGGGGAGTCTCTCAAGAGATAGCAGTGAGATTATGCTTTTGCTTGTGTTTGCATTTTGGCTTGTTGGGCTTGTTTCATAGCATTGATTTGGTTGAATATCTCCATAATTCCGATCATAGCAAGATGATATCCATATGGTCCCATACCTACGATTTGTCCTGCACATACAGGAGCTATAAGAGATGTATGTCGGAACTCTTCTCTTTGATGAATATTGGAGAGATGCACTTCGATCGCAGGAAGCTGTACAGCACTCAATGCATCGCGTATAGCTATAGAAGTGTGTGTATACGCAGCAGGATTGATAATGATACCATTGGCATCACCCATACACTCTTGGATACGATCGACGATCTCACCCTCTAGGTTGCTTTGAAAGAACTCTATATCTATATTGTTTTGCTTTGCGAAACTTTCCATTTGTGTATGGATATCATCCAATTTCATCGGACCATAAATATTTTGCTCTCTAACACCTAACATATTTAAGTTTGGTCCTTGGATTACGACTATTTTCATTTTCTACCTCTTTGATAAATTTTTCTACTATTTTATCTAAAAAGTATTAAGATAAGTAGGAGTGTAACAAAATGAAATAATAGTAATAAATTAGTACGAAAGTGGTAACACTAAATCTCTAGTAGGGTATTGCATGCTTGCAGTGCAACCCCCTCTCTGAGTCCATCATCTATCACTACACAACTCTCCATAGCAACTATTTGAAATATCTCTCTAAATATCAAAATACCAGCAGAGATCAGATCACTCCGCCCTACCCCCACCATAAACTCTCTTTGTGCAAAATCCAAACTCAAGAGATGCGTCAACTCTCTATCAAGATCTTCTACAGAGAGTTGCATGCCATTTATCTGCTCTGCATCATAGGTAGCATATGTCTGTCTTAACTTCATAGCAGCGACTGTAGTAGGTGTACCAGCTGTAGCGATGAAGTGTTCTACTCTTCCATAGTTGCTATAAACCTCTGTCGTAAAATCGATCATCGCAGACATCACTTCTGGGAGAGCATGTCTCATCGCTTCAAGATCATCATAGCTTTGTGCTATAGTTACTATACCTATAGGAAAACTCTTCGTGATCGTATCGCCCCTATATGAGAAGATCAATTCCGTAGAAGCACCCCCTATATCTACCAATACAAATGCATGGGGATTTATATCAAGAGTTTTGAGCCTGTGTTCTACTGCCAATAGTGTATATTTCGCCTCATCATCTCCTGAGATGATCTCAAATACCACTCCCGTATCTGCCTCAATCGCTTGCAAAATCTCTTTTGAGTTTTCTGCTCGTCGTATCGCTTCTGTCGTCACTGCCCTCACGCTGTCCGCACCAAAGTCTATACTCTCTTTCGCTTCATCAATGGCATCTATCACTCTGCTGAGAGCTGCATCATTGACTCTATTGGTTTGGCTCAATCCATCTGCTGTCTTGACTATCTTTTCAAATGACTTTTCAAATACTCCACTCTCGCAATCAAGCACAACCACACGGAGAGTATTGGATCCCAAATCTATCGCTATCATCTCTCTACTGCCGACTCATTAGTATACTTCACTAAACGAAAAGTCATGTCTGCTGAGTATATCACGGATCTCATCTTGATGCTCTACACCTTTGGTCTCTAAATCTACAGATACATATGCATCACCAAACTGAAGATCAGTAGAAGTCCTATCATAATCTATCTGTACTATATTGGTTCCAACCTCTTTGAGAAGTTCGGTAAAGAGCATCAAAGAGCCTGGTTTATCTACTAGTGTCACGATAAGTTTCATCTTTCTTGATGATTTGATCAAACCTTTTTCGATAATGAGAGACAACATAGTGACATCTATATTGCCTCCACTCAGTACGACACCGACCTTACTTCCTTTGGGTAAATCTATCTTACCGTGTAGAAGTGCTGCTACACCTACAGCACCTGCACCCTCAACTAAGACTTTCTGTCTCTCTAGCAAAAACAAGATAGCATTGGCTATCTCATCCTCACCTACGAGCTTCATATCATCTACATGTTGGAGTATATACTCTAGTGTTATCGGTGAAGTATCTCTCACAGCGATACCATCTGCGATAGTGCGTACGGAGGTACTATCGATAGCTCTTCCTTCTCTATATGAAGTTACCATCGAAGGAGCACCCTCTGCTACTACGCCTATCATTTGACACTCTGGAGCGATTGATTTCGTAGCGACAGCAATACCAGAGATCAGTCCCCCACCTCCTACAGGTACAATTATCGCATCAAGATCTGCTTGGACTTCGAGCATCTCTATCCCTATTGTCCCTTGACCTGACATCACATCATCATCACAAAAGGGGTGTACAAACTCTTGGTCATGAAGCTTGCAATACTCCAAAGCATGGGCATACGCTTCATCGTAGTTGCCTCCATACAGTATGACACTTGCTCCCAAATCTTTGACCCCTTGTACTTTTGTGAGTGGTGTCGACTCTGGCATGATGATAGTCGCTTCTATATCAAAATACTTTGCAGCAAAAGCCACACCTTGGGCGTGATTGCCTGCACTTGCAGCGACGACTCCTGATATAGAGTTCTTATTCTCTGCTTTGGTTGTTTCGAGAAGTATTGCTATCTTATTGAATGCCCCTCGAAGTTTGAAAGCCCCTGTCCTTTGGAGATTTTCTTTTTTGAGATATACTTCGTATCCACTTATCTCGCTCAAAATCGGTGCATGTCCAAAAGGTGTATCTTGTATGACAGCTGATACTCTATCTCGTGCTTTTTTTATACTATTTAAGTCTAACATTATATATCCTAGGTAATAATAAGACTGCCCTTGGGTAGCCTAAAGCGAATTATATCATTAAAGGATTAAGTATGGAGTGTGAATTTCCCTCAATAAATAGCAACAAAGAGCAGATAAAAGAGATATTTGAAAATGTCAAAACTATTGCAGTAGTAGGACTCTCTCCTGACACTTCAAAAGATAGCCATAAGGTAGCTAAATATCTTCAAGAGGTAGGATACAAAATCGTCCCTATCTATCCAAAAGAGGATGAGATATTAGGAGAGAAAGTCTATCGATCACTTGCCGAAGTACCTTTTGCTGTAGATATGGTAGATATTTTTAGAAAACCACAAGCTTTTGATGCTATTGCAGATGCTGCTATAGCACGAGGTGACATCAAAGTATTTTGGGGGCAGTTAGGTCTCGTCAACAATGCAGCCGCCCAAAAAGCAGAAGATGCAGGTATGCAAGTGGTTCAAAACCACTGTAGTATGGTAGAGCATAAAGCTCTGTTTTGATGTTATGTACCTGACCTTACGCACCCCTCAACAGCAGTAACTCCTGATAAGCTATTTGATTGGCTTTGATAAGAAGTTTGGCTCTAAGAGCAAAGTGATTGGTTTTGTGTTTGATTATGTGGTAATTGATAGATATAATCTCTTTTATTTAGATAGAGTAGAGAAAATCAACTGTCTCTATTGTGAATATTTTAACGGTGTTATTGGCTATGTCCGTGAAATTGCAGCACGAACTGAGCAGTTTTGGTGTCCTATTAAATACTCAAGAGGACTCAAAGATACCCACTCAAGATATGTTGATGGAAATCTTTTAACCATATCAGGTATACGCCAAATGAAAAGTGAAGTCAGCAAAGAGGACTACTACCTTTGTGAAAGTGCTTTTGGGCGTATAGAGCGTAAGTTTACTTTGCCTGAAGGTATAGATCGAGATAAAATTACTGCAGAGCTCAATGATGGACAGTTGGTCATTGAGCTTCAAAAAGAGGAGAAGTCAAAAGCAAAATCAATCGAAATTAAATAAAATGCTCCTCTAGTGATTTAGATTTGCCAAGGTCAACCCAAGGAGATAAGCACTCAAGTAGATTTATGAGGTTTTTCATAGATAGGGCAATTGTTTGTCAGACTAGCCTAATAAGCTAATTCAAAACGACTAACTTTGCCATGAAGCCTTATGAACAACGATGCTAGTAGCACTATTTTAAGTATTTGCATCATCTCTTCCCCTCCTATGTTTAACCTCTATCTAGGTCACTTCTAAAAATTTCATGGCTTTGAAGAAGTTATCTCTTCAATGATACAATAGGAGGATGTGGCTCAAGCCGTAAAAACAGTCATTTTGTGTTATCATATCACCAAAAACAGAGAGTCAATGCCATGTATGGATACTATCGTATAGCTGCAGCCGTCCACAAAACGACCGTAGCCAACCCCCAAAAGAGTGCCACAGAGATCATATCACTCATCAAACAAGCAACTCATAGAGATGTGAGTGTCGTTGTATTCCCTGAGCTTGCACTCACTGGATATAGTGCGAGTGATCTCTTCTTTCAGCAGAGACTCTATATAGAGCAAAATAGAGCGATGCAGAGTATCCTCGATGCTACAAGAGAGATAGAGACTCTAGCGATTGTCGGATTTGCTCTGCTTGAGAGCAATAGACTCTACAACTGTGCCGCTGTGATACAAAAGGGAGTCATACTCGGTATCGTACCCAAGAGTTATTTGCCAAACAACAAAGAGTTTTATGAGAAGCGACAGTTTGTCTCTGGGCGGGATATCGTGCGAACGACTACAGAGTATATGGGGATTGAGACTCCCTTTGGGGTAGATCTGCTCTTTTCAGACGGAGCGGAACTGCTCTTTGGTGTGGAGATATGCGAAGACCTCTGGGCAGTCACCCCACCGAGCAACCACATGGTGAGCAATGGAGCCACCGCGATATTTAACCTCTCTGCAAGCAATGAACTCATAGGCAAGGCAGAGTATAGAGAGAACCTTGTACGAGGGCAGAGTGCTACAGCGATGTGTGCCTATGCTTATGCTTCTAGTGGGGTAGGCGAATCTACTACAGATACTGTATTTGGAGGAGATGCACTCATCTGTGAGTATGGTTCGCTCTTAGCAAAGGGGGAGCGATTTTCTCTGGATAATCAACTCATCACTGCGGATGTGGATCTCCAAAAGCTCGTATGGTTACGGCTAGCAGAGTCGAGCTTCACCGATAGCAGACGCAAAAAAGTCCGACAGATACGCGTAGGCAAACTCCCACAGATTGCTACAATAGATAGATATATCACAAGTCACCCTTTTGTTCCAAGTGCCATAGAGGAGCAGTCTCATAGATGTGAAGAGATCGTGCATATCCAAGCCCATGGACTCATCAAACGAATGAGCCACGCGCATATCCGCAAAGCTATGATAGGCATATCAGGAGGACTCGACTCGACACTCGCTCTACTCTCTACCCATAGAGCCTTTGAGATCATGGGGTGGGATAGTAAGGATATAGAGGCTATTACGATGCCTGGTTTCGGTACGACGAGCCGAACCAAGAGCAACGCATGGCAACTCTGCGAAGCTCTCGCTGTGACGATCAAAGAGGTGAATATCACAGATATATCACTGCAAGAGTTCGCAGCGATAGAGCATGATGTCGATGAGCATAGTGTCACTTACGAAAATGTCCAAGCAAGAGCGAGGACTTCTCTACTAATGAATATGGCAAACAAACATGGAGGTCTCGTCATAGGCACAGGAGACCTCAGCGAGATAGCTCTAGGGTGGAGTACTTATAGTGGCGATCATATGAGTATGTATGCCCTCAACAGTGGCATACCCAAGACGCTCATCCGCTATGTGATAGAGTATTTCGCCACAGATGCAAAGCTAGCTCATATCCTCCATGATATCCTCGATACACCTATCTCTCCAGAGCTTCTCCCACATAGTGGTGATGAGATAGTGCAAGAGACAGAGTCTATAGTAGGACCCTATGAGTTGCATGACTTTTTCCTCTATCACATCATCAAATATGGAGCAACCCCAAGCAAGGTTCTCTACCTCGCAGAGCAAGCCTTTGGAGATAAGTATGATAGAGATACTATCAAAAAGTGGTTACAAGTGTTTATCAAGCGGTTTTTTACCCAACAATTCAAGCGAAGCTGTATGCCCGATGGTCCCAAAGTAGGAACCATCAGCCTCTCCCCCCGTGCCGACTGGCGAATGCCTAGCGATGCAGATATCTCTGTGTGGCTCAGTGAGCTAGAGTAGATGGTTTATAGAGATTCAATCATTTTTATGGATCTATATTTTAATACACAAAATGTTATCATCTCGAAATGAATGGAATCGGACTCTACAATTTGTATCATAAACATGAGAAAAGAGTTTTTCATGTGCTTCTCTATAGTATCACACTTCTTGGCATATCTCTAGCTATATATCAATTTTTTTACAATAGAAGTCTCTGGAATGATGAGGCAGCATTAGCTTTAAATATCATAGATAAATCTTTTAGCCAACTTCTACAACCTCTTGATTATAAACAAGTAGCACCTATAGCTTATCTCTTTGTCGAAAAATTTTGACACTCTTGATGGGAAAAAGTGAATATGCTCTGCGGATATTTTCTCTTGTTGCTTTCATACTATCTATACTGTCGATGTGCGACTCATTGCCAAAGCATAGACTGTTGATGGGGGAGTACACTGACGATTTGACAGACCCCTTTGGGCATGGAAGTATTGATGCCAATAGAAGTTTTGATTATATTTGTCAATAAGATCCAAAGAAAATCATCACTTTTTATTAAAAATCCTACCGAAGATACCTTTGGACTCCTCTTCCATGCGGATCAAGTGAGCATCTGCTCTCTTGACACCAAGATCAAGAGCATCCTCATAGAGTCTAAATGCTTTTTTCTTATCTCTCCCAATCCCTATGCCATATTCATAAAACTGTGCTAAGTCACAGACAGCTTCAGGATAGTTATCCATGGCGAGTTTGTTGATCTGCGTAAATGCTTCAGTGAGGTTTTTTTGGAGTATCTTGCCTTTGAAAAGTTCTCTTGCTAAGATAAACTGTGCATAGAGTGACTCCGTAGCAGCAGCGATCAGTAGGAGATGTGATGCCTCATCGAGTTTATCTTGGCTTGCGAGAGTATATACAGTTGCAATCGTCTGTTCGATATCCTCTTCTGTGTATCCATTCAGACTGATTTCGTAGAGAAGATCATCTTCACTAGCAAACTTTTGAGGATTGTTAACGACTTGTGGATATTGGTTGAGCATGTTTTTGAATTTTTGATCGATATAAGAGATAGGGGTATATGTGATATTCTCTGTAGTTCTTTTGGCTTGTTGTGCTATCTCCTCTTCTTCAATCTCCTCTTTTTCTATCTCTACTATTTCGCTCTCTTCTTCTATCTGTAGCGCTGCTTCTATATCTTCTCTTGTTTCTCTACTGCTTCCCTCTTGTACAAGTTTGATAGGTTCATTCGCTTCTATCTCCTCTTGTTGCTCTTGGATCAGTTTTTTCTCAGGAAGTCTATCTCTCTCTATAGAGTTATATTGGGCAATGATATCATCAGTGATTGTCTGTTTTGCTTGGGACTCTTGAGGGATTTGCTCCTCTACAAATATCTCATCATCTAGCTCTATAACCTCTGTTGGTAGTTCGACATAATCAGAGTCGAAATCTTGGGGGAGAGTCTGCTGTATGCTTTTGTTGTTTCGCCCTGGTTCAGTGAAGAGACCAAACTTTTTGATCAGTTCCTCCTCCTCTACATCTACTTTATTCTTCTGTGGAGAGGCTACTCTACTCTTTGTTTTGCCTGATATATTTTGTATATAGCGATCTATGAGTTTAGAAGCTTGTGCATAGTTTTCATCATCAAGAACAGAGAGGATAGCATCTAGTTGTTTATTATCTTTATACTTTTTGAGTTTCAATCTCTGGAGATTGATCGTTCCCTCATCAGTGATAGAGATAGCTATCTTGATAATCTGTAGGCGTTTTTCGACTTGTCCTTGTGCTGTCATACTGACTCCATTATAGATAAACTTAAAAGTGCCATTATAGCAAAAAAATATTATAGTGATGCACTTAAAGCGAGTAGCCTACAGCTATTTTCTATGATAGAGATCTTCTTTGCCATCTCTTTGATATCTCTATCATAAGATATCAATCCAAAACCTTTGACTAAAATAAAGTGAAAATCATTCTCTTTGAAAAACTTCGGTATCTCATAGGGTGCTCGATCTAGCCAATCATTAAGATTTTTCGGATCATAGACGATGATTTCACCAAAACTCTTTTTGCCAAAGTAGTCTTGGGGGATAACTTTGCCATGTTTGAGCGAAAAAGCAGTGGCATATGGAGGCATCGTATATGAGACATATTTTGCACTCGAGATACTTTTGTATATATGCTCATGTATCTCTACATCACTACTCGCTGACTTCCAACGATAATCTCTTTTGTGACAATCGAGTCGTATGAGTGATGATTCTGTCACTTCATCAAGAATAGTCTCCTCTTTATTGATGATAAAGCTCTGCATGGATACTCTCGCTGATATTGATCCATGGTAGACACTAAAAAAGTTTTTGTGGAACATAGAGAGTGATACTTGCTGTATCTCTTTGAGTAGATGATCATTTAATTCCATGCTAATCCTCCTTTTTTTATTATTTTGGTATTATAACGAAAAGTTTTTTGAGCCGAGGGGAATTGAGTGAATATACCACATGTACCAGTTTTGTTGGATGAAGTTTTACGGAGTTTTGATGCTATCGAAGATGAGGGCTATTTTGTGGATTGTACACTAGGATATGCTGGGCATAGTAGTGCTATAGTCGAGAAACATCCACATATCCAACACATTGGCATAGATAGGGACTCTGAAGCACTCGACTTCTCAAAGAAACGATTAGAGAAGTATGGTGAGAGATCGATACTCTATAGAGGGACTTTTGCTGCAGTGCTACCTACACTTAGTGAGTCTCCTATCGTTGGGGTATTGGCTGATTTTGGTGTCTCATCATTACAATTGGACAAGATGGATAGAGGATTTAGTTTTGCAAGTGAAGCACTTGATATGCGTATGGATAGAGATGCTCCACTCTCTGCGTATGAAGTAGTCAACGCATATGACCGTGCTAAGCTAGAGTATATCCTCCATCACTATGGAGAAGTGCGTTCGTATCGTAAACTCGCAGGTACTATCATCGAGGCTCGTGCCAAAGCACCCATACAGAGTGCCAAAGAGTTGAGTGATCTTGTCTTAAAAGTCGTACCAAACAGAGGCAAGATACACCCCGCTACACTCCTCTTTCAAGCTATACGCATAGAGGTCAACAATGAGTTAGGAGAGATAGAAGGACTCTTAGATGCTTTAGAGCAGATGCGACCAACAGGAGCTATCATATCATTGATCACTTTTCATTCACTAGAGGATAGATTGGTCAAAAATCGGTTTAGAGAGTGGGCGAAGTCATGTATATGTGAAGCACATGCTATTCGTTGTACTTGTGGCAACAACCACTCACTTGGTAAGGTACTCACACGCAAACCAATCACAGCATCCAAAGAGGAGTTGCGTAGCAACCCTCGCAGTAGAAGTGCAAAGCTGCGATCATTTCAGTTTAAAAAAGCGTCATCATAGATGAGTGGAACTAAGAAGAAGAGATCAAGAGCCAATGGGGTATCGTTTGGTCAATTTTTTATTATTATTGTCTCTATGACTATAGTTGTCATTTTGGCATCTATCAAAATATATCTTAGTAGCCAAATATACTATAATAGTCGAAGAGTCAACTATATAGAGCGAGAAGTCGCTGCACTTAAGGAGGAGCATGCTATGCTAGAGAACAAAGTACAAAAGCAGAAATTCAAAAACAGAGTCTCAGATACGATGTTTTTGATCAATGATGGAGTCTATATCCAACAAGAGGGGACAGAGTTTTGATACGATCATTTGTCAAATTTAGTATCGATAGACCTATTATCAACCATATTTTTATGATTTTTATGGTTGTACTTGCAATATTTGCATATCAAAATATTCCCAAAGAGATATTTCCGCCCTCGACGCTAGATCAAATCACAGTGAGTGGTGTCTATGCTGGAGCGAGTGCAGATGTTCTTGATAAGATGGTTGTCAAAAATATAGAAGATGAAATCAAGAGTATTAGTGAGATAGATAATGTCGATACAGAAATCCAAAATGGACGCTTTTTGATGAAAGCAGATATCAAATCAGGGAGCGATAACCAGCTTGTACTTGGTGATGTCAAAGATATTATCTCCAATACTCGCCGTGACCTCCCTGCTGATATGGATGAGCCTATAGCCAAAATATCAGAGCATGATTTTCCTCTGCTACTTCTTGCAATCTCTGGAGACAAAAGCACCAAAGAGTTAATAGATATAGCAGACAAACTCAAAAGCCGTCTGAGTAACTACAAAGACCTCAGTAGTATTCTTATCCGTGGTGATGCAGATGATGAGGTGCTTATAGCCATAGATGAGAAGCGACTCGAAGCATACAAACTCTCCAAGAGTAGTGTCTATCAAGCGATTAGTTCTCTTAGCTCTATCTTTCCTATAGGGACGATGGAGCAGAGAGGCTCTCATCTCTATATATCTACTATCAATGGTGAGAAGAGTCTCAAAGCCTTTGAAAATCAACTCCTCTCAGTAGAGGGCAAAAGTATACGGCTAGGAGATATAGCTAGTGTGACATTTGGTTTGAGTGATTTAAATGAGATATCACACTACAATGGCAAAAAGAATATCTCTATCAATATCAACAAAACCAAAGAGGGCAACGCCATAGCATTGAGTCGTGAAATTCGTGCTATGACCAAAGAGTTTGCCAAGCAGTATCAAGGGGTAGAGATAGCAGTCTATACAGATACATCTATATGGATCAAAAATAGGCTCAATCTTGTATCGTCCAATATACTCTTTGGATTGACGCTTGTATTTTTGGCACTCTTTTTGAGTGTTAACTTCAAGATTGCTCTTGTCGTAGCACTGGGTATTCCTGTGAGTTTTATGATTACAATCATCAGTGCAGATTATTTGGGATATAGTGTCAATATGCTCACTCTTTTGGGGGCATTGATAGCTTTGGGGATGCTTGTTGATGAAGCGATAGTCGTTGCAGAGAATATCTATCGTCATATGGAGATGGGTAAATCCCCACGAGAGGCTGCTATAGATGGTTCAGCAGAGATGTTTCCTGCTGTCTTGACTGCCACACTTACGACGGTATTTGCCTTTTTTCCACTCCTTATAATGAGTGGAGAGATGGGGATGTTTATGCGGGTTTTACCTATAATGATTACTATTTTGCTTCTAAGTTCGCTCTTTGAAGCCTTTTATTTCCTCCCTTTGCACTCCAAAGAGTTCTTCTCTATGGGTAAGTTCGATACCAAACATGAGCGAAATGGCTTTTGGGAGCGTATGATAGCCATCTATGATAGGATACTTAAAACACTCCTTTTGAGAAAAAAACGCTCCCTTGCTCTCCTTGTTCTCTTTATTATTTCAGGAACTGCTGTTATGATGAGTATCACAAAGTTTCAGCTCTTTCCTGAGTTTGATACGACACAGATATATGTCAATGGTAAAGTTAATATCAACTCCAAATTAGAAGATACAGAAGAGATTATCACCGCAGTAGAAAAACAACTCCTCACGAGCCTAGAAAAGAGTGAAATCTCCTCTGTCACATCTATTATTGGTATCAAGTTCAACCCAGACCAGAGCTTCGAGATAGGGAGCAATCTCTTTCAGATATTTATCAATCTCCATGAGAGAGCACCGCAAAATATCTTTGATAAATATATCAACCCTCTCTTCTCTTTGGAGTATGACAAGGGTGATATGTCACGCCAACACAAAGCCCAAGAACTCGCCAAAATTATTGATAAGCGTATCATCAAGCAGTTTAAAGCAAAGAGAGTAGCCAATGGAAAACCACTCTTTGAAGAGATCAACTCATTTGTTCAACAAACTGGTATCGTAGGGCATGATATAGAGATAGGGTTGACAGATAGCAATGATACGAAAGTCTTGGGAGCAATCAGAAAACTCCAAGAGGAGCTAGGCAAGATAGAGGGTGTGCATGATATAGCAGACAATGCCAAAGAGGGTGTTCGAGAACTCAAACTCCGAGTCAATGAGTATGGGCAACAGTTAGGTTTTAATGAGAGATATATCACCTCCACACTCAAAGGTACACTGCTCAAATCAGAGTATGGCAAGATGTTCAACGAGACAGGATTGGTGCGTATCCGCATAGAAGATCCAAGCAAAGATAAGAGTATGCAGATGGAGTCTATACAGCTCACCTCTCCTGATGGCAAAAAAGTCGTAAGACTAGGTGATATTTGTGACTTTTATTATAAAAAGAGTTTTGTCAAAATATTCAAAGAGGATGCACAAAGAGTTCGTTCTGTAATGGCAAGAGTCGATAGCAAAACTGTACTCGCTACCGAAGTGATGCAGAAGTTAGAGCCAACACTCGAAAATCTCAAAAAAGAGGGTATCAAAGTCATCATCAAAGGTGAAGATAAACAAAATAGACAGATGCAAAGAGAGATGAGCCAAGCTGGCTTGATAGCTATTTTCCTTATATTTATCTCACTCGTTTGGATGTTTAACTCTCTCATCTTGCCACTTATTATCGTCTCTACTATACCACTCTCCGTAGTAGGAGCCTTAGTAGGCACGAAACTTTTGGGTATCAATCT
>CBEUND010000051.1:0-14961 GCA_965544395.1 uncultured bacterium | reverse complement strand
AATTAACTCCATCTGCTTCAAAGCCTGTAATCTTCTTACCAAACTGTTTTTTGATACTGAGTCTATCAAAGTAGATATCCATCATTTCGAGAGCTTTTGGACCCATTCTAGCTCCTGGTTTCTCCATAGGGGCGAAGAATGTAAGCTCAAATTTGTCACGGATACCTAGCTTTTTGAGTTTATTGTGTAGATTGAATATCACTTCAAACCCTGGACCACCACGGACATTACTCGGATCTTTTGGATTTCCACCAAATCCCATAGCAATCTTGCCACCCCCTTGTGCTATCAGTGCATCTATACGATCCTTGATCAATGGAGCTTCTTCGGGATCACCACAGATAGAGAGGAAGTGTTCACGCCCTTTATGTTGCATCTTGCCACTTCCTATAGCGACTACGAGATACTCTGCACTATACTCACCGCTACTGCATATAACTCGCTTCTCTTTAGAGTTTATCTCTTTGACCTCATCAATGATAAGTTCAAAGCCATGTGCTTTGGCAAGATCCTCAAGAGGGATACTCACATCCTCTTTGGTCACTTCTCCTGTTGGTATCCATATAGAGGTTGGATAGATATAAAAGTAGTCTCTATTACTGATAAGAGTGACGGAGATATTCTCTTTTCTTAGAAATATAGCCGCCTCTACTCCTGCAAAACCTCCTCCCAAAATCAAAACTCTAGACATTTACAATACTCCTACTTTTTTACTAAATCTATACGAGGATAGACAAATACACTCTTTCTCTCTACAACTATCTTCTCTTTATCATCTACAGCGTACGCTTTGATAGTGATAGGGATCGGTACATCTTTTCTCGTATCATTCGCTAACTTAGCTGTTGTTCGCATAACGACGACTTTTTTCTTCTTTTTGCCTGCAGCTATTTTGAATGGCTCTTTTGGTCTGACTATCTCAATCTTGTCATTGCCTACAACTTCAAAGAAGTATTTATGATCTTTACTGTCAGTATTTGCAAAGAGGAACATATAGTCATTCTCTATGACACCTTTGTCGAGTATCTTATAGAGTCTTGTTGTTTTATTGACATTGAGCAGCATATGCTCTTTGGTGCTTCCCATAGCAAAGAGTGCGATAAGTACCAAGACCAATACAGTCGCATATGCGATAACTTTTGGTCGTAGATAGTTTGTTTTGCCTTCATATTTGACAGCCTCTTTTTCGCTTGACCATCTCACGAGACTTGGTTTACCCAATGCTCCCATGACAGAAGTACATGCATCCACACACTCAAGACAGTTGATACACTCTAGTTGCAATCCTTTTCTGATATCTATATGAGTAGGACATACAGTTACACAGCTCTCACAAGTAGTACACTCTGCTGTAGGCTCTGCTGCTACAAGATCCTTTTTTTTGCTATAGACTTTCTCTCTATCATGCCCATGTCCTTGATAGATATCTCCCCCTCTTTTAGGGTCATAGACTGCCATCACTGTATCATCATCATAGAGTACAGACTGTACACGGCTATATGGACAGATATAGACACAAAAGTTCTCTTTGATGAAGACTACATCTACTATCAAAAATCCTGCTACACCCAAAAACATACCGACAAGTATCATATGCTCACTAGGGTGCATCAAATATGTGAAAAACTCTTCAGGCGGTACAAAAAACCATAAAAAGTCAGCAGCAGCCACAAGAGCAAGAAGCGACCACAACAAGATTGCGATCACCTTTTTGACTTGGTTTTCTGTCTTGCTCATATCTGGTTCTTTTTGCTTGTTTTTGATACGCTTTCTCAATCCTAGAAGCTTCGTCTCTATCCCATCTCTATAGATAACTCTAAAGACAGTCTGAGGACAAGCCCACCCACACCAAGCACGACCACCTACAGCAGTTACTGCGAAGATACCCAAAAAGAGCAACATAAGCAAAAACGGCATCAAGTATAACTCTTGCATATCGAAAGCAACACCTGCAAGGTGTAGCTTTTTGTGGTCAAAACTGAGTAAAAATAGATGATTGCCTCCTATGGTGATCCAAGGCATAGCCAAGGCGATAATAGTTGCAGCTACATAAGCCCAATATCTCTTGATACGATAGGGTATCCATCCTTTAAGATACTCTTTTGTCATGTTCTTTTTTGGGGTGCTAGATACCCCTTCACTCGTTATGGCTTGTTCCATATTGTTTTCCTTTGCTTTGTTGTTTCTCTTGTTCAAATGGACAAATCAAAATTTTATCATTTGTTTTGTCTGTTACATCAGTTGGGGATATCTCTATCCACGATCTCTCTATCATCTCCTTGATTCCTCTCGATTCGATATAATCTTTGAGTGAACTTCTGCTTACACCCAATTCGCGAGATATAGCACTCACACTCAAACCATCTCTCAAGAGAGCGATAATCTCAGTTTGGTACTTATCGAATTTGGATATAGATCTACTCCCTTTTGGGCGACCGATCTGTCTTTGCTTCTTATTCTGCTCTTCACGCAGAGTATTAAGCATAGGAAATATTTCACTAGCTAAGCTTTGGGTATTGATAGTAGTTTGTGATGAAGCACAGTAGAGAGTGATACCTTGACTCAACATACAGTTGATCACCTTGACGATCTCATCTATCTTTTCGCTCATCATCCATATCTCATCGACTATGATACTATCACCCTTTTTGAGTCTATGGATAAATTTCTCAAACTGATTACGCTCCTCTATGGAGTGATTTCTGTTTGAGTATTCAAAAACCTCTTTGTCTATACTCAAGCCTCTGCTCAATGAAAAAGAGAGAATAATACTCTGTTGCTGTGCAATACTATTTTTGCTCGGCAACTGCCTCAAATATGCGTAAGTCATATGCCTCCTTTTATCATTTGTATAATTATAGCCTATTTTGGTGATAAAAGTCAAGTATATTATATATAAAATCGTCATCTTTCTCTATTTATAGCGTCAGAGAGTAAAATTAACTCTTTTGGTAACAGTCAATTTATGTTAAAATACGAAAAAATTACCCATATTGTAGGGTTTGTGAGGATTGATATTGGACTTAACACATTTAGATGAAGAGAACAAACCAAAGATGGTCGATGTCTCTGATAAAGAGGATACTACTCGCATAGCTGTCGCTAGCGGTATCATAGAGGTGACACCAACTGCATATGAAGCCGTAGTCAATAACACAGCCAAGAAAGGGCCAGTGCTACAAACAGCTGTGATCGCTGCTATACAGGGGGCGAAACAGACAAGTACACTCATTCCTATGTGTCATCCACTCGCATTGACATCACTCAAGACGGATATAGAGGAGTTGCCAGAGCTACCAGGGTTTAAGCTCACGCTCAGAGCCAAGCTCAAAGGGCAGACAGGTGTAGAGATGGAAGCACTCACAGGTGTCAGTGTAGGACTACTCACTATCTATGATATGCTCAAAGCTATTGACAAAGGAATGGTGATCAAAAATATACAATTGGAAGAGAAAAGTGGAGGAAAAAGCGGTGATTTTAGACGATAATACCCCTCAGAAACCTGATATTTCATACCCTACAGAGTGGGGATTCAAAATTATAGGAAGAGACGCAGATGCTCTAAAAGCTTGCATTAAGGAGATCATGGGAGACAAAGAGCATCACTGCTCTATAGGTAATGTCTCAAAAACAGGCAAATTTCACAGCTACAATGCTCGCTGCGAAGTTACTACACAAGAGGAGCGAGATAGTATCTTCAAGTTCTTCCAAGATCACGATGATGTAAAGATGGTATTATAAATTACAGAAAGGATTGACAATTATTAAAATATTGATTATTGAGGATGACCCAGAGTTGTCGCTTATCCTCACAAACTATTTGACCAAACATGATATGGAGGTGATCAGTGCAGAAGATCCCTATATTGGTCTCTCATTGATCACACAACATAGTTTCGATCTGATTATATTAGATTTGACACTACCCGGTATGGATGGATTGGAGGTGATCCCAAAGATACGAAAAACTTCTAATATCCCTATCATCATATCTTCAGCAAGAGATGATATCACTGACAAAGTTATAGGGTTGGAGCGGGGGGCAGACGACTACATGCCCAAGCCTTATGACCCTAGAGAACTCGTGACTCGTATCAAAACTATTTTGCGTCGAACTAATACAGCACAGGGAGATAAAGAGCAAGAGGAGGAGCTTTTCAAAGTAGACAAAGCATCAAGAACTATTTTCTTTAAAAATAAAATGCTTGATTTGACTGCTGCTGAGTATGATGTACTCTCTATGCTTGTTTTTCACAAAAATGGCTCTGTCTCCAGAGAGCAACTACTCTATGAGAGTGAGCATATAGATGATGATAGTTCAGTCAAAAACATAGATGTGATTATCTCGCGTATTCGCCATAAGATCGCGGCCATAGATAAAGAGAATATCTATATAAAACCTATTCGAGGCGTAGGCTATCTATTGACGATTAACATATGAGAAATTTATCTGTTACGACCTTTATACATATACTCTTTATGTTGGCAATAGCGATACTTATTGCTACATTTATCTTTTTCGTCTCTTGGGATAAAAACAAACAGAAGATAGCAGAGATCAACCATTATAAGTTGATAGCAGATGCATTTTTATCAAATGTGCAACTCAATCCTACAGAAGAGAAACTCAAAAAACTCTATAAAAATTTCTCTGTCAAACCCATCCCCATAGAAAAAGCAAAAGGTGAGATCTCTAAGCATGGTATCACTGTCTTTGGAGGGAAGTCTATATTTGGTAGGGTACGCGTCTTTGAGGTAGAGGAGCAACACTATATCTATGTACAGAGATTAGGATATAATCTCATGCTCAAAGATGCTCGTCCCAAACAATATACTTTTCAGATAGCATTAATGATAGGTATAATACTTATTTCACTCCTTCTTGTACTCTACTTGGCGATACTCAAAAAACTCTACCCACTCAAGCGACTTCATAATGAAATAGAGCAGTTTGCCAATGGGAATATGGATGTAGATATCTCTTATAAATATGATGATGAGATAGGCAAGATAGCCAAAAACTTTCATAATGCTATCAAGCATATCAAAGAGTTGCTAGCTTCTAAAAATCTTTTTATGCGTAATATGATGCACGAACTCAAAACACCTATTACCAAAGGGCGTATTGTTGTTGAGTCGATAGAAGATGAGAGTGTCAAAAAAATATTAGTTCGTGCCTTTGAGAGGATGAATGAACTCATTGTTGAGCTAGCACAGGTAGAACGGGTCACTACGAGGAGTTTTGAGCCTGAGATAGAGACTACTCTCCTCAGTGACATCATCACCAAAAGTAATTATCTCCTCATGGCAGATGCTGGACGCGTCTCTGTCCAAATCAATGAGATCACTCTCCACACGGATATCAAGCTTCTTGCTCTCGCTCTCAAAAACCTCCTTGATAATGGGATTAAATATAGTAGCGATCGGCAAGTACTTCTTCGTGCATTGAATAACGAGAGGATAGATATTAGTTCAAAAGGAGAGAAGCTTCCCCAACCCCTAGCATACTATACTGAGCCTTTCTCCCAAGCAGAGAAACGAAACAGTGGTTTTGGTCTTGGACTCTATATCGTCTCTAGTATTATAGAAAAACTTGGATATAAACTTATCTATCAATACAAAGATGGCAACAATATCTTCTCTATTCTACTCAAAAATCCTGCTTAGAGTAGCGATCTCTTAGTTATTATGTTAAAATAGTGGACAAATTTGGAAATCCTAAGGAGCTATAGATGCAAAAAGAGATTTTTTTACGCAATGTAATTGCTGAAGATATAGGGAGAGGAGACCTCTTTTCTCGTATTAGTGAAAGCAAAACTATTGAAGCTTATATCATTGCGAAGAGTGATGGCGTGTTGGGTGGGAGAGCATATATAGAGACTCTAGCCTCTCTCTATAATCTCCAGTGTTACTGGATGCGACAAGATAGTGAAAAGTTTCTTCAAGGAGAGCAGATACTTTTTGTGCGAGGAGACTCCAAAACTCTACTCTCACTAGAACGATCTATCCTTGATATCGTACTGCATGCCTCATCTATCGCTACACTTACCGCTCAATATGTAGATGCTATCGCTGATACAGGGGTCAAACTCTTAGACACGAGGAAGACAAGACCTCTTTTGAGAGAGTTTGAAAAATATGCTGTCCGATGCGGTGGCGGGATCAATCATCGGATGGGACTTGATGATAGTCTCATGCTCAAAGATACACACCTTAAAACCATAGATGATCTCGATGCATTTATGGCAGAGGTGCGACGGAAGATACCATTTACCTCCAAAGTAGAGATAGAGTGTGAAGATATGGAAATGGTCAAACGAGCTATGCAAGCAGGTGCAGATATCGTCATGTGTGACAATATGAGTCTAGAGTTGACGCGTGAAGTAGTAGCATATAGAGATAAGCACTATCCACATATTTTATTGGAAGCGAGCGGGAATGTCACTCTTGATACGATCAAAGAGATCGCCCAAACAGGAGTCGATGCCATATCTTCAGGCAGTATCATCCACCAAGCCAATTGGATAGATCTCTCTATGAAAGTGATTTAGCGATGCAGAGTGACTTGGAGATAAATCAAAAGCTCAAAGATCTCATAGATAGCTATAGAACGATCACTATCGTCTCGCATATCAATCCAGATCCTGATACCATAGGGACTGCACTAGGTCTCTCTTTATTATTGAAAAATTATGGCAAACAAGTAGAAGTCGTCAATTACTCAAAGAGTATCCCACAATATTTAGATTTTTTGCCAAACTTCTCCAAAATTAAACATAAGATTGATTATGTAGAGAGTTTGATTGTTACTTGTGATGCTGGGAGCTTGGATCTTTTGGGTTTTGATCTTCAAAATAGAGAGATCATCAACATAGATCATCATGTCACAAATGAGTATTATGGAGAGATCAATCTCGTAGATACAAAAGCTTGCTGTGCATCTCAAGTCGCTTATGAAGCTCTTCAATGGCTTTTGCCTATCACCAAAGAGAGTGCTATCTGTTTCTATACTGCTCTTCTCTCCGATAGTAATAACTTTACGACAAGTAGTGTCACACCAGAGGCATTTGACTTTGCTATGCAACTTATTGATAAGGGTGTCGAGCATTATGAGATATCAAAAAATCTTAACAACCGTCGTTCACTCGCTTCTGTACGCCTTATGGCACAAGCTTTAGAGAAACTAGAGCTACACCATAATGCAACAGTAGCTTCCATAGTGATAGATCAAGAGATGCTCTTGCAAACAGGTGCTACCCTCAATGATACAGTAGGGATTGCAGATATAGCTTGCTCTCTTGCTACTGTAGAAGTGGCGATTGTTCTTGTAGAGGAGGCGAAGAGAATCAAAGTCTCTATGCGGAGTAAAAACAGTGATATCTCAGGTATTGCCAAATATTTTTGGGGAGGTGGGCATAAAAATGCTGCTGGATTTAGTCTCGATGTCATCCCTCTTAAAGAGCTTTTAGATAAAATTCTAACAAAATTACTAGATTTAGGAAATATACAGTGAGAAGAAGAGGAAAAAAAAGAAGTAATTTAGGATGGATCATAGCATTTATCTTGATCGTAGGTAGCCTTGGTGCAGGAGCTATTTTTGTCTATACAGCTGATGAGTTTGAGCAAACAAAACCTACTATATATATGCCAAAGTACAACTATTGGAATGCAAAAGATCCACTGAAAATAACACTTGCAGATAATTATGGGTTGAAAAGTTATCGTATCACGCTAAGTGATGGAGAGAGCATTGTTACAATGGCTCAAGCTGATAACTTGAATAATATCAAGAAGAGAACTCTCTTGATCAAATATCCAAAAGGAAAGCTCAATAAAAAAGTCAAAAAATTGACACTTAAAGTTGTATTGAGAGATATGAGTAAATGGAACTATTTGATGGGAAATAGTTGTGAAAAGATTGTCAATCTAACTCTCGACTATCGCCGACCAAATATCAATATACTTGCTAACTCATACAGTATTACCCAAGGGGGGAGTGCTTTAGTGATATTTCATGCCTCAGATGATGACTCCTTGGCACAACTCTATGTAGAGACAAAGAAGAAAAGATTTAAAGTACAACCATACAAAAAGAGCGGATACTTCGTCTCTTTAATTGCTTGGCCCTTTACAGATGAGAGCTTCACAGCTAAAGTAGTAGCGATAGATAAGGCGGGAAACAGTCGTTTTTCTGAGATACCTTACTATCTCAAACATAAACAATATAGGACATCAAAGATCAAAGCGTCGGACAAATTTATCAATGGAAAGATATCAGATTTAGCTGAACATGATGATAAATATATGAAAGATGACCGTTTGGAACGATTCAAAGCAGTCAATGAGACGATGAGAATAAATAATGAAAATTTGATAGAAAAATATACTGCTTCTCTCTCTACAGAGTTATTGCAGAGTTGGAAGATAAAGAAATTTTATCCACTCAGAAATGGAAAAAAAGTTGCTAGTTTTGGTGATCATAGATACTATTACTACAAGACAAAAGATAATATCATTTCAGAATCTTACCATCTAGGCTACGATATGGCAAGCACAAAAATGGCAAATATTGTCTCTTCTAATGATGGGAGAGTCGTCTTTGCTAGTAACAATGGAATCTATGGAAATATGCCTATCATAGATCATGGACTTGGACTCTATACACTCTATGGACACTGCTCAAGGATAAATGTCAAAGAGGGTGATAGAGTCAAAGCTGGAGAGACGATCGCCAAGACAGGGATGACAGGATTGGCACTTGGGGATCACTTGCATTTTGGTATCGTAGTACAAGGGATAGAAGTTCGTCCGATTGAGTGGCTCGATAGCAAATGGATTCAAGACAATATCAATAAGATTTTCAAAGATGCTGATACAATTATCAATAGTTCAGAAGAGAGCAATAGTTCTCACACAGGAAAGTCAAAAAGTAGTGCTTTGTAGTTTGACTAATTTATGTTATAATTTTAATAGTTGTGTAGTATTGAGAAGTAGGAGGCGAGATGAAACAAAGAACTATTGTTCGACCTGTTGAAGTACTTGGTATTGGTCTGCATACAGGCGAGCCAATCAAGCTTCGACTTGAGCCACTCAGTGAAGATGCTGGGATTATCTTCTATAGAGAAGATTTGGCGATGAGTATTCCACTTGCACCAGGGAGTGTGACAAATACACAAATGGCTACAGTGATAGGAGATGAAAAAGGCACGATATCTACTATAGAGCATTTTCTCTCCGTAATATATGCCTATGGTATAGATAATTTACGAGTGATTGTGGATGGAAGTGAAATGCCTGTGATGGATGGCAGTGCTATCAGTTTCTGTCTCTTGTTGGATGAAGCAGGTATTTGCCAACAAGAAAAAAGCAAACAAATTATTCATATCAAAAAAACTGTTGAAGTCAAAGAGGGTGATAAGTATGTGAAACTCTCCCCTTCAGATAGTGCAACATTTGATTTTGATATCAAGTTTGATCATCCTGTCATAGGTGAACAGAGAGAAGAGTTTACATTGAGCACAGCAGGGTTTATCAATGAGATAGCCCGTGCGAGGACTTTTGGTTTTGTTAAAGATATTCAATATCTTCAAAGTATTAATTTAGCACTCGGAGCAACACTGCAAAATGCCATTGGATTGGATGATCACAAGATACTCAATCCAGAAGGTTTACGCTATGAAAATGAGTTTGCTCGGCATAAAATACTTGATGCTATGGGAGACATGATGGTCACTGGGCATAATATATTAGGAGCTTATAGTTCGTTTGCAGGGAGTCATAGACTCAACTACCTCTTAACCACTGCTCTTTTAGAAGATAGCAAAAACTATGAGATGATAGCTATTGAATCACTACAAAGTAGGGAATTTGCAAAAAGTTTTGCCTAAGGTTAGAGTGCTTATTATTTCTATATCTTCTCCTATCCGTTTAGGTGTTTATGTGAATGATATATTGATTAAAGAGCTAAAGAGCGAGAAGAAAACTTCAGAGATATTAGTAGATATTCTCTCTGAACTTCTCAAAGAGTATCAAGTAGAGTCTATCATATATACAAATGGTCCAGGAAGTTATATGTCCACAAAATTGACATATCTCATCTTAAAAAGTTTAGAGATAGTCAAGGATATCCCCTTTTATAGTTGCAGTGCTTTTGCTTGTAATAGAGGAAATCCTATAAAAGCTATGGGGAAACTCTACTTTGTATTAGAGGGTGAAAAGATAGTCACCAAGCAATATAGTGAGCCTATAGCACAAGAGTTCATGCTCCCTGATACACTGCATACTCTCAGGCTTGATAGTGATGCAAAACCAAACTATATTTTGCCAGCAGTTTAAAAAAGAAAAGGAGATTCGTGCTTATAAGTGTACCAGCAACAAGTGCCAATCTAGGTCCAGGTTTTGATACCTTGGGACTGGCTATTGATTTGCGTAATGAAATCATCATCAAGCCTTCACAATTTTTGAGTGTATCTACGAGAGGAGAAGGTGCTGATAACCCAAGAATCAAAAAGAATATACTCTTTTTAAATATTTTCAATGAAAACTATAAAAGATTGCGTAGAGATGAGGCTGTATTTAGATTTGAATTTATCAACCGTATTCCTATATCAAGAGGTTTGGGAAGCTCTTCGGCAGTGATAGTTGCTTCGATATTGGCAGCATATACAGCTGCTGGGGTCAAGTATAATAAACGAGAGATTCTCAACAGAGCTTTGAAGTATGAACACCACCCTGACAATATCACTCCTGCTGTCATGGGAGGATTTAATGTAGCATGTGTAGAGGGGGATCGTGTTTATAGTAAAAAGAGGCGACTTCCTGACTATCTTCGTGCAGTTGTTGTAGTCCCTGACAAGACGATCTCTACAGCAAAATCACGAACAGTACTACCAAAAATATACAAAAAGGAGGAGACTGTCTATTCGCTCTCTCGTGCAGCTTTTATGACAAGTCTTTTCATGAGTGAATCTTGGGATCTTTTGCGTATCGCATCTAAAGATAAGTTGCATCAAACACGGCGAATGAAGATGATGCCTGAACTTTTTGAAGTCCAAAAGGTTGCTCTCAAGCAGGGAGCTATCATGAGTACACTCTCGGGGAGTGGTTCTACATTTTTCTCACTCTGTTATGCTGATGATGCGGAGAAAATCACAATAGCGTTGAAAAAAAGGTTTCCAAAGTTTAGAGTATTCAACAAAGCACTTGATAATTATGGTGCAACAGCAAAGAGTTAAACTCTTTTTAGGTATAATTTCGTGAAAAATAGTAAACAGACTCGTATGTGTCTCTCATGTCGTCAAAGAAACTGTCAAAATTCGATGCTTAGATTACAACAAACTGCTAATGAAATCATACCTTACCAAGGGCGAGGGCGTAGTTTTTATCTCTGTCATGAATGTATAGATAACGAAAAAAAAATAAAAGGCTTGACAAAGCGTTTTAAACAAGAGAAGAGACAATTTGTTCAGTTTTTAAAGGAGCTAGTAAACAATGGATAAAGTTAGAATCCAAGAGATAGCAGAAGAAGCAGGTCTCTCCAATGGTGAACTTTTAGCGAAAGCTAAAGAGCTGGGATATAATGTAAAAGCAGCAAACAGTTCTATCAGTATGGAAAATGCAGGAATATTGGTAGATTATGCTATCAGTGGTACGCTACCAAAGGGTTTCAAAAAACCTACACCAAAATCTAAGATCACAGTTGTAAAAAAGAAAAAAGAGCCAACTCCAGTCACAGAAGAAGCAAAGAGTGATACAGCAAACAAAGTATCAAATGAAGTAGAACCTCAAGAAGAGTTGAAGAAACCAGCTAAGCAGAAGAGAGAAGAGGCACAAGTAGCAAAAGAGAAGAGTACTCCAAAAGCAGGAGAGAGAGAAGAAGAGCCAAAAGAGCCCAAAAAGAATCCAAGGAAAAAATCTCTCTCACGCGGTGGTATCACGATCGTGCGTAAAGCCAAAAGAGCTCCTGTCAAGAAAAAAATCTCTATGCCAAACACCACACCACAGGCACCCAAAAAGAAGAAGCCAAAGCGAGCAGCAGAAGCCAAAGAGAGTGGTGAAAAACTTGACCTTATGAGTGGTAGAGATTTTGGTGGTAGTGACGAGATCTATGATGATGCAGAAGTTGTTTTGCTTGACTTTAGTGATAAAAATATCTATGAAGAGATGAAACGACAAGATGAGCGAAGAAAAGCAGAGCAGAAAAAACGAGGACCACAAGCAAATACTTTCCGTCCTAACTTCAACAACTCAAGTCGTGGACGAAAAAAGAGAAAACGATATAATAACAGTGAGGTAGAGAGTACAAAAGTAGATGCTATCGAGATACCAGAAAATGTTAGAGTCTATGAGTTTGCTGAGAAGGTTGGCAAAAATGTAGGTGAAGTTGTCAAGATACTCTTTACTCTTGGTACTATGGTAACCAAAAATGATTTCCTTGATAAAGACTCTATAGAGATACTCTCAGAAGAGTTTGAAGTAGAAGTACGCACTATCAATCCACTCGATGCACTTGACTACTCTATGACATATGATGAGATTGATGATGAAAATAGTGAAGAGCGACCGCCAGTTATCACCATCATGGGGCATGTTGACCATGGGAAGACTTCTCTCTTGGACAAAATCCGATCTGCTAAAGTAGCAGATAGAGAAGCTGGTGGTATCACACAGCATGTTGGAGCGTACCAAGTAGAAAAAAATGGTAAAAAGATAACATTTGTGGATACTCCAGGTCACTCCGCCTTTACTGAGATGCGTGCTAGAGGGGCGCAAGCTACTGATATCGTCATCATTGTTGTAGCAGCAGATGATGGAGTCAAACCACAAACAAAAGAGGCTATATCTCATACAAAAGCAGCAGGTGTTCCTCTAATAGTTGCTATCAACAAGATGGACAAACCGAGTGCCAATCCAGAGATGGTGAAGTCACAATTAGCGGAGATGGATGTACTTGCAGTCGATTGGGGTGGAGAGAATGAGTTTGTCGAAGTCTCTGCTCATAGTGGTCAGGGGATTGATGATCTTCTTGATGTTATCTTGCTTCAAGCAGAGTTGATGGAACTCACTGCTGATCCTTCTCGACTCGCCAAAGCGATAGTCGTAGAGAGTTCACTTGAGAAAGGATTTGGTCCAGTAGCCAATGTTATCGTCAAAAATGGTACACTCCATGTCGGAGATACAGTTATCGTGGGTAACACTTACGGTCGTGTACGAACGATGAGAAATGATGAAGGCAAAATGGTCAAAGTAGCTCCTCCAGGGGCTCCAGTAGCTGTCGTAGGACTCAACCAAGTCCCAGATGCTGGTGATGTACTTGTAGCTATGAGCAACGAGAGAGAAGCCAAAGAGCTTGCAGAGAAGCGATCAGAGTATAGTCGTGCAAAAGAGCTCTCGAAGAGTACCAAAGCAACACTTGATGATCTCTCTGCACTTATTGCTGAGGGGCAATTGCGTTCACTTCCTGTCATCTTGAAAGCAGATGTACAGGGATCTCTCGAAGCGATCAAGGGGAGTTTGGAAAAACTCAAAAATGAAGAGGTCAAAGTCAATGTCATCCACGAAGGAGTAGGTGGCGTGACAGAGAGTGATGTGACACTAGCAGATGCGAGTGAAAACTCTATCATCCTAGGCTTCAATGTCCGTCCTACAGGGGATGTGAAGAAGAAAGCCAAAGAGTTAGGCGTAGAGATCAAATCCTACTCTATCATCTATGATCTTCTTGATGATGTCAAAGCACTTCTAGGTGGTATGATGAGTCCAGTGATCAGTGAAGAGATCACAGGTCAAGCAGAAGTGAGAGAGACATTTGTCGTCGGAAAAGTCGGTACAATCGCAGGATCTAAAGTAACAGAAGGTGTGATTACTCGTGGAAGTAGTGCAAGACTCATCCGCGATGGTGTCGTGATATACACAAGTCGTATCTCTTCACTCAAACGATTTACGGATGATGCCAAAGAGGTCAAAAGTGGATTTGAGTGTGGTATCATGCTCGAAAACTTCAATGACATCAAAACAGGCGATATCTTTGAGACATTCAAAGATGTGGAGGAGCAAGTCACCCTATGACCCAAGAGGAGATAAAAAGACACCGTACAGAGTCTATACTCAAAGAGATTATACCCGATGCTCTTGGGGGATTGGATGATAGTCGTATCAACTCACTACTCGTGACAGATGTAGTATGCTCCAAGGGTAGAAGTGATGCCAAAGTCTACCTAGAGCCATCTTTTTTGAGTGAGAAAGAGCAGAGAGAAGTACTCAAACAGCTACGAAGTGTATCAGGATATATCCAAAATCAGTGTAAACAGATGGAGGGGTGGTTCAGAGCTCCACGGATGACATTTGAGTTTGATCATCAGCTAGAAAAGATAAGTCGAATGGAAGAGCTCTTTGAGCAGATAAAAACCAGCAGCAAGAGAGAGGATAAAAAAGATGAATCTTGAGAGTGATATAACAAAGATAGTCAAAGCCAATGGTGCTGAGTTTTATGATAGTGAAGTAGTAAAAGAGCTAGAAGAGACGGTATTTCGTGTCTATATCACTACACTAGATGGTGTAACACTTGATCTGTGTGCAGATATATCCAATGATCTATCGCCATTTTTGGATGTACATCCTCCTGTAGGTGGTCGCTATAGGTTAGAGGTGAGTTCCCCTGGTATAGAGAGAAAACTCCGTAAACCTGCACATTTTCAAAATGCAATAGGTGAAAAAGTCAAACTCAAAGTCCCTGGTCAAGATAGACTCAAAGGCATTCTCAAAAGTGCCAATAGCGATGGTATCACAGTAGAGACCAAACATGGAGATGAATCCTATAGCTATGGTGAGATAGCCAAAGCCAAAACTTATTATGATTGGAATAGTCAGTAGGACTACCCCAAAAGTATTGCTATTTTTGGTTGAGCTTAGCTCTTCTTTGAGCGGCAGTAACTATATCTTCATCTTCTGCCATATCTAACCACT
>CBEUND010000050.1:0-15102 GCA_965544395.1 uncultured bacterium | reverse complement strand
TGACACCCCAGATGTTATCACTAGAGTAGCAACAGAGTGTACATTTGGTCCAACGCCTACTTTGATAAAAGATATCGACAAAAAAGGTGTAGTGACATGGCTTGATGAGCAGCTCAATATGCCATCTGCTTATGAGAGTAGTACAGATGATCATTTGACTTATTTGGAACGAGGGATTGATATTGCCAAAGAGATTGCACCTTCACGCTTCCCCAATACAAGAGCTGAGTATCTCGATCCTACCAATGATATCGTCTTCAACAAAATAGCTCTCTATTGTGTTTCAGAGATTTTCGATAGTGTATGGTTTGAAAATGCCATCCAAGCCAAAGACCAACTCAGGCAGAGAGTCGCTTATGCTTTGAGCCAAATTTTAGTTGTATCTGATTCGGAAGCTACATTTCGTGAGAGAGCGGATGCTTTGCTCTATTATTATGATATCCTTGCGAAGCATGCATTTGGCAACTATAGAGATCTCTTGATAGAGGTCTCCATGTCACCGAGTATGGGGATCTATCTCACGCACCAAGGAAGCAAGAAGTATGACGCAGCGAAACGGCATCAGCCAGATGAAAACTATGCACGGGAGCTTATGCAACTCTTCACTATAGGACTCCATAAACTCCATCTCGACGGCACTCCTGTGACAGGAGCAAGAGGGGCGACTATCCCTACCTATACACAAACAGATATAGAAGAGCTTGCTCGTGTCTTCACGGGGTGGGATTTGGCAAAAAATTCAGGATATGGCTATGCAGCCAAAAAACAAGGAAGCTATACGGAACCTATGGAGTTTACTAGCTCATACCATGATTTTGGAGAAAAGCATGTTTTAGGTAAAACAATAGCAGCAAATAATAGTGGGCGAGATGATATTATCGCTGCTATAGATATCCTCATGCAGCACCCAAATATAGCACCATTCGTCTCTAAAAAATTGATCCAGAGACTTGTCACATCCAACCCTAGCCCAGCCTTTGTAGAGCGGATAGCCAAAGTATTCAATGATAATGGTGCAGGCATCAAAGGTGATCTCAAAGCAGTCATCAGAGCTATCATACTCGATAAAGAAGCACTCGCACCGAGTAAGATTTTTACAAAAGTCAAAGAGCCTGTAGTAGCCTATGTACAGTTTCTTAGAGCCTTTAATGTCAGCTATCTTCCAGTAACTTGGGATGCGAAGAAAATGTTTGGAGATGCAGGTGTCATGGTCAAAGATATCTATCGTTTTAGTCGTACCTATCCAGTCTCTTTCAAGTATCTCTTGGGACAAGCACCAATGCATGCTGAAAGTGTATTTAACTTCTATAGCCCAGACTATTTGCCAAGCGACACCTATTTCCAAAAGACAAAACTTGTTTCACCAGAGTTACAAATCATGAGTGAACAAGTGATGATCAACTTCTCCAACAGAGTAGCACAAGATTTGGGAACATATGAGAAGATAGAAGCCCAAGAGAGAGGAAACTATAATAAATTTGATGATAAGTATATGCTCTCTTTGGAACCTGAACTAGCAGTGGTGATGAGTGCATTGGACAACAATATGAGCCAAATAGAGATCAAAGAACCCAAACAAAAAGCTATCGATGCTCTTGTCAAACATCTCGATGGGAAACTCACTGGATATGCTCTGAGTGATGCACAAAAAACCACACTCAAGAGTTATCTCAACAACACAGCATATAGTGCAGATACAACAGGTATCAAGAGTATGATCATCCAAGCGAGTACAGCGATACTCACAACCAATACTTACCTCATGCAACGATAAAAAAGGAGTAGTGATGTTACACGATAGAAGAGATTTTTTGCGATGGATATATAACACATCGGTGGCTACGGCACTCTCCCCTTTGGTACTTCCACAAGAGATATTTGCCGATAGTTCAAACAACTTTAGTGACTATAAAGTCATTGTCCATATACTCCTCAATGGTGGGAATGATGCTTTCAATATGGTCGTAGCTGACGGTACTAAAAGTGATCAAGGCATTGGCTATAGTTATGACAACTATGCGAGCATTCGCACAGATTTAGCAATAGCCAATGAGCATTTGGATCCAAGTGGAGTCAATCCTTATAGTACAGGTGCTAACTCAAATGCAGATAGCTATCGTAAAGGGATCTATCCTATCCCTGATACAGGCATAGGTCTCAATGGTGTGATGCCTGAATTAGCAAAAATAATGCAAGATACAACCATAGCAACAAATCTCGCCATTATAGCCAATGTCGGTACGCTAGTAAAACCGACAACCAAAGAGCAGATCAAAGCAAGAAGTGCGATACTACCTCTCTATCTCTTTTCACACAATACTCAAAGAGAGTTGCAAGCTAGTGGTCGAGCAGATAAAACTTCTCTCACAGGTTGGACGGGAAGACTCTTTGATGCTTGGTCGAGTGTCAACGGAAATAATCTTTTGGGAAGTAATGTCTCTTTTTCTGGGAATAACCTCTCTCTCATAGGAAAGAGAGCCCATCCACTTGTACTCACTACAAATCCTGCTAAATACAATATGGAACAAGCAGAAAAAGAGATGCGTAAAGCGATGTATAGTATCACTTCTCAAAGCCATATCAAAAACTATATCAACACTATTATAGGTCGTTCACACAATTTAGCTGATACATTAGTAAAACAGTGGAAGAGATCAGAAACACTCTTCGCAAACCTCACAGACTCGTATGGTGACAAACTCTTTAGTATACCTGAAGCTAACACGCTCAACTTCAATAGTGGCTTGAGAGGAGACCTCATTAGACGACTCGAAGCAGTTGCTAAGATGATAGACTATGGACGCAATAATGGTATCAAGAGACAAGTGTTTTTCGTCGAATTGGGTGGATTTGACTGTCACAATGGTCAGCTCAACACTCACCCTCAAAAACTACGCGAAATCAGTCTTGCTATAGACAAATTCCAAAAAGCTATAGACTCTTTTGGATTATCAAAGCAAGTAACAGGATTTACTACTACAGATTTCGGTCGTACAGCAGCAAGCAATGGTGACGGTACAGATCATGCATGGGCAGGACACAACCTCGTCTTTGGTGGTGCTGTCAAGAGTGGTCTCTATGGAGAGATGCCCGACCTCACACCAGAAGGTCCACAAGATTATGGTAGAAATGGTCGTATCATCCCTACTATATCTGTAGATCAGCAGTTGGCCACCATCAATAAATGGTTTGGAGTAAGCGATGACTTGATGCCAACACTCTTCCCAAATATTGGAAATTTTGGCACACAAGATCTTGGGTTTATGGAGTTATCATAGTGCACTCAATTGCACAAAATTGTATAGAGATAAAAATTTGAGAAGATAGATCAAAGTAGTATAGAAAAATATAGGGTGTGGTACTGAGAATACCCAGTACCAAAAAGTAGTTTAGTCTTCGATGACTGGAGTACCTTTTTCACCTCTTGTTTCAGAAGCAGGCATGCCATCTACTGGATCATTCCATTGGATACAACCCTCTGTTGGACAAGCTTCAGCACAAGCTGGAACATCGTGATAACTCACGCACTCTACACACTTATCATCATAAACATAATAGATCTCTTCGCCTGTAGGATTATCATCCTCATCAACGATCGCTTCTACTGGACACTCATCAATACATGCCGCACAGTTGATACAAGTATCTGTAATAATTACTGCCATTTTTTCTCCTTAAAATCAAAATACATAAAACTATATCCAAAGTAAATAAAAATAATCTTTAAAAAGCTAAATTACAATCCAAGGAGTGATTTTATCTCATCAACTCGGTTCAATTTCTCCCAACTAAAGCTCTCATCCTCTCTCCCAAAGTGACCATATGCTGCCGTTTTTCTATAGATCGGTCGCAAGAGGTCAAGTGAATCTATAATCCCTTGTGGTGTCAAATCAAAAAGCGACTCTACACAAGCGACAATCTTCGCTTCATCTACTGTAGAGGTACCATGTGTGTCAACATAGATTGAGATAGGCTCTACAACACCTATAGCGTAAGATATCTGTATAGTTACCTTTTCACAAGCACCAGCAGCTACGAGGTTTTTGGCAACATGTCGTGCTGCATAGGCTGCACTTCTATCCACTTTGGTCGGATCTTTTCCTGAGAAGGCACCACCACCATGCGGACAAGAACCACCATAAGTATCGACGATGATCTTACGACCTGTCAATCCTGCATCTCCTTGAGGACCACCTATCACGAAACGACCTGTAGGGTTGATATGATAAGTAATCTCATCACTCATCAATTCTACTGGGATAACTGCCTTGATAACCTCTTCGAGTACAGCTTCCTGGACTTTCTCTAGTGATACCTCTGGGTGGTGCTGTGTAGAGACGACTATCGTATCTATCGCTACAGGTTTTCCATCGACATACTTCACACTCACTTGTGCTTTGCCATCAGGTCGGAGGAATGGTACAGTACCATTTTTGCGTACCTCTGCTAGCTTCGCTGTGATCTTGTGAGCCAATAGTATAGGCAAAGGCATCAACTCTTTTGTTTCGTTGCATGCATACCCAAACATCAATCCTTGATCTCCTGCCCCTATCTCACCACTACTCTGGTCAACTCCTTGGTTGATATCTGGACTCTGCTCACCTATTCCGTTGAGTACACCTGCACTTCTATAGTCGAAACCATAATGAGCATCTGTATATCCGATATCTCGTATCACCTCTCTTGCAATCTCTTGCATTGGTGCGTAAGCTTTTGTTTTCAGTTCTCCTGCGATAACACAAAAACCATTGCTTACCAAAGTTTCACAAGCTACTCTAGCCTGCGGATCTTCTGCGATAATATAATCCAATATCGCATCAGAAATTTGGTCAGCCATCTTATCGGGATGTCCCTCTGTGACTGATTCGCTTGTAAAAATGTATTCGTTAGCCATTTTTAATTCCTTGAAAAAATTTGTTCACTGTCACTGAACTGAACTAAAAAGCCCAAAAGCTCTTTAGTTCAGTTCAAAATAAAACTCCCACCCTACCTATCTGTAGCATTACAATTATATCCATAAAACAGAAACTCAAAGGCAGTATAGAGAATATTTTTTCGATAGCCTATCCCCATCCTACAAACCTCACTACCCTAAAGCTTCTTTCACTCTCTTCGCCAACTGCTCAGGCAATATCTCTAGCGACTGCTCTACTAATTTGGTATTGCCATGAGTGATAAATGCATCTTCATACTCAAACGATGTCACGCTTACATCGAATATAGACTCTTGACTCAAAAACTCCAAGAGTGCAGAGCCTACTCCACCCATCTTGACACTATCGCTAAAGACAAACCACTGCTTGTACTCTCTAGCCAATTGAGTGAGCATCCCCTCATCAAGTGGCTTGACAAATCTCAAATCAACAATCGCAGGAGTCTCACCCTCCAACGCTTTGGCTGTCTCTATGGCTCGCCCTACTCCATTACCATATCCTATGAAGAGTATCTCTCTACCCTCTTGTATCATATCTGATTTTGCAAGCTCAAAAGGCTTCGATTGGCAATCCTCTGCTATAAAAGCACCCCTAGGATATCTGAAGGCACAAGGGTGGTCGTACTCTTTGGCGAACTCCATAGCCAACTGCATCGTACTCTCATTGTATGGAGCAAAAAGTGTCATGTTTGGAATGGCTCTCAAAAACGAAATATCAAAAGCCCCTTGGTGCGTCTCTCCATCCTCCCCTACTATACCAGCTCGATCTATAGCAAACGCTATACCTAGATCCATCAATGCTATATCATGGATGACTTGGTCATAGCCTCTCTGTAAAAAAGTAGAGTAGATAGCACAAAATGGCTTGAAGCCCTCTTTTGCCAATGGTCCCATAGAGGTGACAGCATGCTGCTCTGCTATCGCTACATCCCAGAAACGCTCTGGATACTTCTGTATACATGCTGCAACTCCTGTACCACTAGGCATAGCAGCAGTGACACCTACGACTCGTTCATCTGCATCCGCCAACTCCACAAGTTTGTCACTAAATATCGCTGTGGCTGCCTTGGCAGAGGATTTTTTGCTATTTGCATCTCCTGTATCCAAATCAAATGGACTCACACCATGCCAATGCTCCTTGGTGCCTTCGGCTATCTCATACCCTTTGCCTTTGGTCGTCTGTGCATGGACAAGGACAGGCTTGCCTATACCTTTGGCTATAGTGAGTGTATCGATGAGCGACTCTATGTTGTGTCCATCAACTGGTCCTATATACTCTATACCTAGCTCTTCAAAGAGTATACCAGGGGTAATCAACCGCAAAGACTCTTCAAATCGTTTGGCTATATAAGTAGCTCCCTCAGGCAAGTGTTCTAAGAGATCTTCTGTTCTTTTTTTCATCTTTTGGAAAAATGGACTTGCCATACTTTGGGAGAGATATCTACTGATAGCTCCTATAGCTTTGGCGATACTCATCTCATTGTCATTGAGTATGATAACGACTGGATATTTCCTATCCCCTAGTTCATTGAGTGCTTCATAGACCATACCTGCACTCATACCCCCATCACCTATAAGTGCGACGGGTATACGATCTTCTCCTTTGAGTGCTATCGCTTTGGCTGCACCTATAGCAAGTGAGATAGAGGTAGAGCTATGCCCTGCACAGTAGTAGTCATACTCAGACTCTTTGGGTTTGGTATAACCACTGATCCCACCAAACTGTCGCAGTGTATCGAAGCTATCCCAGCGATCTGTGAGCAGTTTATGTGCATAGGCTTGGTGGCTCACATCATACAAGAATGGATCTCTATGGACATCAAAAACATGGTGCATAGCGACGATGAGATCCGTTGCTCCTAGAGTTGAGCTCAGATGTCCACCATTTTGACTTACTGTCTGTAGTATCTTCTCTCGAATCTCTTGGGCTTTTCTCTCTAGCTCCTCTATGCAACTCTTATCGATATCACTCTTTCTCATCACTTCTCTCCGCTTATCTCATCTAGCATTATATTGATTATCTCTGTAGCGAATGCTATCTGCTTTTCACTCGCTGAGATACTGTTTCTCTTTGCCAATTTTTTGATAAATGCTCTATTGGCTCTTTTGCGAAACAGCTCTTCTATCTGCATACTACTTAAATTTTCTTGATTTTGGGTAAAAGAGTGTGGTTTATACTCTTTTACTTCTACTTTGTCTGCTTTCAAGATTTTGATCTGTTTCAAGCAGTAACCTCTATAAACTTGTCAAAAAATATCCTATTTTGCCTCTGTGTACCCACTGTGATACGAATAGCATTCATCCCATAGGATGCCAAATCACGGATAATCACACCTTTTTTTAGTAGTGCATTGGCTATGGCAGTAGAGTTATACTTCTCATCAAAAAGATAAGTGATAAAGTTGGTATAACTCTCTATATAGCGTATGCCTCGCTCCTTAGCAAAGGCTTCGTAGTGTTTGATCTGCTCTTGATGTAATTCGATAGAGTCTGCTACAAACTGCTCATCTTTGAGTGCTTCTATGGCACAGAGAAGGGAAAGAGTAGTGATATTAAATGGTGGTCTGAGCTTGCTAAGTGTCACTATGAGATCACTATTGGCGATACCATACCCTACACGCATACCGCCCAAACCATAGGCTTTGGAGAAGGTGCCTAGATAGATGACATTTGGCAGATGGATGATATCTTGTGGTTTTATATCATAGAGAGGCTCTTTAGCAGCTGCATACTCCATGTAAGCCCCATCTACAACAACCAATGTTTCACTGCTATCAACTGCCTCAATAATCTTAAAAATATCTCTTTTATTGATTGCATCTCCTGTAGGATTGTTAGGCGTACAGATATAAACAATTTTTGGCTTATGCTCTTCATATGCAGCGATAAACTCATCTACTCTATGCTCATAACTCTCTGTACGAACGATAGTAGCCCCCATCTGCTTGGCATATATCTCATACATAGCGAAAGTCACTTGACTCATCAGCACTTTGCTTTTGGTATCCAAAAATGCACGAGATATAAACTCTAACACTTGGTCGCTTCCTGCACCTATAATGATCTCATTCTCATGGACACTATATTTGGTAGCGAGTGCCTCTTTGAGTTCATACATGCTATCATCTGGATAGAGGTGGGCTCTGTTTGCACTCTGTGCTATAGCCTTTTGTACAGAGGGGTTCGTGCCTATTGGGTTTTCGTTGGATGCCAATTTGACGACATCTTGAGGCTCTATGCCAAACTCTCTCACCACCAACTCTATGGGTTTGCCTGCTTCATAATTTTTGATACTATCAAGTACTCTATTTGCTTTCATTGTTTTCCCTTATATATCATCAGCTTCTTTGACATAAGAGCCCAAAAATTTGATAGACTCTTCATACTTTTTGAAAATTGCTGCTATCTGTTCATCGGCACAATGCCCTGCAAACTCTAAGAAGAAGACAGAGTTGCCTTTGACAATATGTGATTTGATTTTTGTTAAGTTGATATCAATTTGTTCAAACTCATTGAGGAAGCCCACCAATGCCCCTGGTTCATTTGGCAACTGCACCAAAATAGAACTCTTATCATTGCCACTTGGCATATTCTCAAAATTGCTTATGATAAAAAATCGTGTTCTATTGCTATCACTATCTTCTATATTGTTGAAGAGTATAGGTAAGCTATAGAGCGTCGCTGCTACACTTGCACATATCGCGGCACTCCCTTCATTCTCTGCAGCGAGTTTTGCAGCTTTGGCTGTAGACTCTATAGGTATTTGCTCTACATCATCAAGTCCCAAATCTTCTAAAAACTTGCGGCACTGACCAAAAGCGATATCTTTCGAGTAGATCTTTTTGATCTCTTTGACATCTTCACAAGTGGTAGCTAAAACATGATGAATATCTACAACCACTTCTGCGATAATCTTGAGATCATGTGTCCCAAGAGATTGAATTGTATCACTCACTATTCCATTGGAGCTATTTTCTATAGGGATGACACCATATTTGGCTTTTCCATTGGCTACTTCACGAAAAACACCTTTGATAGAGCCTATAGGGAGATAAGAACTCATCGCACCAAAGCGACTCTCTGCAGCTTGATGTGTGAAGCTCGCTTCTGGTCCGAGATAGGCTATGCGTTCTGGAAGTTCTAGATTTCTTGCCACGGCAAAAAGCTCCAAAAAGAGAGCATCTATCGCTGCATCGGTCAATTTGCCTCCATTTTGCTCCTTGAGACGATTGAGGATAGATTGTTCTCTCTCTGGACGGTAGATGGGTGCACCTGTTGTATTTTTGAGTTCGCCGACACTATGCACATACTCCATTCGTTCATTGAGCAGTTTTAGCAGTGTATCATCTATGCGGTCAATATTCTCTCTCAACTCATCTAGTCTCATCCCCAACTCCTTTTACTCTTCTTTTTTCTCTTGCCAACTTGTATCGCAAGCTAGCTCTAATTGTATCTGATCTTCAAAGCTCTCTCTTTGGCGGATACAGTGATCTTCTCCACCCTCTATCGCTACTTCAATAGAGCGTCCTCTCGTGTTGTAATTACTCGCCATAGTGAAGCCATAAGCACCTGCACTATAGATGACCAAAAGATCGTCATGCTCTAATGGAGGCAAAGGGATATCTTTGGCAAAGAAGTCACCACTCTCGCAGATAGGACCTACTACATCTGCCTTGGAGAGTTCTACTCCTGCTTCGAGACTCTTTTTGCTCTCTATCTTGTGATAAGCGTTATAGAGACTCGGTCGGATGAGATCATTCATCGCTCCATCGACGATGACGAAGCGTTTGCCACCATTCTCTTTCTCATAGAGAACTTTTGTCACAAAGTAGCCAGCATTTGCCAAAAGATATCTCCCTGGTTCACATATGATCGTCAAGTCCAAGCCTTTGATAGTCGAGACGATCACTTCAGCATAAGCCGATGGATGAATCGTCGTCTCATCTTTGTAGACGACACCCAAACCACCACCAATATCAAAAAACTTGATCTCTATATTGATAGCTTTGAGACTACGAACGAGATCAGCCACTATCTGTGCAGCCTCTTGAATAGGGTTGAGCTCCGTGAGCTGTGAACCGATATGAAAATGTATACCGATTGGATTGAGATGTGGGGACTTTTTCGCATAGATATACATGCGTTTAGCGATATCTATCTCTACACCAAATTTGTTTTCATGTAAGCCTGTAGAGATATATGGGTGTGTTTGTGGATCTATATTTGGATTGACACGGATAGAGATGCGTGCCTCTTTGCCCAACTCTTTAGCTACGAGTTCGACTCTCTTCATCTCCGCTTCACTCTCCAAATTGAGCATCAATATATCTTTTTCTAATGCTTCACGAATTTCGGCATCTTTTTTGCCTACACCAGAGAAGATGATCCTATAGCTCTTGATACCTGCATGTAAAGCCCTGTTGACTTCTCCGATACTGACACAGTCTGCTCCTGCACCCTTGTTGGCAAGATGGCGGATGACTGCTAAGTTTGAGTTTGCTTTTACTGCATAAGAGATAAGTGACTTATGCCCCTCAAATACCTCTTTGAGTTGATTGTATTGTGTTGTAATGTGATCAAAATCATATATATAAAGAGGTGTATCATACTTCTCTACGAGTTTGTCTAAATCAATATTCATGCACTTTTCCTAAATTTATTGGAGTTTTAAAGAGATTTTATCTAAAAAATGCGTTATTTTGATTAAATAGTCTCCTTATCTACAAAATATACATAGAGGGCATAGAGGAAACCTAGCACTATTGGTAGTGGTATAGCAAACTCAGGAGAGATAACTCCATTGCGTCCCATTTGATTGAGTGCAAAAAGCAAACCCCAAGCCAAAAAGGTGACACCCAAAGAGAGTGAGAGGACTAAAGATATATTCATATATCTTGCATGAAATGGCATTTTGAAAAAGAGTAGAAGTAGTAATATGATAGAGAAGAGAGGGAAAACTATCTTACCATAGATAGACGATCGTAACTTTTTTGTATTGAGTTTCTGTGCATTTAAAAGTTGAAAAGTTTTCTCCATATCGACAATATTAAGTGTCTTTCCTTCATGAATAGACTCGATCATTTTTGGTTTGTAGCCTACGAGCGTGGTGAGTTGCTCTTGTTTTTCTATCTGATATCTCTTTAAGCCTTGCTCATCATAGATCAACTTTTTGATCACTATATCATTTGCTCTCCAGCTTTTGCGATCAAATTTAGCTTTTTTTGCATGAATTGTATAGAGGAGGTCGTTGTGTGAGAGTTTGAAGATTGTGATACTCTGCATCTCTTTTTTGATAGGATCAAGGCTCTTTGCATAGACGAAATCACCATCATAGATAAAAAAAAGATCATTAAGGGCATAAGCACGCATCCCATCTTCTAGCATCGCTTGTGCTTTATCTTTCGCATAAGAGAACTCTGTCGTCTGCAATCCAATAAAAAAGAGATAGATAGAGAAAGCTACAATAAAAAAAGGCAAAAAAAGTCGCTGTTTGGTATATCCAAAACTATGCAGTGCTACCATGTTTGTGCTTTTTATAAGCGAAAGTTTTGTCATAATCCCAGCAAAGACTATAGCGATAGGGTAGAGCTGACTCAACGCCTCTTGCCACATCAAAAACATATAGAGTATTGTATAGTTTGACGAGAGACGCAGCTCTTGTGCATGCTGAAAATAATCAATCATCGTAAAAGCAAGCGAAAGCCCTAGGAGTAGAGCAAAAAAGTTGATACTGTAGAGCTTTGCTAAATAGCGAAAATAGAGTTTAGGAAAGAGCGTCATACATCAAGATTTTCTATTGATTTGAGAGTATACAGTGATTTGATCCGCTCAAGAGGTTCTTTGTGCATTGTCTGGACTGCGATAGAGACATGGCGTATCCATCGAGGTACAATATCTCTCTCTATGGGAGAGAAATCATGCAAGACATAATCTGCTACTTGTGATTTGTGTTCGGGTTTGCCTATCCCCATGCGGATACGAGTATACTCTTTGCCTACCAAGGCATCTATAGACTTGAGTCCATTGTGACCACCATTGCCTCCACCTTTTTTGAAACGCACTGCCCCAAATGGCAAATCAAGATCATCATGAATTACGACAATATCATCTATCGCAATCTTATAAAAATTTTGTACTGCTTGTAAGCTCTTGCCTGAGAGGTTCATAAATGTAGTGGGTTTTAAAAAAAGTAGATCATTTGCTTTGTAGAGATCACCTAAAAAAGCTGTTTTGGAGATCTTGCTGGCACTGTAGTGATCGACTAAGGTGTCAATCACCAAGAAACCAATATTATGACGATTGTTTTCGTAGCGGTTACCAGGGTTGCCTAACCCTACGAAGAGAGTCATCTATTTTGCTTTTATGACACCACAGATAGCAACGCTTGCTCTATCCATAATTTTACAATTAGCAGGGGCTTGGATATCTCTCACAAGTATTGAATCATTTGTATCAAGATCAGTGACATCGAGCATAAAGTTCGCAGGGATATCTTCGATAGCTCCTCTTACTTTGAGTCTCTTTTTAGAGATGACCAATACACCTTTGTTTTTCAAACCTTTTGCAACACCTTTTGTTCTCACTGGTACAAGATAATTTGTCACTTGATTAGGTACTGCTACTCGAAGGTCAACATGCAAGATATCACCATTGACTGGGTGAAGTTGATACTCTTGTACTACTACGCTCAACTCATTATCACCCACTTTTATAGGAAATGCAAAGGTCTCTTTGTTTCTCACTGTTCTGATAAACTCACCGCTTTTAAATGCTGCATGGATATTTTCTACCCCATTTGCATAGATATTAGCGATTAGATAACCATCTCTTTTCAACTGCTTTGCATTGCGTTTTCCGATACTCTCTCTAATAATGCCTTCTAACATTGTAGTCCTTTATATAAAATAGGGGCGGATTATATCCAAAAGATACTAAAAATTCTCTAAAGAGATCCTAATCTTCATCCTCTTCCTCTTTAAACTCAAAGAAGTCAGGCTCTTTATTCTCATCTTCGCTCTTTTCACTATATCCTGCTAATTCAAGCTTGAGCTTGACATCGCTTGGGCTTGTAGCATTATCCATCAAAACATCTTCATCAATCCTCTTGTCAAAGTAGAGATCCAAGAGTGCTTGATCAAATGTTTGTGTACCATAGATATCTTTCCCTTCTGCGAGGGCATCAGCTATCTCATTGTCTCTATTTTCTGCGACAAGTTGCTCTACACGGGCTGTCTTGATATATATCTCAATGACTGCTGCCCTTCCACCATCTATAGTTTTAGCAAGTCTTTGAGCGATGATACCCTCTAGTGTTGTTGAGAGTGTTTTACGGATACGGTTTTGTTCGAGTGGTGGGAATGTACTCACCATCCTATCTATAGTATCTTTAGCATTGATAGAGTGTAGTGTAGAGAAGACCAAGTGACCTGTATTGGCAGCATGGAGTCCTATCTCTATCGTCTCAAGGTCTCGCATCTCACCGACAAGTATGATATCAGGGTCTTCCCTCAATGCCCCTTTCAAAGCACTTGCAAATGAGACAGCATCCTGCCCTACTCCCCTTTGGTTGACAAGACATCGCTTATCTTGGTGGATAAACTCAATGGGATCTTCGACTGTGATGATATGCTCATCTTTTGTCATATTTATCTCATTGAGAATAGCCGCTAGGGTTGTAGACTTCCCACTTCCCGTGACTCCTGTGACAAGCACCAGTCCTCTTTTGATTTTGGTGAAATAGTCAAGTGCAGGGGGCAGTTTGAGTTTTGACATTTCTGGAATTTCAAGAGGAATGATCCTAAATACCCCACTCAATCCATCAAGCTGATAGAACATATTGACACGATATCTCGCCTCATTTTCGATCACAAAGGTAAAGTCAAGACTCCGATCCTCTACAAGCTTTTGATATTGTGCTTCTGTAGTGATCTCTTGTGCAAGCTGATCCATCTCTACTTTGGTAAATGCCTTTTCACCAAACTTGACAAGTGATCCTTTCACCCTCCCGCGAACTACTGCTGTCGCCTTGATATGGAGGTCACTTCCATCTTGTTTCTTCATATAGCGAAGATACTTGATGAGCATTGTTTCCATAGGTCCTATAGACATATCTCTCTCCTTTATTTGAGTTGTTCTAACATATCTGCAAATGACTCTTCAAATGCTTTGAGTCCATCTTGCATCAATCCATCATATACCTCATCCATAACAATACCATGCGATTGTAACAATGAAAAGTAGTCATCAATCACAGATGCATCCATAGGGAGTTTCATCTCCTTTTGACTACTGCTCTTTTTATATGCCTCTATTGTAGCAAGTGGTGCTGTATTGATAGCATGAGGTGCTAAGAGTTCACGGATATAGTAATCAGCAGGAAGATTGTCACCTTTGACCCCTGTACTTGCAAAGAGTGTTCTGATATTTGGCATACTACCCTGCTCTATGATATTGTATATCTTGGCTGCGTTGAGTATACCACACTGTGCTGTAGCTACCCCTCGCTCTTTCAATCGTGCATCAAGTAGTCTATCAAATCTACTCACAAATATAGATATCACAGCATCAACTCTCCCTCCACCATTTTTATCAAACATCTCAGAGCCCTCTTTGAGAGCGTGCAACGCTTGAGTCGCTTGATCAGGTGAAAATATAAGCGTAGCGTTGACTGATATACCTCGACTCATAAGCTCTCTCATCGCAGGATATCCAGCCTTAGTAGCAGGGATCTTTATCATCACATTTGGCTCGTTGATCGCAGCAAAGAGTCTCTGCCCCTCTTCGATAGTACCTTGGGTATCCCCACTCAAAAATGGATCCACCTCTATACTAATATAACCATCAGTTCCCTCATCATAGGTAGCTCTCAAAAGTTTTGCTGCCATTTTGATATCTGCTATAGCGAGTGCTTCATACCGCTCTTTTGTTGTCTGGTTTTCAAGCGATGCCAATTGTGTGTTATATGCATCAGATGTTGTAATAGCTGCTGAGAATATCGCGGGATTACTCGTCGCACCATTGACTACCCCCTGAGCAAGCAGAGCACCAAATTTCTCTTGTAGAAACCCTCTCTCAACAAAATCCAACCACAATGAAAACCTATTTTCTCTACTCATAATTATGCTCACTCCAATTTAAAATTTGACCAAATCTGTAAAATCATAACCTTT
>CBEUND010000049.1:0-15422 GCA_965544395.1 uncultured bacterium | reverse complement strand
GTTTATCAGGTGAGTTAGCTTGGTACATCATTGATGGCATCTTTTTGTCATTGAGCTTTTTGAGTAGTCTATTGAGCTCTTTTTGGGTCATCTTCTGCTCTTTGGTCATCTTCGGCTTTGGAGCTTGGGAACTACTCGCTGAACCTTGTTTTTTACTCTTCTCTTGTTTCTCTTTGGCTTGGCTCTTTTGCTCTTTTTGATCCTCTTGTTTCTTATCTTTTTTGCCACTCTTTTGTTGGTTTTGCTTCTGCTGGTTTTTCTGCTTCTGTTGATCTTTTTTCTTTTGATCCTTGTTTTTCTGATCTTTTTTCTGCTGATCTTTTTTGCTTTGATTTTGGTCTTGGTTTTGCTGCTTACTCTTGTTTTGATCCTGATTTTTCTGATCTTTTTTCTTTTGATCTTGATTTTGCTTTTTTTGTTGTTTCTTTTTCTTCATCTTTTTTGCAAGCTCAAGATTAAACTTGGTATCGTTGTCATCTCTGATCTTGAGTGACTTTTCGTAACTCTTGATAGCATCATCGAGCTTCTTTTGTTGGAAGTAACTATTGCCTATATTGTGTAGTCTACGAGCTTCATCTATACCTTTGGATTTTTTGTAATACTCCAAAGCTTTTTCATAATTCTTGTTTTTATAGTATGCATTACCCAAATCATAGCTTCGTTGTGGACTCTTCTTTTCGAGTGCTTGTAACTTATCTATACTCTTGCTATAGTTTCCATCTACATACGCTTGCTTCGCATCCTCTATAGTTTTGAAATCCATCAAGCCCCCTAGGACATAGAGTGTCGTTAGCAATAGTGCTACTACGACTCGTCTCATCTTTTACCTCCTCGTATAGTAGGAATAGAGCTCAATGATATGAGCAACAGTAGCAGAGCCAGAGCGATCGGATAGTAGAAAAGCTCCTCTCTATCTTTGATCTTCACTTGGGCTTGCTGTATATTTTTGTGTTTTGAGCGGATGGTTGAAACGAGCTTTTTGATCCCCTCTTTTCCATTGCCTGCCACCACATAGGCTCCGCCACTCTCTACGGCTATTTTGCCTAGAGCATCATTTCGCTGTGTGATCGCTATCGTACCATCACTCTTGCTTATCGGTTTACCGTTTACATCGAGGACTGGAGCTCCTTTCTGTGTCCCTACAAGTACCACATAGAGTTCTATATCGTTCTCTTTGATCTCTTGGGTGAAGCCCTCTAAGGCTCTCTTGTCACCACCATCACTGAAAACTACCAATATCTTAGGTTGCTTCTTCTCAAGCATCTTAGCACTCAATGCACCCAATGCAGCAAAGTCAGTCGAAGCCATATTGATATATCTGTCATCGACTCTACTTACTATCTGTGAGAGTGTCGCTTTATCACTTGTGAATGGAGCCAATACGAAAGAGACATGAGCGAACGCCACCACTGCCACCTCATCGCTAGGCATCTGCTCAAAGAGTGTGAGCATCTTCTTTTTGGCAAACTCTAGGCGGTTGGGATAGATATCCTTACTCCGCATAGAGCCTGATATATCAAGTGCTGTGAGGAGATTTAATCCTTTGACATCTACTGTTTTATCTGCTCGCTCTATGACTGGTCTCGCCATCGCTACTATCATTAAAAATATCACTACAAACAAAGTAATATTTTGTATCGATTCTGGCAAAGCATTGCCCTCTACACTGAGTCGCTTGAGGACTTTGTCATCAAATACTCGCGAGAGGCGGTCTTTGTTGGTCGATAGCAATAGTGCGAAGATTAACAGTGGCACTACAAGCATCCAAAAGAGATATGGATGCACAAATATTATATCACTCATATCAAACTCCTCTTGAGTTGCGTAGATAGACGAAGAGTAGCAGCGCCAATATCGCTATAAAGAGTGGATAGATATAGAGATAAGTGTGTTTGACTATTCGCTTATCCTCTATCTTGCTCGCCTCTAGTTGGTCTATCTGGTTATATATCTCTGAGAGCATTTGGCTATTGTATGCTCCATAGGCTTCACCTTTTCCTGCTTTTGCCAATGCTTTGAGATATCTAGCATTGTAGTCACGCCCATCACCTATACCTATAGCATAGAGTTTGATATCACTCTTTTTGATGATGCTGAGTATCTCTTCATTGGCAACTCGACTCATATTGTCCTTCCCATCGGTGAGCAAGATAGCTATTTTGGATTTGGCTTTACTCTTGCTAAGCACTCCATAGGTTTGCACGAGAGCATCATTGATGGCTGTTCTTTTGCCTGCTATACCGAGCTGTTGATACGCTACGATATCTTTGAGGAAATCTTTCTCAAAGGTCAGAGGAGAGGCGATGAATGCCACATCTGCAAAAGTCACAACACCTATACGATCATTTTTTCGTTTGGAGATAAAATCATTGATTACCTCTTTGACTACTTGAAACTTATTTTTACGCAGATCATTGGGATCAAACCCTATCTCTCTCATAGAGCCACTTGCATCTATGATAAGCATGATATCGCGTCCCTCTTTGTGGCTATTTTGATACTCATCGGTCAATACTGGCGAAGCTAAGGCTATCACTGCCCCTACTATCCCCACCCACTTGAGCCAGAGCAAGAGTGAGCTTCTTTGGGCTCTGCTCTTGATGAGGAGTGACTCGATATGAGGGAAGTAGATGGCACGGTTTTTTTGCTTGCAATATTTCGCACAGAGCAAAAATAGTATGAGAACCGCAAACGCCCAAGGGTATTGAAAGCTAAACTGATTCATCGCACACCTGCTTATAGAGATTAAATTGCCCTAGTGTCTCCTCATCGACACCCTGCACCTCTTTTTTGTATTTGTATCTATCGAGCATCGGCAGGAGCTGTTCAAAGAGCTCTTGGCGTCTCGTATCTGTCGCTAGTAGTCTTGCGTAGTGAGTCGCACTATAAGCACTCTGCTTTGCATCGACCCAATCTATAGCATGTAACTGCTTCAAATATCTTTTGGCTAAATTCTCTCGTCGTAACTTCAAAAGTCGCTTTACTGCAAAGAAGAGTATCCCTAGCAGTAGCAAACTCCCCACTATCACCAATCCCCAAAATATATAATAGCTACTATCAGGGATCTCCACAAGTGGCTTGATATCTTTGAGTTGCTCTAGTGGCGAGTGCATACTCTGTGGTTGGGTTTGTGGTGCTTGTATGATATGTTGGAGTGTTTTATTGTTTTCAAACATCTTCTATCACCTCATCCGTTTCATTAGTTTCAAATATGGATCTTCATCTGTATATATCTTGGCAAATCGTATGCCGTTTTTCTTGAACTCTCTATAGAGCTTCTCATCATTGTCATGGAGTGCTTGCTTGTATCTGCCCAACAGATCTCCATCGACATTGCCCTCGAAGCTCTTGGCACTCTCCATATCTACAAGTCGCAAATAGCCTAGCTCTCCAGGGTTCTCCTCAAACTTATCTCGTACGATTATAGCGAAAACATCATGCTTTTTACTCAAGAGTTTGAGGTCGATATCCCCTATGAAGTCTGATATTACAAAGAGTAGCGACCGCTTCTTGACATGATGGTAGAGTGCATCGACAAATCCAGTAAAATCTCCCTCTTTGCCTATCGTATTGAACGCTTCTAACTGCTCTATACTCTTGTTGACAGCAAACATCCTTTTGCTTGGTTTACTCTTCTCATAGAGTTTGTCTGCATAAATGATATGCGAAAAGAGATCCGAGTTTTTGATAGCAGAGAAGCCTATGATCGCTGTGATCTCTGCTATGAGGTCGCTCTTTTGACGCACAGTCCCAAAGTAGGTCGAGCCATTCATCATGTTGGCTACGACGACATTGAGTTGTCGCTCTTCATGATATATTTTGACAAATGGTTTGCCGAGTTTTGCTGTCGTCTTCCAATCTATCTTGCGTATATCATCTCCGTAGATATATTCACGAAGCTCTGCAAACTCAAACCCCTGCCCTTGAAAGAGTGAAGCGTTGTTACCAAGTCGCTCTCCAAAAACTTGTTTTCGAGTTTTGAGTATAATCTTTTTGGTTGCTTTGTTCATCTGGTCTCCTTATGGGATCGCAACAGCAGCCAATATCTTGCCTATAATCCAATCTTGGGTGATACCCTCAGCTTCTGCTTCGTAGCTCAATATCACTCTATGTCTCAAAATCTCTTTGGCGATGTATGCTATCTCTATCGGTGAGACAAAATCCTGCCCCTTGAGGTAGGCTATGGCTCTGGATGCTTTGTACATATCGATACTCGCTCTAGGACTCGCACCAAACTCTATATAGTGTACCAACTCATCCAATCCATAAGCTTTGGGGTCTCTTGTGGCTGCTACGAGCTCTATGATATACGCCTCTACCTCTGGGTCTATATGTACCTCCATCGCCTCTTTTCGGATAGTGTCGAGATCTTCTAGAGTCGCCACCTGCTCTATAGCCTCGAACGAATTGTTGGCAACACGGCGAGCGATCTCCAACTCCTCCTCTTTGGTATTGTATCCTACGACGACTTTCATCATAAATCTATCGAGCTGTGCTTCAGGCAACTCATAGACACCCTCTTGCTCTACAGGGTTTTGTGTCGCCAAGACGAGGAAAGGGAGGTCGATTTTGAAACTCTCATCACCGATAGTCGCTTGTCGCTCTTGCATCACTTCTAGCAGTGCGGACTGTACTTTGGCAGGGGCTCTGTTGATCTCATCTGCCAAGAGTAGGTTGGTAAAGATAGGGCCTTTTTTGATCTTGAAGTTGTTGTGTGTAGGGTCATATATCTCTGTACCGATGATATCTGATGGCAACAAATCAGGCGTAAACTGCACTCTCTTGAAATCCAACCCTAGCGTCTTGGCAAGTGCATTGACGGTAGTTGTCTTAGCAAGTCCAGGGACACCCTCTAGCAGTATATGCCCCCGACAGAGTAGCCCAGCCAAAAGCCCCTCAACCATCCGCTCTTGCCCCACCACTACCTTACTCATCTCTTTTTTGATATTTGTAATTGTTTGATTCATTTTTGCTCCTTTTTGATCTATTATTGAGTTACCTTATGCACTCTATGGATTGCACCATCAATTATCTGTTGGTGCAAGTGTACTTGGAGCTAGTAAATGAAAAATTAATATAGGCTCTAAAGCTACTCCACCTTCCCAGTCTCGTACCATTTTCGCATCCATTGGTCTATTGGGTTGATGAGTCTATAGATGACAGGGACTACAAGGAGTGTGAGTATCATAGAGCTGATGAGTCCACCTATGACGGCTATTGCCATTGGGGCTTTGGTTTCGCTCCCTAGGCTAGTACTGATAGCTAGAGGAAGCATTGCAAAGACCATCGCTATGGTTGTCATAAGAATTGGGCGGAGTCTCTTCTCTCCTGCTTCTATCAGAGCATCATCGGCACTTTTGCCCTCTTTGATGGCGTTGTTGGCAAAGTCCACTAATAAAACGGCGTTTTTCCCCACCATTCCCATCAAGAGCATAAAACCAATCATTACAAAGAGACTAAAGTGTTGATGCTCTACGAAGAGAGCTATCATCACGCCGATAATACTTAGTGGCAAAGCTATCATAATAATAATCGGTTGTATCAATGACTCATAGAGTATCGCCAAGATAATAAACATCAGTATCACAGAGAGACCAAGAGCTGCCCCAAAGGCTTTGCCTGTCTTGACCATCTCTTCTGCAAAACCTGTAAATTTATACTCTACACCTTTTGGCAATAACTTATCTATCCCTGCTTTAGTATAATTAACAGCACCCCCCAAATCCAATCCAAAGAGATCAGCATAAACTGTCACTTGTCGTTGTCTATCAAAGTGATAGATAGAAGCCAAAGCTCTATTTTCTACGAAATCCACAAGCCCATCAAGATAGACTAACTCACCATTTTTGGCTCTAAGTTGGAGCTTTTTGATATCTTCTTTTTTGACTCTGTTGTCATCATCAAATCGTAGCGTGATATTGTACTGCTTTCCACTCTCTTCAAAATGTGAAATCTCTATATCGCTTGAAAAGGCTGTAGCGATAGCCATAGAGATATCTGATGCAGAGATACCCAATCTATTGGCATTGGCTCTGTTGATAACAATATCTATTTGTGGTTTCCCCTCATCGAGGTTAGTATCTATATCCACAAAACCTTTTTTCTTGGCGAGATAATCGGTAAGATTTTTGGTTGCTTTTTGCAATGCTTCAAAAGAATCAGACTTCAAAACTATCTGATATGGCACAGAGACACCTGCACCTTTGATATTGGGGATAGCTGCTGCGGTGATATACATATCTTTGTTATTAAATGGTTTGAGTATCTCTCTAAAGTTTTGGATAATCTGCTCTTGGTTTTGTTTTCGTTGGTCTTTGTCTGTGAGCTTCACATAGATGATAGCTTTGTTTTTCTCTTGGACAGAGTTGTATCCTACTCGTAGCGTTGTAAACTTGACATTCGCATCTTTGCGTACTCTATCTTCTATCTTTTTGGACTCTCTAATCATCTGCTCTAGCGAGATACCTGCTTTGGCTCTTAGAGCTATCTCGAACTCTGCTTTGTCCTCTTTGGGGATAAAATCCATACCTATTTTGGGAAAGAGGCTTAGACTCCATACAAATATCCCTATCACGAAAAGAAGTGTTATAATCTTCAATCGTAAAACCAATCTTAAAATAGCTTCATAGAGTTTTTCTATCCCTCTAAAAAGAGGCTCAGTGATATTATAAAACCAACTCTCACCCTTGTGCAGACTCCTAGCACTAAGGCTTGGCATCAAACTCATAGCCACAGTATAAGAGATAATCACTGCAAACCCAACAGTCATCGCAAAACTCTCAAAGAACTTTCCGACAATCCCCGTCATATTTGCTACAGGGATGAAGACTGCCAAAAGCATTGCAGATATAGCAAAGATAGTAAAACTCATCTCTTTTGTTCCCTCGTAAGCTGCTTCAAACTTACCTAAACCTCCCTCCAGTTTCTTATAGATATTCTCCAATACAACAATAGCATCATCTATAATAATACCAATAGAGAGAGTAAGCCCTATGAGTGTCATTTTGTTGAGGTCATACTCCATGTAGTTCATCAGAGCTATAGTACCAAAGATAGACGCAGGAATGGAAAAAGCCGAAACAACAGTAATCGTAAAGTTCCGCAAAAAGAAAAAGATAATAATAACTGCCAACAATGCACCATACATAAGGTCAAACTCTACATCTTTGAGTGAATGGATAATAAATGGCGATGTATCTTGGAGCAGTTCTACCCCATATTTCTCTCCTGCAATCTTCTCTAACTCTGGGAGAGTCGCTTTGACACGGTTGATAATATCGAGTGTATTTGTGCCTGATATCTTTTGGACTTCGAGCATTACACCCTCTGTGCCATTATACGAAGCAAAACTCTTGGCATCACTTAAGGTATCTTCGACTCTAGCTATATCTTGCAGTCTAATTTCATCTTTGATGATAATATTTTTAAGCTCCTCCACGCTTAAAGCATCAGCTTTGGTTTTGAGAGTAAACTCGTTAGTTTTGCTAATAAGCTTCCCTCCACCTATCTTCACATTTTCTCTAGCTACTATAGCATTGAGTTCGGTGATAGTGATACCTAGCTTATTGAGTGCTGATGGGTTGGGATAGATTTTAATCTCTCTATCTTTGTACCCTATAATATTGATAGCCCCTACCCCATTGATTTTTTGGAGTTTGGGCTTGACCTTCTCATCTGCAAATATCATAAGGTTTTTGATAGACTCTTTTTTGGCTGTCACAAAGAGATTAATCACCGATGCCCCACCAATATCAAGCTTACTCACAAGTGGTGTTTTGGCATCTTTTGGCAATACAACAGCCGATACTTTGTCTCGCACATCATTAGTTGCTTCATTGATATCTCGCTCCAAAAAGAACTGCACCATCACCACACTCGCCCCCTCGCTAGAGGTAGAAGTAATCTTATCCACCCCACCAATCCGCGATATGGCTTCTTCTATCTTATCAGTAACCTGTGACTCTATCGTAGAAGACTCAACCCCTGGATAAATAGTCTTGATAGTCACCATAGGAAAATCTATATTTGGAAAAAGTGCCGAAGGCATACTCTTGAAACTCATCCACCCAAATATCACCAGCGTGATGATATACATCAGTGTAGTTATGGGTCTATTTATAGCTAGTTTGTACATTTTTGTTCTCCTTCTTCTCTATTAGCTCAGCAGGATTTATTTTAAACTGCAACATATTTGCTGTCTCTCTTCCATTGTCTCCACCCTTTCTTTGAATAGTAATATTACCAATTTTAAAACTACCTCTTGGTGTTATCACTATCTTTCCATTTCCAAAATGATTTAACACTTTATTGATTGGTTCTAAAGCCCAATCGATTGTATTTGTCTCTTTTAATCTTAAGATGACCAACATCCATTCGGCTGATAATTTACCTCTGCCTTTTAAAATATCATTGACGATTAATGTCTTGTGTTCATGGAAAAATTTTAATAATAGTTGTTGTTCATCTTCTGATAATTCATCTGCAAACATTCTTCTATTATCTCTAGGATTATTGATTTTTGGAGGTTTCTCACCAGTAAAATATTGTAAAAGTTCATATACATCATTTGGTATATCCCAAAGCTTCTTGTAGTTTTTTAACCATCGTTTATCTATCTGATTAAATCCTTTTGGGTTTGATACAAGTTTTACTTGTAGATTTTGAATATCCATTAAACTTTTTAATTTTATCTCTATTCTAATTTCTACTTGAATATCTGCTTTATATGAACCTTTAACTTTTGTAGCTTTTACACTCTCAATATCTATTAACTTATAATCCATAGCTTGTAGCCAAAGCTGTGCAAGTTTACTCTCTTGCCAATTATTAAATTCATCTATTGCAAAATCTTCATTCTTAAAACCATTTTTAGCTGTTGTTGAACCTCTACTTATTAAGATTTCTTTTTCTCTCATTATTTCTCCTACTGATTTCATCAATTGTTTACTTATCTCTTCTATTACTGTTGATGTCATCGCATTACCTGACTGTTGTAAAAGTTTAGAGTTTGATATGTTTCCTTTTACCTTATCTGCATATTTTTTTGGAAAATTTTGCAATAATAGAGCTTCATATCCTGATAGTTTTTTTAATGCTCCATTTTTAACATATAAAATACCATGCCGCCCTTTTCTCAATGTTGGAGTTTTTCCATAATAAATTCTCAAATCTGATTGTCTAGTATCTAATATTGTATAATCTTTGGATAAAAGCTCATCTATATTATATTTATCTTTATTATATTTATTATTTAAATATTTTAAAAAAGTTTGATATGACGAGTGCTTTGTATCAAAAATTAGTTTATCATCATCAATGAGACAATCTTGCAAAGATTTATTACTACCACTATATACTTTTGGAAATTCATAAGTAAAATCATCACCAATTAAATCTTTTCGTATTCCTACAAAATATATTCGCTCTCTCATTTGAGGAACACCAAACTTTACGCTATTTAAATTTTCATAATATACTTTATATCCTGCATTATCTAGCAGTTCCAAAACAACTTTTAATGTATTGCCTCTATCATGATTCATTAAACCTTTTACATTTTCTAAAATAAAATATTTTACATTTTTAGCTTTTAGAATATGAACCAATCCATAAATAATTTGTCCTCTCTCTACATCTTCCAATCCACATCTAGTACCAATAATAGAAAAGGTTTGGCACGGAAAACCACCAATCATAAAATCAAAATCTGGTAAATCATCAGGATTTATTTTCATTAAATCACCATAGTTTTTTTCATCTTTACCAAAAAATTCTCTATATGTTACCTCTGCATCTTTATCAATCTCACTAAAACCAAGACATGACATGCCTAAGCTTTCAAGCCCAATCCTTCCTCCTCCAATTCCTGCACAAAAATCTATAAACTTTACTTTTTTCATTATCCTCAACTTAGTTTTTAATTTAAAATCTCTTACATCTCAATACAAAAATTCAAACCACTATAATAGTTCACACTCTTTTCTAAATATAGCTCTAGCTTCTCATTCAGACTCTTAACAAATCTTCATTTGGCATTTGAGTATCCTTTTTTTTGTTCTGTATATTTATGGTGGAATGCTCCCACCCTACAAGCTTTAGCTCCTTCTACTCTGCTATAGTGATATACCCCTCACCATATAATCCTACTACAAATCCACTCACAGCAACTTCTGCTATGATTTTGCGGTTGTTGTTGTTGGCGTAGGGGTAGATTTTGGTGATTTTGCCTTCGTAACTCTTTTTGTCTCCATCGACTTTATAGGTAAATAGTTCTCCTATTTTGAGGGATTTCCAGTATTTTTGGTCTATATACATCACTAGTTTTTGGGCTTTGCTACTCTGTATCTTTAGAATGGTTCTTATCATGGCACCGCTGACCACATCTCCTGCCTCTACCATTTTTTCAAATATCACACCATCAAAAGGGGCTTTGAGAGTGGTTTTGTCTAGTAGCTCTTGTTGGTATGCCAGTTGGTTTTTGGCATTTTCATACTTGAAGGCATAGCTATCAAGCTTGGATTGGTCTATCATATTTTTGATTTTGAGCTGTCGGTCATACTCTCTTTTGGCATAGTGTAGGGCTGTTTTGGATATTGCTATCATTGCTTTGAGGTCACTGTTTTGGAGTCTAACCAACTCCTGACCTTTTTTAACCTCTGATGAAACATCTACAAGTACCTCATCGACGATACCCCCTGCGGAGAATGCTAGATTGGCACTTTTGTAAGCTTGGACACTAAAAGTGGCATAGATTTCTTTGGCATTGAGTGTTGTGAATAAGAGTAGTGTAGCTAATAGTAATTTTTTCATCTGATGAACTCCTTTGGATTTTTTCCTGCATAGTAGTAGTAGATAGATTTGGCTATCTCGTAGTCATATTGTGTCTCTTTGTCTCTCGCTTCGGCTAAGGTAAGTTTATTGAGTGCGTCAAGGTAGGTGATATTATCTACTGCTCCTGCATCAAACTTTTTGACGATAGCATTATAAGTACTCTTAGAAGCTCTTAATGCACTCTGTGTACTCTTTCGTTTGTCTTTGAGTGTTAGGAGTCGGCTTTTGGCGAGTCTATACTGCATTCTTTGTTCTTGCTCGGCATAGATGGCGTTGGATTGTAGTGCCATCTTTTGGTAACGCAGGGCTTCACTCTCTTTTTTCATCTTGCCATTATCAAAAACTCTCATACCTACAGAGAGATTGAGTCTATTCTCCTCTTCTATTAGCAGACCATTACCAAAAGGACTCTCTGCAACATCACCATAAGTTGATCTATGGTAATTGTCTGATAGTACCATTTGAGGCATATACCCTGCATCTACTGCTTTGGCATTCTCTTCGACTGCTTTGGCATTGGCAGAGAGTATTTTGCTCTTCTCATACTTTTCGTACCCTACGCTCTTTGGCTCTTTGTAGCTATTTTTTTTGAGACCCTCTATGCTAATACCTGTGGCTAGACGAATATTCTCTAACTGTGTGATAAGTTGCATATTGGTATTGGCGATAAGATATTGGTTATTTTGATAGACGGCTTGGAGTTTATCTATCTCTTCTTGGGTTGCAAGTCCATTTTCATAAAACTTTTTAATTCTATCTATCTGTGCGAGAAGCTCTTTGGATTGCTCTTTGAGGGCGTGGAGATTGGCACGGATTTTATAGATACTATAGTAGCGGTTGGTCATATCTAGTACTATACTCTTGGCAAATGCATCTCTCTCAAACTGTGAAGCCTCGTGTTCAAATTGCTTGGCCAAAAGCATTGCATCTTTGCGTCCACCATCATAAATATCATAACTTAGAGCAATAGCACCTCTGCCTGTATTACCTGGAGAGACTACAGAGTTGGGAGATACTCCTGTATAACTAGCAGATATATCTATCGTAGGATAAAAACTGTTTTGAACAGACTCTATCTGACTCGTAGCTGATTTGACTTGAAACTCTTTGGCTTTGAGCTGTTGGTGGTGGTGTTGGGCTTTGGCTATAAGCTGTGGGAGGCTATAGTTTTGAGCCAACAATACTAGCGGTGTTGCTACTAAAAGTAGTCTTCTCTTCATCTCTCTTCCTTTATCTCTATGATATTAAATAGACTCTCTAACATCTGCTCTATTTGAGCGAGGGCATCTATATCTATAAGTTGTGCTTCGACTACCAATCCTGTAGCATAAACCATTATAGTTTTACTCAAAGCCAAAGCTTCAGGGATAATCTCTCCTCTTTTGATACCTTCTTGGAACAACTCTTCTACAAGGTCTATAAAACTTTGATGGCACTTCGAGCTAAACGACCGCATCTCTGGAGTGGCACTCTGGAGTGAAATAGCGATAAACTCTCTATAGAGTTGTATATGCTCTCTTTCTGACTCTTGGTGCAGAAGTGACAAAAAGTCATAAAGTTTGCTTTTTGTACTCTTTGATACAAGCATAATTTCAGCTAATTTTTTTTGTTGCTGTTGCACAATAAGTGTAATAATCTCAAAGACAATCTCATCTTTGTTTTTGAAATACTCATATATAGTCCCTTTGCCTACACCTGCTGTTTTGGCTATCTCTGCGATAGTTAGGTTTTTGATACCTTTACTTAGCAGTAGTGCTTCACAAGAGAGGGCGATATCTCTCTTTTTTTGGACTTTGTCTACAATAATTGCCATATTTTTTCCTAATATACAAAATGACTGACTGTCGGTCAATAAAATTATAGCGAAGTTTGATTAATCTTTTCTTACAATAAAAATTGTTACAATACCCTATGGAAAAAATAGAGATACTCAAAAGAGTTGCCAAAGAGGCAGGGAAAATAGTTCGTGACGGGTATTATGCCCATAAAAATATCACCCATAAAGGTGTAGTAGATCTTGTGACTCAATATGATGTTCGCACAGAAGAGTTCATCATCGAAGCACTCAAAGAGGAGTTTGCAGAGTATACTTTAGTAGGAGAAGAGAGTCACAAAGATACTCAAGGCTATCACTATGAAAAGGCTATCTACATCGACCCTATTGATGGAACGACCAATTTCATCCATGGGATACCACATCTTGCTGTCTCTATAGGGGTATGGGAGGGTGGCAACCCTGTCATGGCTGTCGTCTACAACCCTATACTAGATGAGCTCTACTGGGCTTGTCATGGAGAAGGAGCATATCATAATGATAAGCAACTCACGGTCTCTACACAAGAGCAACTCCAGCACTCTCTTATCGCTACAGGATTTCCCTATGCCAAAGTAGAACAAGGCATAGAGTACCATTGGGTGATCGCTTCACTCACTTCGCTTCTCCCACATATCCGTGATATTAGACGGCTTGGTGCGGCTGCTTTGGATCTCTGCTACTTAGCCGAAGGAAAAACAGATGCTTTTTATGAGATAGATCTCAAGCCTTGGGATGTAGCTGCTGGGATCCTGATACTCTTGGAAGCAGGAGGAACAGTGAGCAACCTTTTTGGCACAAAATATAACTTTGATGATAAGGGGTTAGTCGCTAGTAATGCCAAAGTAGACAAACAACTCCTTACCCATCTTGAAGGGATTTAGGCTACCTTTTAGGAGCTAAATAATAGGTGATAACTATCCATACTATAGCGATATTTATCATCACATCGGCATAATTGAATATAGCAAAATCAAAACCACAATGCCAAGCGATATAATCCACCACACCCCCATGAATAAATCTATCATAGAGGTTACTTACAGCAGCTCCTACTAAAAGCCCTAGAGGAAAGGCGTATCGTTCCAAATGCCTTTCATAAAAGATATAACCAACAATAGAAGCTATCAAAGCGATCTGTATCCATTTGAGATAGGGACCCAAAAAAGCAAACATGGAAAATGCTACGCCTTTGTTGTAGTGAAGCTCCAAAGATATACAAGAGCTATCCCAGTAGAACCCATGGACAAAAAGCATTTTGATATTTTGATCGATGATAATAGTACCAGTTATCACTAGTAAAAATATCATAAGGAGTCGAAGCATAGAGTTAGACCAAAGCTTTCTTAAAAAATTCTATACACTCATGCATCATCTTCTCTAGGGCTAACTCATCTTTCCCCTCTAACAAAATACGCAATTTATTCTCTGTACCTGAATATCTAAATAGCTGTCGAAAACCTGCTGCCTCTACTCTCTGTATGAGTTCATCCAACCCCTCTATAGTATCAAACTCTCTTTTTTCACTGATATGCATATTGTGTAGTTTTTGAGGATATGACTGATAAGGATCAAAGACTTCACTCGCTTTTTTATCGTTTTTGATGAGACATGCCAATGCTTGCAAAGCACTTGATATCCCATCACCAGTCTTCGCATAATCACTAAAGACAATATGCCCACTCTGCTCTCCACCAAAGTTGATCCCTTTGGCTTGCATCATATCCACAACATTTTTGTCACCGACATCACTACGGTGGAGTTTGAGATTTTGTTTCAAGAGGTACTCATCTAAGCCCATGTTGCTCATGACTGTCGTCACTACTCCATCTCCTCGAAGCTCCCCTTCCTCTTTGAGGTGTGTGGCAAGTGTCGCTATGAGTTTATCTCCATCAACGACTTTACCTTTTTCATCTATGATCACGAGACGATCAGCATCTCCATCGAGAGACAAACCTATATCTGCACGATATTCTCGCACTGCTTTAGCAGCATTCTCTGGATACATAGCACCACAAGCTTCATTGATATTGAAGCCATTTGGTTTATCACTCAATACCACGACATCTGCCCCTAACTCTTTGAGTATAGTTGGTGCTACGACATATCCTGCACCATTGGCACAATCAACTACTATGCGTTTCCCAGCCAAAGTCAAATGGTGAGGGAAAGAGTTTTTGATATGTACGATATAGCGACCTATAACATCATCTATTCTTTTTGATTTACCTATATACTCATCTACGACTTGTGATTGGAGAAGTAGCTCTTCATCGTCGTATCTCTTCTCTATGGCTTGTTCTACATCACGGTTGAGTTTATTTCCCTTACAATCAAAAAATTTGATCCCATTGTCATAAAATGGATTGTGACTCGCAGAGATCATGATACCTGCATCACAACGCATATTTTCTGTCAAAAAAGCTATAGCAGGTGTAGGCATAGGACCTATCTGAATCACATCAAACCCAACAGCAGTCAAGCCTGATACAAGAGCATTTTCTATCATATAACCACTCCGTCTCGTATCTTTTCCTACTAATATTTTATTTGTTTTTGAAAATTGACGGAAATAGATACCTGTTGCCATTGCTAATTTCATTGTGTTGAGTGCACTTACTTTTCTTCCTGCTTTACCTCGCACACCATCTGTCCCAAATAGTTTCAAAATTAAAATCCTTTATTTTATATAAAGAATAATTTTACCTCATAATTGGTTAAGAACTCCTCCGTATACTCCTCTTTTGATAAATTGCCTAAAAATTAATCATTAACTTAG
>CBEUND010000048.1:0-15446 GCA_965544395.1 uncultured bacterium | reverse complement strand
TCTCTCTCCTATTTGAAATTACCAAAAACCAACGGTGCTTTGAGATCGAGTGTTTTGACCTCTGCCATCACACGCTGTAGGTCATCTATCTTTTTGCCACTTACACGCACCTCATCCCCTTGGATAGAGGGTGTTACTTTGATCTTCATAGCTTTGATCGCTTTGACTATCTGCTTGGCTTCATCTTTATCTATACTATCTACTATACGATAGATGACTTTGGTATTACCACCTGATATCCCCTCTGTTTTCACCTCTTCGAGTGATTTACCTGCAATATTTCGTTTGATAAGTTTGGATATAAGTATATCTTTGAGGGCATCTATTTTGTTATCGGTGGATGAGCTGAGGCTCAATGTCTTTGCTTTTTCGTTGAGATTGAACTCTGCTACTAAGCCTTTGAAATCAAAACGATTTGCCACCTCTTTTTCCGCCATTATGATAGCATTTTTGAGCTCCATCATGTCAAGTTTTGCTGTTATATCAAAATAGTGATCTTTTGCCATACCTGTCCCTATTTCTCTATTCTCATCATAGCGAAGTTCTCATGCACAGAGTCAAGCTTGGCAAGGGCTTGGAGCGAATCTTGCATCTTCTTCTCTTGGCAAATATGTGTAGTAAAGAGGAGTTTGACTCCATCCTCTTTTTTGCTAGGTTTCTGGAGCATAGACTCGATAGAGATATCAAACTCACCGAGTGTAGCGGCTATAGATGCTAGCACTCCGCTCTTATCTTCTACCTCTAGTCGCACATAGTATTGTGAGCGTATCTCATCTGGGCTAAGCAGTACAAGCCCACTCTCTAGGGCTTTTTTGTAACCCAACATTGGACCGTGATTGCCACGAACAATATCTACAATATCAGAGATCACCGCTGAAGCAGTAGCGTCACCACCAGCTCCAGCACCATAATACATCGTCTCACCTACACGATCACCTACTACAGTGACTGCATTCATCACACCATCTACTTTGGCTATCATCGACTCTTGTGGTATCATCGTAGAGTGTACTCGAAGCTCTACGCCACCATCAACCTTTTTGGCTATACCGAGGAGTTTGAGCTCATATCCAAACTCTTTGGCAAATGCCACATCTGTCTGCGTGATACTCTCTATACCCTCTATAAGAATATCTTCAGGCTTGGCATCTATGCCATATGCAATACTTGCAAGTATGAGAAGCTTGTGAGATGCGTCAAATCCACCCACATCAAATGTAGGATCAGCTTCAGCGTAGCCTAGATCTTGAGCCTCTTTGAGTATCTCATCATATTGGGCTCCCTCATTGATCATCTTGGTGAGCATATAGTTACATGTACCATTCATGATACCTTTGATAGACTCTATGTGGTTTGCAGAGAGTCCATTTCTCATAGCTCCAATAATAGGAATGCCTCCAGCTGTACTCGCTTCATACATAAAGGGTATATCTCCTGCTAACTCTTGGAGTTCATATCTATGATACGCGAGAAGTGCTTTGTTTGCAGTCACGACTGCTTTGCCATTTTGTAGAGCTCTCTTGACGAGTTCATATGGCTCATCTACGCCACCCATCAACTCCACTACGATATCTATCTGAGGGTCATCTATGATATCAGAGGGATTATCACTCAACTTGATAGCAAGACCTCTATCTTTGGCGAGATTTTTTACAACTCCTGTTTTGACTACTATCTTCTTGCCTGCTCTTGCTTCTATAACATCGCTGTTGGCTTGCAATATCTTGGCAACACTTGATCCAACTGTACCTACACCTAATATACCTATATTAACCATCTTTTTTACTACTCTTTTCTTCCTCTAACTCTTTGAGGAACTTTTTGATATTTTTCGCTGCTTGACGGATGCGTTTTTCATTCTCTATAAGTGCAATACGCACATACTCATCACCATATTTCCCAAATCCTATACCAGGACTGACCGCGACACCCGCTTTGACCAAGAGTTGTTTGGAGAACTCCAACGAACCCATATCTCGTGCTATCTCTGGTATCTTTGCCCAGACAAACATACTTGCCTTTGGTTTTGGCAAGTGCCAACCTGCATTATCAAATGCCTCTATGAGTACATCTCGTCTCTTTTTATAGAGTGGAATGACTTGCTCATCGGGGATATACCCATGCTCATCGAGTGCTACTGTAGCGGCTACTTGTATAGGGGTAAACATCCCATAATCGAGCCAAGATTTGATATTTTCCAAAGCACCGACAAGCTTTTTGTTTCCTACTATAAACCCAACTCTCCAACCTGCCATATTGTAACTTTTGGAGAGAGTATAGGACTCTACTGCTACATCTTTAGCTCCCTTGACAGACATGATTGATGGTGTCTCATATCCATCAAACGCGATATCAGCATAAGCAATATCAGAGATGATATAAAATCGCTTCTCTTTTGCCAAAGCCACAAGTCGTTCATAAAACTCAGGTGTCACTGTCGCCGTAGTTGGATTGTGAGGGAAGTTCACGACCAAAAATTTCGCTTTTGGCAGTGAGTTGTCAAGAGCTTGCTTGACATCGGACAAAAATCTCTCTTCATCTACTTCAAAGGTCTCTTCGTCAAATATCAACTCCATCTTCTCTACATTGGCTCCTGCGAGGATAAATGCCTGCGAGTGGATAGGGTAAGTAGGATCAGGTACGATAGCGACATCACCAGGGTTTGAGATAGCTTGCACTAAGTGTACATAGCCCTCTTTGCTTCCCATCGTTGCAACTACTTCACTATTTGCATCTAGCTCTACACCATACTTTCTCTTATACCAATTTGCCATCGCTAAACGGAGCTTATAGATACCCTTGCTTGCACTATATCGATGTGTTTTTGGCTTGAGAGCCGTCTCACAGAGCTTCTCTATGATGGGTTGTGGTGTTGGTGCATCAGGATTCCCCATAGAGAAGTCAATGATATCTTCTCCTGCTCTTCTCGCATCCATTTTGAGTTCATTGATCTCTGCAAAAATATATTTTGGTAATCTATTTATCTTTTCAAACTGTATCTCTTCAAACATTCTCTACCTCATTTTACTTTAATGCTGTTTTATATTCATCTTTTGTAAGAGGATGGACACCATCTTTATCCAATCGAAAGAAGCTATCTCCCTTACCACCGTACTCTTCAAAAATATCATTATCTATAAAAGCAAAAACTGTATCTTTGGAGTGAAACACCCAACTCTTCTCTTTCACATCTATATCGTACTGCTCTTTTCTTTTAAACTTCAATACTTTTTTGCTCTGGATATCTGTCAATTGAAACCACATCATTTTTTGAGGGAGGAGTGTAATCTTTTGCCGTTTTACACTCAAAGGGTTCTGTGAAGTAGCACTCTTGTTGACTTCTGAGTTTACTATACTTTTCTTTATACTCTCTTCTTTTGTTGCTGGCTCTTGAGCTACTACAGCTATCGGCTCTTTCTTGACAGCTAGGGGTTTTGCAACTACTTTGGCTACAGGGGTGGATCTATTCTCTTGAACCACGGCTTGCTCTTTGGAGTTTGTCTTTTCAAAAATATCTTTCTGAGGAGTTTCAGACTCTACAACGACGCTACTCTCTTGGGCTTGATTTGTCGCGTCAACGACTTCTCCATGTGTCGTAGGGGCTTTGGCTGATGCTCCACCTACTTTGTCCATAATCGTATCTTTTCCCTCTATGATGATATCCATAAAATTTTTTTCATGTTTGGGTTTGATCTCACGGATAGTTGGCTTATAGTATGAGGCAAAGAAGTACCAAGCACTATAAGTAAGCAAAAAGAGAAGCAAGAGGACAACTAGTTTTGGAATAATATGATTTTCATTCTCTGGCTCTAAGATTACAAATCGATTGTCATCAGATTGATTGGCGGCAAAATAGTCATGGCACTCCTCTCTCAATGTACCAAAATCAAAATCATATTCGGGATACTCCCTCTCTATAATTCCTATTGCACCTATAACTTGTGGTTTTTTCAGTGCATGGAACTCTCTATTGTGTATCTTTTCGAGAACCACTTTAGAGATACGTGTTCTCTTCTCTATATTCTCTATTCTCTCTTGTTTTATCAAATCATCTAACTGCATATCTCATCCTGTGTATTAAAATAGCTGCTGCCGCAGATACATTTAGAGAGTCAAAGCCATGCTTCATCTCAATAGAGACACTCTCTTGTATTTTTGATTTTGCTTTTTTAGATAAGCCTTCGCCTTCACTTCCTAAAACCAAAACTCTTTTCGTCGGAAATGAGAGTGTCTCTAGCATCTCTCCATCCATAGACGCTCCATAGGATACAAACCCTAACTGGTGCAATTCATTAAAAATATCCAATATATTATGAGCAATTAAAAAAGGCATATCCAAGAGTGCACCTGAACTTGTACGCGTAATAGCAGAGAGGTTGAGTTGTTTGACTCCTGCAGCTATCACTGCTTCAGCACCCAAAGCATAGGCACTCCTGACAATAGCCCCTATATTTCCTGTATCTGTCAATCCATCCAATACAACTATAAAATCACTCTTTTTTATCTGTGCAAAATCACTAAACTCTATATCATCCATCTCTATCAAGATACCTTGATGATTGCCACCCTTACTCATAGATTGAGCCCACCTATTTTCCAAAAATTTTATCTTGGGTTTGTATTGGTCAAATAGTGGTTGTGGTAACAATCCTTTCTTTGCAAGGTATAGTGTTGTTATCTTTTCTGAGTGTTGCTTAAGTGCATATAAGCAGACCTGTTTACCATAAATTATCATAAAAGAGATTTTATCCAACTTTTGCTGTCACTCTGTTTTGTAAAAGTTATTAAAGAGGTATACTATAATACCTAAGTATAATAAAACGAATATTTTCAAGGAGAACATATGTCGCATCATCCCATACAAACACACAAACAACATCTCTTGCAAGCAGGGGTCTTTTTGTTTGGTCTCATCCTTTGGTTTCTTCCTACTCCTTCAGGACTAGAGAGCTATATTGCATCACTTCCTACGAGTGAGCTACAATATACATCAACAATGACTTGGCATCTCTTTGCTATCTTTATCACCGCGATATTTGCTGTGATAATCAATGCTATGCCTATCTTTACTTCAGCGATATTTGCTGTCTCTGCTGCTATACTCACGGCGACACTGACACCCAAGCAAGCCTTTAGTGGTTTTTCCGAAGATTGGATACTGCTTATTATTGTAGCATTTTTGATAGCTAGAGGAGTGATCAAGTCGGGATTAGGAAAACGAATAGCATTTTTGATCATCCGAAAATTTGGTAAAAGTAGCATAGGACTCTCCTACTCTATCATTGCAGCAGATATGTTCATGGCTCCCGCCTTTCCTAGTAATACAGCTCGTTCTGGTGTACTCTTCCCTATTGTAAATGCACTTGCGAGTGATAGTGGATCCAAAATCTCTGACGGTACACGCAAAAAGCTCGGTGCATATCTGATGATGTCCTCTATGGCTGGGCTGACGATCTCCTCTTCTCTTTGGCTCACAGCTATGGCTGCCAATCCAGCAGGTGCTAAAATGGCGAAAGATTTTGATATCAATATTACTTATGGCTCTTGGGCTATGGCAGCGAGTCTTCCTGTACTCGTACTCTTTGCTCTCGTCCCATGGGTACTCCTCAAAGTCTACCCACCAGAGGTCAAAAAGACACCAAATGCTCCGCAGATAGCACAAGATGCCCTAGAGAAGATGGGGTCAGTACATAAAAATGAGTGGATAATGGCGGGGGTCTTCATAGGTATGGTGACACTCTGGATAGCCTCATCATTCTATCCACCTCTCAACAAAACTGCCGTGGCATTTATAGGGCTAGGGGTTTTGATGCTAGCCAACATTTTCACGATGAAAGATCTCTATGGTGAGGGACAAGCACTCGGCACACTTGTATGGTTTGCTATACTTTATGCTATGAGTGTTTATCTCAATAAGTTTGGTTTTATGGGTTGGGTAGGTCAAAATGCTGCAACCGTAGTAGATGGCTTGCCATGGATGCTCGCATATGTTATACTTATCATCACTTATGTCCTCATACACTATTTTTTCGTATCCCAAACAGCTCAAATGTTGGCACTCTTTAGTGTCTTTTTGGGTGTGGCGATAGAGACAGGTGTACCAGGGGAGTTGATGGCTCTGATGCTACTCTTTGCTACCAATTTCAACGCCATCATCACACCACAAGGCTCTTCAGCCAATGTCATCTATGTGGGGAGTGGTTATATAGAAGCAGGTGAAATATACAAAGTAGGAGGCATTTTGACAGCCCTCAATACAGTGGTATTTTTGACAGTAGGTACAGGTTGGATACTGCTTATCACATAGATTATTTAGTATTTATATAGTATACTAAAGGATATAAAATTATTAGGAGGCATTTCTATGAAAGAAGGGTTTATAATATTTGTTGTTGTTGGAGTTGTAGGTGGCTATTTGCTTATGAGTTTTTTAGGCAAGATACAAAAAACCGATAAGTTATCGACAGCTGAGTCAAGACAAGAGGCTGCAGATTTGACTCACTACAAAAAGGATGCTGTAGGCAATACAGTTCTTATGTTCAATCCAGAGGACTCTTACGAACAAAAGCTTCAAGTATGGAAGAGAAGTCCTCTTCACGAACAATTTTTGGATTACTACCCTAATTTTAGGTCGATGAAAGGATTTGCCAAGGATAGAATTGTTGATGACACTTTTAGGGAACAATTGCTAAAAAGAATCGATGGGATAGAGAGTGAATTTTTTTCAGGAACAATTTCAAACTTAGAGGCACGAGAAAAACTTCAAAAACTCTAGGGGTGCTCCAAAGCAAAAAAGCCTACTATATAGTATAATAGTATAAAAAGTGGGGTGGATTTCATCCACTCTGCCTCACCCCTCATAGATGATCTCTATCATCCTCCTCTAATCTTCTCTACCCATTCTGAAAGTCTCTTCTCAAATCCTATTTGAGAACTCTGATAGAATTGATACTCCTCTTGCATATAACTCTGTTCTACCCACCCTCCATTGTTATGAGGGTAGAGATATGTTTTACTGTGAGTTTTTATATGATTTGGGACAGGATAGACTCCTCCATCCTTGATAACTTTCTGCACACTATTGATAGCCATATAAGCACTATTGGACTTCGGAGAAGAGGAGAGATATATGACAAGTTGAGAGAGAGATATCCTAGCTTCAGGATAACCTATATGTGCTACTATATTGAGTGTGGAACTCGCTAGATTTAAAGCATTGGGATTGGCATTTCCTATATCTTCACTCGCTAATATAGCAAGTCTTCTTGCGATAAACTCTGCAGGCTCACCACCCTCTATAAGCCGTCCTAGATAGTAGAGTCCAGCATTGATATCGCTCCCTCTAATACTCTTGATCATAGCAGAGGTAAGCTCATAATGGCTATCATCTTCACTACTTCCTGCTTGCATTGCATAAGGTCTTATCTGTCTAAGCACATCCAAAATGAGAGGTGAAGCGATAGAAGAGCCACTCTCTAAAAGATTGAGCATGGCTCTTGCATCACCACTACTCGAAGTGATCAAAAATGCCTTCGCATCATCATCCACTACAAGTGACTCAGCACTTATCACAAAATCAAGAAAAGTTTTCATCTCTTCATCTTCTATAGGATAAAACTCAAATATATGAGAACGAGATCGCATCGCTGCTGTCATAGAGTAGTAGGGATTTTCCGTAGATGCTCCTATGATAAGAGCGACTCCTCGCTCCATAAAAGGCAAAAGTACCTCTTGTTGATTCTTGCTCAAGCGATGCACTTCATCTATAAAGATAAGAGGTTTTTGGAGTGCATTGTCATATGTTTTAAATATCTTTCGTAACTCTTCTACTTTGAGCGTCGTAGCATTCATCTCATAGAAAGGTCGCTCTAATAGAGTAGCAATAACACGGGCAAGTGTCGTCTTTCCTGAACCTGGAGGACCATAAAAAAAAGTATGTGCCAATTTTTGTGACTCTATCAAAAGACGCAGAGGTGCTGATACTCCAAGGAGATGCTTCTGCCCCACCATTGTATCTAAAGATTTTGGTCGATATTTTAGAGCGAAATTCATACTATATGCAACACGATCAAGTCAATATATCATGCAATCTATTCGCACCCTTCATCCATCGGTTCAGAGCATCCCAATCTTCTGACTCCACCATCATTTGACAGCGAGAGAGTTCATCTTGGAAGTGATCTATAGCAGTCAAAAGATTTGTCTTATTTTGTTTGAAGACATCTTCCCACATATCTGGGGAACTCTTGGCTATGCGACTCATATCTCTAAACCCACCACCAGCAAGAGCAATAATACTTTTGGGGTCTTCTTGTCTCATGACAGCATTTGCCAAAGAGTAACTCAAGGCATGTGGCATATGAGAGATAAATGCAGCATGCCTATCATGCTCTTTGGCTCCCATGAAAACCAACTTCATGCCTATCTCTTCAAAGATCTTTAATGCTCTCTTTTTTTGGATGCTTCCACTATCTTCCAAATCACAAAGAACTACAACTTTATCACGATAGAGATCTCGTATGGCTGCTGTCGGACCAAACTTCTCCGTACCTGTCATAGGATGTGCTGCTACAAAGTTGCTTCTGATCTCTTTGGGGACGGAGTCTATTATCTTACTTTTGGTACTACCAAGATCTATAATAGTACAATTTGTATCTACACTTGTCAATGACTTAAGTGCTGCAATAATACCATTGACTGGAATACTTAAAAATATAACATCACATGCGATAATCCTATCCAAGGATGGAGATATCATATCGACAAGCCCCAGAGCCAATGCCTCTTCACAATGTTTCTCATTGTGATCATACCCAATGAGATGACAAGAGAAATCACGCTCTTTGAGTGCTATACCTAGCGATCCACCCATAAGTCCCAATCCAATGATACCTATAGTCATATACACATCCCTTCCAAAACGCTACTCAAAAGCTGTTCCATTTTCAATCCTTACATTATATCATCCCTATCTAATATTTTGCTGTAAAAATATACTAAAAATTTAGTGTGGATTTAGTATAAAAAAGATAAACTTATTATAGTGTAAACTTACAAGTATGAATTATAGATAAGGGTTGGTCAAAAAATGATAAGAAAAATTGCCGTATTTTCGATTGCAACAGGGACTCTTCTTGCTGCACAACAAGTCAAGCAGATTAAGTTTGATGGTCTTCTTCACCTCTCGCCGAGTGTAGCCAAGGAGGTTGCAGGTATCCGTGAAGGTGATAAAGTAGATCCTGAACAGATAGATGAATCAGTCAAAAACCTCTATAGTCAAGGTTATTTCAAAGATGTTTGGGTAGAGAAGAAAAACAATGGCTTAATTGTCTACCATTTCGATGAAAAACCTGCTATATCAAAGGTCAAGATTAAAGGCTATGGTACGGGTGATGATGGTGAAAAACTTCTTGAGGGTATAGGGCTCAAAAAGGGTGATCTTTATGATGAGAGACGCATCAAGCAAGCAAAAGAGACGCTTATTAACAAAATAGAGAGTGAGGGGTATTATGATACTGTCGTCGAAGTCTCTAAAGAAAAAGTACACGATAGCTATGCTATCACTTTTGATGTCAACAAAGGTGAAAAGATAAAGATCAAGAAAAACAACTTTATCGGTGCAAAAAAGTTAAATAAAAGTGAGATCGAAAAAGATATAGTCAACAAAGAACCAGATTTTCTCAGTTGGATTCCATTTTTTGGTAGTGATGCCAAAGTTGATCAACTCCCATATGACTCGATGAGAGCTAAAGAGGCTTATATGAAAGAGGGGTATATTGATGCTAAGGTTAGCAAGCCTCTAATGCGTGTCGATACCACATCATATAATGCTGAAGTCAACTATATAATCAAAGAAGGAAAACAGTTTCGTGTAGGAAAAGTAGAAATTGTACAGAGTGTCCCAGGACTCAAAACAGCTAACTTGACAAGTGACTTGAAACTCCATTCAGGAAAGATATTCAATATCAAAAAAATGCGTCTTGATATAGAATACTTGAAAAAAGAGGTAGGAAACCTTGGGTATGCTTATGCAAAGATCAATCCAAACTTCAACCAAAACCAAGAGACAGGTCTTGTCAACTTGCAATATCAAATCATCCCTGGGAAAAAAGTAACTATTAATGATGTACTTATCTCAGGTAATGACATCACAAAAGATAGAGTTGTAAGAAGATATATTTATATGGCTCCTGGTGATCAATACAGCTATACAGACTTAAAAGATAGTAAAACTGCATTGGGAAGAACAGGATTTTTTGAAAAAGTTGACATCATACCACAAAGAATAACAGAAGATAAGATCAACCTTTTGGTCAAAGTCAAAGAGGCACAGACAGGAAGTATATCCGCGGGTGGTGGATATGGAAGCTACCAAGGTGTAATGATCAATGCAAATATCTCCAACAAAAATCTATTTGGTACAGGCTTGAGTGGAGAACTAGGTATTGACTGGTCTCAAATATCAAGAAGTGCCAATATCTCTTTGACAAACCCAAGAGTATGGGATAGTGAATATAGTTTGAGTTTTACTCTTTTCACTCGATATTATGAGTATATTGATTATACTACTGATCAAAAAGGTGGTAATGTCATGGCAGGTCGTAAATTTTTACGACACCTCTACTTCTCTACAGGTGTAAGCTATATTGATAACTCATCAGATATCAATGAAGAGTCAAGCTTAGATCAAAATGCTGTGCAGAGACTCCTCTATGTTGACCAATATCAAAAACTCTCTGGATTGATGGGGCTAAGCTTTGACAATACAGACAATTACTATGTCCCAAGAGAGGGCTTTATAGCGAGTGTCAACCTTGAATTTGCATCTTTTGATGGGGAGTTGACTCCTGCTGATCAGCTCTTCTATGATAGCTACTCGAATATGACAAAAATTTATCTTAGATTTGGTGCATACTATGGGATGGAGGATTTGATAGATTATGACCTTATTATGCGTTTCAAAGCAAGAGGAACTTGGCTACAGCATGCAAGCAATGAGAAAGTACCAACAGCAGAGCGACTCTATATGGGTGGTGTAGGAAGTGTGAGGGGATATAGCCCATACTCCATCTCACCATACCTTAGCTATACTGACCCTCTCACAGGACTCCCGATAGACAACCGATTTGGTGGAGACAAGAGAGGTTCGGCAACAGTTGAAGCAAGTATCCCTCTCTCAGAAGCCGCCAAGATGAGACTCACTTTCTTTGCTGATATTGGGTATATTAAAGCAGATGCAGTCAGAGGTGCGACTTTTGTAGAAAACAATATACAAAGAAGCTCCGTAGGTGCACAAATTGAATGGCAATCACCTTTTGGTGCGGTAAACTTAATCTATGGATATGCTCTCGATGATGTGCCTGATGATGACAAGGCGGCATTTGAATTTTCTATGGGAACAAAGTTCTAATCTCTCTCGGGGTTGAAAAATCCCTTGGGTATCCTTAACTAAAATGTATACTTAGGTATATTCTCTCTATCTCTAATGACTATCTCAAATGCTTTAGGCTTCTCCGATTGATAGATCGACTCTTTTGCATGATAGAGTGATTGTGTTGATTCAATCGTTAAAGTCTCTTCCTCATACGAGAAGTTTATCTTTGCATTGTTACTATTTTCGTGAATTAATATACTTATATTATTGATAAAACTCAAACATTTTAAAACATCTTTAGAGGGCAACAACTCCTTATACATTTGGTAGAGTGACTTCTTAAACAGTGTGCTACCATTCGTACGCAGGAGTGTAGCTATCAGTACAATCTCTTGATGTGTAAATCCAAAGTTAAGCTCCTCCATAGCGATATAGAAAGCATGTTGCCTTGACTTGTATATCGTAAGTCTCTTACCAATATTTGAGAGCTTTAGAGCTGTGTTCAACGCTTCTTTATACTCAAGAGGGAGAGCAAACTCTTTATTACATATTGTATAGAGTTGGGAAGCTATCTCTATCCTATGTGAAGCGTGAGAGTTCTTAGCCATGGGCATATTAAAACGATCAAGTATACTCTTTTGACTGGGGTTAAATTGGGTGGGAAATCTCAGCCCACTATGCCGTAGTAAATCTTTGAGGAAAACACCTTCTCTTACCCCTACACCACTACTCATGATATCTTTTGCACCAATCTTACGAAGTATCTCTAAAAAGATAAGTGTACCCTCTCGAATGGTATCATATCTCGATTTTTTAATATATAATTTTTGAAGATCTTTAGTTTTAGCATCTCGTATCATATGCAAAAATACCTCCTCCTCTTCAAAAGAGTAACAAAAAGCGTGCAGCTTATCCAATGGATATTGTGTGCGTTTCATGATAGCTTTACTCACTGCTCTAGCTGTACCCCCAATACCAACTGCTAAAGAGTGGCTAAAAGAAACTGGCAATTTGTCAAGCTCTTCTCTAATAAAGAGTTGTGCCTCCTCTATAGATCTATTATGATCCATAAATAACTCTTTTATTCTTACTGTACCAATATTGAGTGAATAAGTTTCAACTATTTTATTATTTTCGATACGAGCCAAATCAGAAGAACCGCCACCAATATCTATCGTAATAGCATTTGCTATTGGCAATAAATTGTTTGCAGCTATAGCACCTAATGAGGCTTCTGCATTCCCATCTATGATAGATATGGAGACTCCTAAGTTTTTGCGTATCCACGATACAAACTCTGCTCTATTTGGAGCATCTCTCAATGCAGAAGTAGCAATACATAGTATCTTATTTACTTTGTATTTTTGAATTGTTTGGGTAAAAGATTGGAGTGCAAGATAGGCTCGTTCTATACCAATAGGTTGAAGATATCCATCTTTTTCATAAGCACCCTCACCTATACGCACTCTACTCTTTTGCTCACATATCAGATGAAAACCAAATCTACTCGTTCTCTCAAAAATGACCAATCTTGCAGAGTTTGAACCTATATCAATGACTGCTGTGCGTTTAGGCACTGAGACTCCTTTTACTCTTCTTTTTGTAATTGCTCAAATTTAAATCGCAACTCTTCAGCATTCTCTACAGTATTAGGATCAGAGATGATACAATCTACAGGACAGACAGCTATACATGACGGTTCATCATAATGTCCTACACACTCTGTACATCTATCTGAGTCTATGATATAGATAGGATCATTCTCTTCTATCGCTTCATTTGGACACTCTTCACGACAAGCATCACATGCTATACATTCATCAGTTATTACAAGGGCCATATTTACCTCTAGTTTTGGATTATCGTGTTATAACTTAACGAAGCTTATGCCTAAGTTAAAATATAATATTGTTGGATTATATTTTACAAAAAGGGTACTTAGGTAGTATAAGTCGTGCGATTGTCCCCTCTCTATCACTTCGATTAGAAAGTTCTACTTTTGCACCCATAGCATCTGCTGCACTCTTGACAAGAAAAAGTCCTAATCCCACCCCATTTGAATCATTTGTCCGAATAAAAGGGGCAAAAAGATCTTTTTTTTCATCAATCCCTCTTCCCTCATCAATCACATCAATCACAAGGCGTTTATCAACAAGATAACTCTTCAACTCTACACTTTTATCATCTGCCGTAAATTTGAGTGCATTTTGCACAAAATTTTGTAAAATTTGAGTTAAGAGCAGGGGTTGTATATGTACGATCAGTCTCTCTGGCTCCAAATGAAAACTAAACTTTTGATTATTTGCATCTGCTAATACCTTATAATCCATCGCTTTCCCCCGCAAAAAAGCTATCACATCCATATCTTGAGGTGTCTCAAATTGTGCCCCCTCTGCCCTTCCAAATTCAAGAATAGAGCTGACAATTCTATTCATCTCATCAATAGATGTGATATTCTGTTGAATTGCCTCTCTTAACTCCTTTTCGCTCGTACTTCTCTTCAAAAGTGTCACTTGATTTTTAGTCTTCATAACAGCCAATGGTGTTTTAAGTTCATGTGCTGCTCCTATAAATAACTCTTTTTTGTATTTGACAAAATTTTGTATCCGTGTCATCAGTCCATTGATAGAGCTTGCAAGTGGCTCAAACTCTTGAGGTAGGTTATCACTTTTGATATGCCGCATCATATTTTCATTTCTTTGAGAAAGCTTCTCTGCCAAGATACGAATAGGATTGATTAACATTCCAGAGATAAAGTAGGCATATAAAATGATCAATACCATACTAAGAAGGTTGACAAATACTATTGCATTATATACCTTTTGTTGCATTCTCTTTTGTTGTGTAACATTAGCCGATATGCTCAGATATGTTTGATGAGAGAAGTCATAAGGCAAGAGTAATTCCATAAAAAACTCATTATCTTTTTTAAATTTTCTGATATGTGCTGGTTGATATTGAGATTTTGCTAGATAGACTATTTGTGCATTGATATTGAGTGTCTTTTTAAGTATCTCTCTATTTGCATTGATGTCCTCTTCCGCATTTGGATAAGTAGCAAATATATATCTGCCTTGTTTCGTCAACGCAGAGAGAAGCTCTTTATCCACTCCATAAGTGATATAAGTATAGAGTATCGTTGAGAAAAAGAGTAGCAATGCTGCCATAGCGGCAGTCAGCTTTATAAGAAAGCTAGCTCTTATGCTCTTTTGGGAAAGCAAAACCTATAACCTCTTCTTCTCACAGTCTCTATAGTAGTTATATTGAGTGGTTTATCCATCTTCTGTCTGATCTGATTGATAGCAACCTCTATAACATTAGGAGTGACTAACTCAGGCTCTTCCCATATAGCATCAAGGAGCTGCTCTTTGGAAACAATCTGATCTTTATGCATCGCTAAATGTGTTAATACTTCAAAAGGTTTCCCTTTTAACTCTACCTCTGTACCATTATAAAGTATCTTCTCCTCTTCGGGATTTATAATAAGGTTGTCAATCTCTATAATATTACTACCACCAAATCGGAGTTTTGCTTCGATTCTAACGAGTAAAATTTCAAAATCAAAAGGCTTCTTGACATAATCATCAGCCCCTGCTCTTAAAGCCTCTATCTCACTCTCTTTATCATCTCTAGCAGACAATATAATGATCGATGTTTTCGGTGTTTTTGCTTTGATATCAGCGATAAGATCAATACCATTACCATCAGGTAACATCCAGTCTAACAAGACTAAATCATAATTTCGGATATCCAAAAAATACTGTCCATCACTCAAATTCTCTGCTACATCATTTTGGTATCCAAACTCTTTCAGTCCATCGGATAGTGTCTTGCTTAAGGTTACTTCATCTTCTATAATTAATATTCTCATAGTAAAATCCTTCTATTTAAGATTTGTTTAAAATTATAGCACAATTTTAGCATATATTAAAGTTTTTTTAACATTTTTTTTGAAAAAAAAGGAAATAAATCAGATAGGGTAAAATAAATAAGAAAAAGAGTAATCAAGAGGGGGATAAAAAGAAGAGAACCTCAAAGCGGCAGCGACCTACATTTCCACAAGCGTAGCCTG
>CBEUND010000047.1:0-15794 GCA_965544395.1 uncultured bacterium | reverse complement strand
CTCCTAATTTTTGATAGAAAACCGCTAATATATAATTTACTTTTGCAAATAATTGGGTAAAATAGTATCAAAGATAATTCATAAAGGATAAAAAATGAAAGTATTACTCATAAAAGATGTCAAAACATTAGGTAAAAGCGGAGAGATCAAAGAGGTCAAGGATGGTTATGGTCAAAACTTCCTCATAGCAAAAGGTTTTGCTAAATTGGCAACACCAGAGGTTGTAGCCAACTGGACAGCAGAACAAGAACGAATAGCCCAAGAGCTCAAAGATGATTTGGCACGATTGGAAAAAGAGAAAAAAGTCTTTGAAGATGCTATCATCAAAATAGAGAAACCTTTGGCACCAGTAGGGATCAAAGGATCAGTGGGCAATGCAGATATCTCCAAAGCGATCAAAGAGCAGCTTGGTATCGATCTCGACAAAAAACTCATCAACCTCAAAAAAGCGATCAAATCTACAGGAGTGCATGAAGTAGATACCAAACTCGGTCACGGCTTCCACGCAACACTCAAAATAGAAATAGAGGGAGTGTAAAGCAGTGTTTCACGCTACAACGATACTCGCATACAGAGGTAAAGATAAAGCAGTCATAGGTGGCGATGGTCAAGTCACATTCGGTGATACGGTACTCAAGAGTAATGCCACCAAGATACGCACACTGCACCATGGAGAGATACTTGGGGGGTTTGCAGGGAGTACTGCTGATGCTTTCAATCTCTTTGAAATGTTTGAGGGTATACTCAATGAAAAAAAGGGAGACCTCTTCCGTTCGGTGATAGCGTTTTCTAAAGTATGGAGAAAAGATAAACATTTGCGTCAACTCGAAGCGATGATGATTGTCCTCAACAAAGAGCATATCTTTATCTTGAGTGGTACTGGTGATGTCGTCGAGCCACAAGATGGTATGATCGCTGCCATTGGTAGTGGTGGTAACTATGCCCTCTCTTCTGCACGAGCACTGCACAAGCATGCTACTCTGCCTGATGAAGTTCTTGTCAGAGAGTCACTAGAGATAGCAAGTGACCTCTGCATCTACACCAACAACAATATCAAAATCTTAGAACTTGTATAAAGGAACAGCGTGCAAAATTTAACACCCAAAGAGATAGTAGGGTATCTCGATCAATATGTCATAGGTCAAGATGATGCCAAGAGAACTATCGCTGTAGCTTTGAGAAATCGCTACAGACGGATGCAACTCCCCCAAGAGATGCAAAATGATGTCATCCCCAAAAATATATTGATGATAGGAAATACAGGTGTAGGGAAGACAGAGATCGCTCGACGACTCTCCAAGATGATGAGTGTACCATTTATCAAGATAGAAGCGAGCAAATATACCGAAGTAGGTTTCGTTGGACGAGATGTAGAGTCTATGATCCGCGATCTCGCTGCTGTGTCACTCAAGCTTGTAAGAGAGAGTGAAAACAGTAAAAATGCTGAAAAGATAGAGGCATACATAGAGAACAAAATCATCGAAAAACTCCTCCCTCCACTCCCTACAGGAGCGAGTGAACAGAAAAAAGCTGAGTATGATGCCTCATTTTCTCGTATGCAAGCCAAGTTTGAAAAGGGGGAACTCGATCACCTCAAAATCAAAGTAGAGATGCCTGAACCTACACTCAACATGGATGATAGTGGTTTGCCTCCGCAAATGATCAATGTCCAAGAGTCTATCTCCAAAGTTTTAGGTGGTATCAACAAAAAAGGCAAAGAGAAAGAGGTGACAGTCAAAGAGGCAAAAAGGATACTTGCTGATGAAGCGAGTGCTGCACTCCTCGATGATGAACAGCTCAAAGAACTAGCGATAGAGAAGGTAGAGAAGGGTGGTATCATCTTTCTCGATGAAGTAGATAAGATAGCCGTACCGTCAGGAAGCCAAAGCAGACAAGATCCGAGCAAAGAGGGTGTACAAAGAGACCTCCTCCCGATCGTAGAGGGGAGTACAGTCCATACCAAACTAGGGATGATCAACACAGATCATATACTCTTCATCGCTGCTGGAGCATTTCACCTCAGTAAACCAAGTGACTTGATCCCTGAGTTACAGGGGCGTTTCCCTCTACGAGTAGAGTTAGATTCACTCACTGAAGAGGTACTCTATCGCATACTTACAGAGCCCAAAAACTCTCTCATCACACAATATAAAGCATTGATGGGTGTTGAGGGCTTGGAGCTAGAGTTTGGAGAGGATGCCCTCAGAGCTATATCGCACTTCTCTTCACTCGCCAATGAGAAGACAGAAGATATAGGAGCTAGACGACTACATACTGTGATGGAGAAGATACTCGAAGAGGTGAGTTTCGATGCAGATGAGCGAAGTGGTGAGCGATACTCAGTAACGGCTGATCTCGTCAAAGAGAAGCTCGATAGAGTGGTAGAGGATGAGGATACGACAAGATATATCTTGTAACGACTGATATTGCACAATGAAATATATAGGATTATGATACATGACAAAAGCACTACTTATAGAGATAGGTGTAGAGGAACTTCCTGCGATACCTCTACTGAAAATTATCAAAAATATAGAAATATCATGGGCTAAGATTTTGAAGAGTTATAGATTGGATTGTGAATTTGAATTTTTCTATACTCCAAGAAGATTGGTCTTGGAACACCCAGCTATAGCACTCAAACAAGAAGATGATACGATAGAGTTGATGGGACCTCCTGTAGCTATAGCGATAAAAGATGGAGAGGTATCCAAAGCAGCCCAAGGATTTGCTAGAAAGTGTGGTGTTGCATTTGATGAGTTGGGAAGATCTGAAAAAAATGGCAAAGAGGTACTCTACTACAAAAAAGAGGTCATAGGGACGGATACAAGTAAACTCCTACAAGCGATGATTTCTGAGTGGATAGACTCTATGGCATTTGGAAAAATGATGCGTTGGGGGAGTAGGGGGGATGAGTTTATCCGTCCTATCCGCTGGCTACAAGTACGACTTGATAATAAATCTATCCCTGTAGAGCTTTTCGGTGTGCAGAGTGATATCAAAACTTTTGTACATAGGATGGTGGATTTCGATCCTGTGGTTGTAGAGAGTATCGGTGAGTATGAGAGACTATTACAAGAGGGTGCAGTGATCCTTCGTCCATCTCAAAGAGAAGAGAAGATACTCGCAGAGTTTGACGCTATCGAAGCAGAGTATGCTGTCTCTATAGAGAGAGATAGAGCTCTTCTTGCTGAGATAGTAGCGATCACGGAAAACCCAAAAGCACTCTTGGGAAGTTTCGATGAGAGCTTTTTGGAGTTGCCTCCTGAAGTGATCATCACCTCTATGAAAGAGCATCAAAGATACTTCGCTGTCTATAACAAAGGGAAGATCACCAATAAGTTTATCGTGGTTAGCAACGCTTACACAGAGGAGTATACAAAGGTGATAGAGGGCAATGAGAGAGTACTCAAGCCACGACTTGCTGATGGTATGTTCTTCTACTATAATGACTTACGAAAAGGACTCTCTACTGAAGGTCTAGAGAAGATACAGTTTATGGATGGATTGGGTTCGCTTCAAGAGAAGATCGTCCGAGAGAGTGATATAGCTATCCGTCTCCTTACACGATATATCAAAAGAGTTGAGGATGAGACAAACAAAAGTAGTCAAGAGTTAGAACTCTTGATGGATAGAGCGGTGAGATTGGCAAAAGCCGACCTCACGAGTGAGATGGTATATGAGTTTACTGAGCTCCAAGGCTTGATGGGATACTACTATGCGAAGTCACTTGGAGAAGATCCTTTGGTCTATAATGCTATCAAAGAGCAATATATGCCAGTAGGGGAGGGAGCAACTCTCCCTTCATCTATCTTCTCATCTATAGTTGCTATGGCTATCAAGCTTGATACACTCATTGGTCTCTTTAGTATTGGGAAGATACCTACAGGCTCGAAAGATCCTTTTGCATTGAGACGGGCAGTCAATGGTATCGTGCGTATCGTCATAGAGTATGATCTCTCTTTTGATATTGATGAGGTAATGGCTCTACTTGTAGAAAAATATGATAGATTTGATCTGGAGCAACTCCAAGCGTTTATCATCGAGAGAGTCAACAAATCTTTGGATGCAAATCCTTCTGTCATCTCTGCCGTACTCTCCTCTGGTGAGAGAGATATCAACGAGATAGCCAAGAAAGTATCCGCACTAGAAGAGATCGTATCTGATGATCAATTTAAAGAGCATTTTAGTACCTTTAAAAGAGTTGCAAACATCTCTAAAGATATCGACTTGAGTGGCTCTTTGGATATAGATATCACCCTCTTCAAAGATGATGCTGAAGTGGCACTCTACAGTGCATATGAGAGTAGTATCAATAAAAGCTATACAGACTATAAGAGCTATCTTCTCGCACTCTTTGAGTTGAAGCGTCCGCTTGATAGCTACTTTGATGCTGTTATGGTCAACACAGATGAAGCAAATATTAGAAGCAATCGACAACATATGATAGCTTCTATCTATAGATCATTTATGGATATCGCTGATATCAAAGAGATCTCAGTGTGATAGATGAGTAGTATCAAACATACGATCGTCATCGGTGCAGGGATTGCTGGCTGTTGTGTCGCGTACTATTTGCAAAAGAGGGGTGTGGATTTACTTCTAGTCGATAGGAGTGCTGTCGCTGCGAGTGGTGGTTCAGGTGCTGCTGGTGCCTTCGTCTCGCCCAAGATAGGCAAAGGCTCACCTCTCCAATCACTCACAAATGAAGCTTTTGAAGTGGCAAAAGATTTTTATCTGCAAAACTTTCCAGACTATTTCCATCAAACTTCTCTCTTGCGTATCCCAAAAGATAGCGAGGATGCTCAAAAATTTTTAGATTATGAGCAACATAACAGAACAAGCTATAGCAAAATTGATGCCAAGAAGATGCGTGAGTATGGCATAGATGATGATCTAGGTGGTTTTCTCTTTGATGAGGCTGGTGTCTGTGATGCACCTCAATTGACTCAAGCTCTCTATGATGCTGTGCCACATCGCTCATTTCATGTATCTACGCTCAAAGATATGGGTGAGTATTGGGCAGTCAGTAGCGATAGTGATACACTGCATGCTCTCAATGTAGTTTTAGCTACTGGATATGAAAATGATCTTCTTGATATGCGATATATGGGTGTGCGTGGTACTTGGGGTTCTCGTGGTGACTATAGGAGTCGATTGGATTTGCCTATTAGCATGCATAAAAATATCTCCATCTCAGCCAATATAGAGGGTATCATCAAGATAGGAGCGACACATGTCAAAAGCAAAGAGCCATGCTTACGCTGCAAAGGCGAACCAGTAGCAGAGTTGTTTGCAAAGGCTTCTGATATGGTAACAACAGATGACTTCGAACTCAAAGAGAGTTACTGTGGTATGCGATCAGGCTCAAGAGACTATTTCCCTCTCGTAGGAAAAGTGATCGATACAGAGTATATGCTCACCAACTACCCTGCGATCACACGAGGAGCCAAACCAACACTTCGACACCATAGAGACCTCTATATATGCAATGGCTTAGGAGGGAGGGGGTTTGTCTTTGCTCCTATGATGGCTAAAAGCTTGGTAGACTCTATCATAGATGCTCATCCCATAGATAAACGCATAGACCCCGATAGACTCTTTTTGAAGTGGTGCAGAAGAGAGAAGAGCTTACCGAGGTAGGGGTGACAATGCCTTTTATTTTGCTGGTTGCATACCTTCGAGGGCATACTAGGTTTGGTATCACCAAAGCAAAACAAACTACCGTATAAATCGTATAGAGAAGTAGTTGCTATCATCTTCATATCTATACTCTAAATCCATTTGTAATATCTCTAAAATACTTTTGACGATATAGAGTCCCAATCCCAAACTCTCATCGGAGTGGTGAAATGGTGCATAATACTCTTCAAGTGGATAGGGGAGTGGCTCGCCTCTGTTGGCTATCTCTATGCTCTTGTCATCTACTGTGATAGAGGCATGGTGATCGTTACTATATTTAAGAGCATTATCTATGAGATTTTTGACTACAAGAGCAAAAAGCTCTCTATCTGCATGGATCACACTCTCTATTACTATTGTTGTAGTTATAGACTCTTGATTAGTCTCAAGCATAAGCATATCTATCCCCTCTTGAAGCAGTCTACTTGCAGGATAATCCTCGATATGTAGATGAAAATTTTTGGAGGTGAGTCGCTCTAGTTTGGCAAACTCATCTATGAGGAGGTTGAGCCTGACAAAGATACGATGTAGTCGCTCTTTTTGCTTCTTATCATCGACCATCTCACTTACGAGTCGCCCCTTGGCTATAGGTGTCTTGAGCTCATGCATGATAGCTCGCAAAAAGAGTTGGCGTGAGTGTATCAACTCTTTGATCATCTTGACAGCATGGTCAAACTCATTGGCGACAGCTGCTATCTCATCTTGTTTGTTGCTACGACACTCTATATCTAAGTTCCCCTCAGAGAATGTCTTGATCTTCTCTTTGAGCTCTGTGAGTGGTGAAAGACTCTTGATAATCCAAAAGTAGAGGAGCATCAGAAGTATCAAAAGCCCCATAAAGAGGAGTACCGTCTTGAAAGTATATTGAGGTTTATTCATATTCTCCAAGAGCAGTTTGAAGCGTTCGTTATCTATAAGGATAAATCGTTTGTATCTATAGGTCATCACTTGATAGTGTGTTTTACCCTCAGGGTCTTTAGAGAACTTCCCTATGATAACTTTCTGCTCTTGCCCTTTGACAAGTCGAATGTTTTGGGACTCTAGGTAACTTTCGTCAATCTTTTGATATTTGAGATAGTAGAGATAGAGGTAGTGGCTATTGGCTCTCTCTTGGTTGACAAAATCCTCTAAACTCTTCTCTTTTTGATATGCAAATGAAGCAAACAAGAGCAGAAGTAGTAGTATGAGTGCCACAGAGAAGATGAGATTGATTTTGCCTTTGAGAGTATTCATAAATATTCACTTTTTGTTATTATACAACAAGATATATTTATATTGAATTTTTTTGTATAATCTGATATACACTCTATAGTTTTATATTATTATGATAATATTTTCTTGTTAATAAAAATTATCTTTAAGGAAATCAAAAATGATCGTAACAAACAAAGCTCCAGACTTTACAGCAACAGCGGTACTAGGTGACAACCAGATAGTAGAAGATTTCAATCTTTATGAAAATATTGGTGAAAAAGGTGCAGTCCTCTTTTTCTATCCTCTTGACTTTACTTTTGTATGTCCATCAGAGCTTATTGCATTTGATCACAGACTCAAAGAGTTCCAAGAGAGAGGTATCAATGTTATTGGTTGTTCTATTGATTCTCAATTTTCTCATTTTGCATGGAAAAATACACCCATCAATGAAGGTGGTATAGGTCAAGTGAAATATCCACTCGTAGCAGATCTTACAAAACAAATCGCTAGAGATTATGATGTACTTCTAGGAGACTCTGTAGCGTTGAGAGGTTCATTCTTGATTGATGCAGATGGTACTGTTAGACATGCAGTAGTCAATGACCTTCCACTTGGTAGAAATATTGATGAGATGCTTAGAATGATCGATGCTATGTTGTTTACAAATGAGTATGGTGAAGTTTGCCCTGCTGGCTGGAACAAAGGTGATGAAGGTATGAAAGCAGACACTGAAGGTGTGGCTGACTATCTTGCAAAACACTCTGAAGAGCTATAGTATCTCATAAAATAGGGAGCAAGCTATCGCAAAGGCACTCTCTATACCGCCCACTATTTGTAGCGAATGGTGGGATGCTTCCACCCTACAACCTTATACAATCCAAGGATCAAAAATAAATAGGATAGCTTAGGAAGATATACAAATATTTAGGAGAATAGATGGATTACTCCAATCTACTCAAAAGTGCAAAACTCAAAGCAACTATACAGAGAGTAACTCTATTAGAAATCATCGATCATGACGGACATAGCTCTATCGATGATATTTATGCTCTCACCAAAGAGTCAATGCCTACTCTCGCACTCGCAACTATTTACAAAAATATACTCTTATTGCTTGAAAAAGGTATTCTTGAAGAGGTAGCAATATCGGGCAAAAAGTCAAAGTATGAGATCAAAAAAGCTGACCATATACATCTCATATGTCAAACTTGTGGAAGTGTAGAAGATAAACATCTCGATAAGAAGATTGAAGAGTCTATAGATATATCTATAGATGAAGATATCTTTCATATTTCAAAATCACACATAAACCTCTACGGTATATGCAAAAAATGTAACGAGTAAGAAGCTCTCATTTACTTTTAATTTTTCTACTATCAAAGTTACCCAGTTTATGCAAATTTTCTACTCTTTTTGTAGCTTCATAAAGTAAGTTAATAGAGTGTTGTAGAACTTTTTGCTATAATATAATAATATAATAAGGAGATAAGACAAAATGGTAAAAATTTTATCAGCTACTATAATGGCATCATCAATATTATTTGGAGCTAATGCTCTTATAGAAAAAGCCAAACATAATGGTTTGGTCGCTATACCAGAAGATCCCAAAGAGCTTCTCAAGCTCACTGACCCCAAAGGTACGATAACCCCCCAAAGAGTTGCACTAGGAAGGCAGCTCTTTTTTGACCCACGATTATCTTTGGATAAAAAAGTAAGTTGTAATACTTGTCATCTGCTTGATGCTGGTGGTGTTGACGGTATACCCACTTCTATTGGGCATAAAGGAAGAAAAAACCCCCATCATTTGAATGCACCTACTGTCTATAATGCTGTCTTTTTCGATAGACAGTTTTGGGATGGGAGAAGTCCTAGCTTAGAAGATCAAGCACAAGGACCGATGCAAGCTTCTGCTGAGATGGCGATCACAAAAGAGCTTGCAGCAAAAAGGATCAATGCTATACCAGAGTATGTCAAATCTTTCCAAAAAGCATATGGTAAAGATGTCAAAATAGATTTTGAAAAGATCGCATCAACTATAGGTATCTATGAGCGAACACTCGTCACTCCTTCACGATTTGATGATTTTCTCAATGGCAAAGAGGATGCTCTCACCAAAAAAGAGAAAGAGGGGCTTGCTCTTTTTTTGGAGACAGGTTGTACAGCGTGTCATGTTGGTATAGCTATAGGAGGCAAGATGCAACCATTTGATCTAAGCTCTGCGTTCAAGTATAATAATGTAGGTGACTTCCATGGGGATAAAGATGGTCGTATCAAAGCTCCATCACTCAGAAATGTATCTTTAACAGCTCCATATTTCCATAATGGTACAGTCAATAGTTTGGCAGAAGCGGTCAAGACTATGGGGAAAGTACAACTATTGGTAGATATCTCTGATGTTGATGCTGCAAAAATAGTGACTTTTTTGAAAACACTCAATGGAAGAAAACCAGATACAAAAGCACCGAAACTTCCATAAGTTTTTGAAAGTGCAAGCGTCAGTACATAAGCCAATTATTAGGAGTAAAAATGAAGTTTTATTTGACAAGTCAAAGAAGATTGAAACAGATAACTATAGCGTGTTCTATAGTTTTTTTTTCGCACACACTGCAAGCTAAAAGCCAGCAACAAGAAGTTTTGGATATATGTACTATGTCTCAAAATGTACTCACTGACAAGCTCTTGGTGAGCATGGATGTGACATATAGCCAAGCCCAAAAGAGTCTCGTAGAGACCAAGAGTAAACTCACTAAAAAGCTTGATGCATTGAAAAAAATGAAGCTCTCCAAAAAGCTTCAAAAAAAATCTAAAAAGTTACAAACCTCTTGGAAAAGTCTTGATAAAAAATTACTTGCAGAGAAGATCTTGGAGAAAGATGCTCTCAATCTCTATACAGATTTCAGCGTATTTGACAAACAATGCCAAACTCTTGCAGGAGGATTGAAAGGGAGTAAAGCCAAAAAAGATGATCTGCTAAGCAAACTTAATCTCCAAGTACAATCACTCAAAACACTCTATATAGTCAAATCATGGGGAGCAATAGATGACAAGCTCTATAAGACAAAAATCTCTACGATGGTAGAGAGTTATCAATCTACCTATAAGAGTTTGCGTCCTTTAGAGAGCAAAGAGAATTTAGCAAAACTTGACAAAGAGTTTACCGCTCTTAAGTTTATGGTTCAAAGTAGCTCTGGTAGATACATGCCCCTCTTGGCTGGCAAGAAAGCATTAGCTATCAATGATATTATCACTCAAATCTTAGAAGGAAAATAATTATGAGACATTTTTACAAAATAAATCTACTCAATACTCTTGTAGTCATGGTTCTCTTTGGACTTCATTCACTACAAGCAAATAATAGGATAGATAGTATCCTAGAGAGTTCAGAAAAGATAAAAATCATTTCTCAAAGCTTGGCAAAAAATTATTTCTATATCAACCAAGGGATTCAAACATCTTCTGCAAAGAGAGGGTTGAAAAACGATATATTTAATCTCGATAGAAGTATCAAGACGATCGAATCAAATGCAAAAGATCAAGAGACAAAAGATTTGATACAATTTACACAATTTAGTGTAGAAGAGTTGAAAGCAATCCTCAAAGAGCCATATACCCCAGAAAACGGTGGTTTGATTCTTGACTATACAGAGGCACTTCTTGAGAGTTCTGATACTATTATGAAGCATCATATGGCAAAAAATCCAGATAAAAATGTCGAAATGCTACTTATGGTCGTTGATATGAAATATCTTCTTGCAAGAGCAGCGAAATACTATATTGCATTTAGTGCTGGATTTACGGATGCAGTCAATGTGTCACAAGCAAATATAGCAGTCGATGAATTTGGGAAACTGTTGGCTAAAGTCGAAGCGTATGACTATCCTTCAGCGATCTCCAAAAAAGTTATCAGAAAATTGTCTCGTTACTGGCCTTCAAGCAAAAGTTTTTATAGAGGTATCAAAAAGAGTGAACTTCCAACTATTATATTTATCTCTACAAAACATATGGAACGCTCTATTAATCAACTGATCAGATATCATAAAAAAATAGTCAATAAATAGAAGAAGAGCCACAATGACTATCAATAAAACAAAGATTAATCTTTTAGTGGTTCTTTTGCCACTCGTTATTTTATTTGTAACAGGGGGCTATTTCTTTTATGCCACTTGGGTTAAGTATGCTTCATCTCTAAAGCTAGAACAACGATTGGGCAAAGTGGAACTTCTCCAATCACTTGAACAATCCATATATGCAGAGAATATATGCAGTGCTCAAATGAGTGGAGATAGAGATGCTATGAAAGAGACTTGCCAAAAATATAGAGATAAAACAGACATTATCGTCGCTACATTAATGAATGACTCTACTACACAGCCTTTAGCAGAAAAAATAAATGGAGTACTTTTTGATAGAAAAGAGAGTAATAGATCTAAACTCTCTCTGTTAGAGCCTGGTAAACTAGAGAATTTACTGAAGGATATCCGTTATAATATAGATATAAGCAAGAAACTCTCCCTTGAAATGTTCATAGATGGAGAGTATCACAAGCAGATCATTAAGCCCATAGAGTCATACTGGAAAGAGTTTGATCAATACATTACAGCAGAGAACAAACATCTTTTTGATTTTTTAAAAAAGATAAACAAACTCTATACCTATTCGATTACGGAGACTACCTTTGGAGCCTATTTTTTGTCCAATCACAAAGTCTTTACTTCTGATGATCTTGCACAATGGGATCGATATATCACACTCTCTGTATTGCCTAATATAGAGGAGTATCCTAATATATCAACTATCAAACCAGAGCTATGGAGACTTTTTTCAGAACAGAAAAAAAAGAAAATCGTTAATAAAATAGATGATATGCGTATAGATATCCTTATGAGTCATACAACAGGGGAGTATGAGACTCCAATCAAAGATTGGGTCTCATACAATAAGGAGAAACAGCAACTTTTCCAAGATGCCAAAGCAATTGTCTTAGAGCACCTCTCTTTAAAATTGCAAGAGCTTCTTAAAAAAGATGAGATGATATTAGCTATAAGTGCAGCGATATCTCTCTTTGGGTTCTTTTTGTTTCTATTCAATATCATAAGGGAATTACGAAAATCCAAAGAGGATGAAGAGGCACTTGCTGAGATGATGGAGGAGATAGAGATCCTCACAAAAGAGAGTAAAAGAGAGGTTTTAGATACTGAAAATCTTGTGAAAGATTTCTCCAACAAAAAGCAAGTCTATGCTTATATCAGGTCTATCCTCCAACTACTACACCAAAAAGAGATACAAGCAGAGGAAGCCAATATGGCAAAAGATCTCTTCTTGGCAAACATGTCTCATGAGATTCGTACACCGCTAAATGGTATCGTAGGCTTTACACAGCTCTTGAAAGACTCGCCACTCAACCAAGATCAAAAAGAGTTTATTACTATCATAGAGAATAGCTCAGATAGCCTGCTATCCATTGTCAGTGATATACTTGATGTCTCCAAAATCAATGCAAATAAAATGGAGTTTGAATATATCAGTTTTGATCTCTATGAGAGGGCAGAGTCAGCCATAGAGACTTTCCTTGCTAAAGCAGATGAGAAAGGTATTGAACTAGGTGTGATGATAGATCCACAACTCCCTCGTTATCTCATCGGAGACCCTACCAAGATTACACAAGTTTTGGTCAATCTTATCAGTAATGCGATCAAATTTACATCTATGGATGGTTCTATCAATTTGATACTAGAGTATGTTACAAGTGATGAGAAGAGCTGTAGTATCAAGTTTATCGTAAAAGATGATGGTATAGGTATTACTCAAGACCAAAAAGAGAATATTTTCCAAGCCTTTACACAAGCAGACTCTAGTACAAGTCGTAAGTTTGGTGGGACAGGATTAGGTTTGACGATCTCTAAGACTATTATTAATTATATGGGTGGTACTCTTGATGTCTTGAGCGAAGAAAATGAGGGTGCTGAGTTTTTCTTCACTGTTGCATTGGAAAAAGATATCAATGGAGAAGCACCTATATATCCAGAGTGCAAAGAGCTATCTATAGCTATGGCTCTTCCTGAGCTTGATGCAATACGAGATATAGATAGATATTTGAAAAACTATATAGAGTATATGAGAGGTACCTTAGAGTACTACTCCTATAGTCAGATTTTAGATCCTAATAAACAATTTTCTATGCCTGATATTATCTTCGTCGATCATCGCTATCTTGATGAAGAGAAGCTAGAACTCTTTTTGGCATTGGAGAGTTATATAGTTGTTATGGTGACAGGGAAGTTCAAAAACATATTGGACAAAAAAAATTATGCATTTACAAAAGTTATGCATAAACCAATTACCATAGGTAAGATTGCTAAGATTATTGAGAGTTATGACAAAGATGAAGAAGTTGTCGTGGAAGTCGAGACAAACTCCCTGAAGACAGATGAGTTTAGTCATATCCATGCACTCGTTGCTGAAGATAATATCATCAATCAAAAACTCATACGAGCTACACTCGAAAATTTCAGTATAGAAGTAACACTTACGCAGAATGGAAAAGAGGCATACGAAAAGAGAAAGAGTGGTGATTACGATATCATCTTTATGGATATACAGATGCCTGTAATGGGTGGTATAGATGCGACAAAAGAGATCTTGAACTACGAAAGAGAACATAACTTAGAACATATCCCTATAGTAGCACTCACAGCCAATGCACTCAAGGGCGACAGAGAGAAATATATAGAAGCTGGTATGGATAATTATGCTTCCAAACCTCTCAATCTTTTAGAACTCAAACATATTATTAGTAAATATTTTGTAGATGACAAAGAGAAAAAAGAGTCAACTCCAAAAATGGTCGCTAAAGAGCCAAAGGAAAACAAAGCGAAAGTAGAGATAGAAAATCTCATAACACCTCCACAAGAGCCTGAACTAGTAGTAGAGACTCCTGTAGAAACAGTGATAGAAGAGGAGAGCAAAGTCCATACTATCCTTCTCTATAACACAATGCAACTCCAATCAAATATATATCGTTCGATATTCAAAAACTTTGGATATGAAGTGGATATTGTACGAGATAATGATAGCTTCTTAGATAGCTTAGAGAGTAAAAGATATACCTTTGCTATGTATGATGAGTATAGTTTCGATCAGATGGATTGTTCTGTGGCAGATATTGCTAAAGATAGTGGAGCGATACCTATCATGTTTGTTGAACAAGAGAAAGATGGAACATTTTGTGCAAAAACACTCACAAGAAACTGTAGTAAAGATGTTATTTTAGAGAAATTACAACAATATTACAAAGAGAAATAGTCTATAGAGACTTTTAAGGAACTATACAAAAACAATTCTACCAAGATGACGAAGAAGCAGTGAGGTAGGTGAATTGTTTTTGGGAGATTCCTAACACCATAGAGGCTAACCCCAAGAGAATAAATGCTAAAATGATAGTTTATCTTATATACACCATCAACAAAGGAAAAATATGAAAATAGCAATAATGGGTGCTATGGCAGAGGAGATAGAGCCACTCTTATCACAAGTGACTGATATCAAAAAAACAGAGTATGCAGCCAATGTATATTATGAAGCCAACTACAAAGGCAAAGAGGTAGTGATAGCTTACTCAAAAATAGGGAAGGTATTTGCTTCTCTTACAGCTACGATATTGCTAGAAAAATTTGCGTGTGATATGTTGCTCTTTTCTGGTGTAGCAGGTGCTATCGATCCTGATCTTGATATCGGTGATCTCGTGATCGCTGATGGATTGTGTCAACATGATTTGGATATCACTGCTTTTGGGCATCCGCATGGTTTCGTGCCAGAGGGAGATGTCTGTATCCCTACAGATATCTATCTCAGAGATGTTGCCAAAGCGGTAGCAGCCCAAAAGGGTATCATACTCAAAGAGGGTATCATAGCCACTGGTGACCAGTTTGTTGCCAATGTCGAGAGAAAAAACTGGATAGCCAAGGTATTTGATGCCCATGCCTTGGAGATGGAGGGTGCGAGTGTAGCGGTAGTCTGTAATGCTATGGGCGTGCCGTTTTTTATCCTACGAGCTATTAGCGATAGTGCAGATGGCGGAGCTGGGGTCGATTTCGATACCTTTTTGGAGAGTTCAGCCAAAGTAAGTGCTTCGTTTATCCTCGATATGGTAGAGTCTATTGAATCCAAATAGACCTACTCTCGAACCAAAACTGAGCAAAAAGCTCCTCAAAGTCATAGGCAAAACCAATGCAGAGTTTCGTCTCATAGGGGAGGGGGATAGAGTGCTTGTAGGACTGAGCGGAGGCAAAGACTCCTTAGCCCTCATCCACGCACTCAAATATATGAAAAAGCACGCCCCCTTTGATTTTGAGTTTGAAGCGTGTACTATCAACTATGGTATGCCAGATGAAAACTACAGCTACTTAGAAGCACACTGCAAAGAGCAGGGGATTGCTCATACGGTTTATAATACAGGCATCTTCGATATCTCCCAAGATGCCATCCGAGAAAATAGCTCATTTTGCTCCTTTTTTTCACGCATGCGACGAGGAACATTGTATGGCTATGCCCAAGAGAATGGATTTAACAAAGTAGCCCTAGGTCACCACTTTGATGATGCTGTTGAGAGCTTTTTTATGAATATGTTTTACAATGGTACGATGCGATCTATGGCACCTATCTACAAGACAGGCAGAGGGTTGCATCTCATCAGACCACTCATACAAGTGCGAGAGCGACAGCTTAGAGCATTTGCAGATGAAAACAATCTCCAAACCATAGGCGACGAATCCTGCCCTGCCATGCTCAAAAATGTCAAAATTCCATACGCACGAGAGAAGACCAAGATGTGGCTAGAGGAGTTAGAACAAGAAAACAGCAACCTCTTCAAAATGATACAAGCATCATTCAAACATATCCATGATGATACACTCTTAGAC
>CBEUND010000046.1:0-16439 GCA_965544395.1 uncultured bacterium | reverse complement strand
TGCCTGCATCTATGGGTGCTATTGTTGTAGATGGATTTGATAAGGAGTAAAATATATAAAAGAAAGTACAATTCATTGAATAGGGAATATCTAATACCCCTATGGCAACTTCAAAAGGTTTATAAATGTTCGTAGATAATGTAGAACTTACGATAAGTTCTGGTAAAGGTGGTGCAGGGTGTGTCTCATTCTGGACAGAAAAATTTGTCATCAAAGGCGGTCCCGATGGTGGTGATGGTGGGAAAGGTGGTTCGGTATTTTTCAAAGTAGATAACAATACAGATACACTGAGTGCATTGCGTGGACGCAATAGTATCAAAGCAGAAAATGGTCGCCCTGGCGAGGGTCGTAAGTGCTACGGACGCAAAGGAAAAGATGCTATTATTACAGTGCCTCCAGGGACACAGATTATTGATAATGAGACAGGTGAAGTATTGCTTGATCTGCTCGAAGAGGGTGAGAAAGTCAAGTTTTTGGATGGGGGCAAAGGTGGCTTAGGAAATCTCCACTTCAAAAGCTCTACCAACCAAAGACCAACTTATGCACAACCAGGTTTACCAGGTGTGACTAAACATGTACGACTAGAGATGAAGATGATAGCCGATGTGGGCTTGGTGGGCTTCCCAAATGTCGGCAAATCGACACTCATATCGACACTCTCCAATGCCAAACCACAAGTAGCCAACTATGAGTTTACTACACTCACACCCAAGCTAGGTGTGGTAATGGTAGGTGAGTATGACTCTTTTTTGATGGCAGATATCCCTGGTATCATAGAGGGTGCGAGTGATGGTAGAGGGCTTGGATTGGAGTTTTTGCGTCATATAGAGCGGACAAAGAGACTGCTCTTTTTGATAGATGCTACCAATTATCGAGAGATGAAGTACCAGTACGAGATACTTCATGAGGAGTTAAAGCGATACTCATCAGAGTTGGCAAGTAGAAATCATGCGGTTGCTATCACCAAAATAGATGCACTCTCTATCGAAGAGACCAATCAACTCACAGAGCAGTTTTTGAGTGATATAGGGTTGCAAGCCAATGGAGTCTTTGCCAAGTATAAAGCTGATATGAGTTATAGTTGCTACGCTTATGAGAGAGAGGAGTGGGATAGTTATGTAGAGGATGAGCCATCTTTCGTCCTCCCTATCTCTTCAGTAGGACAATTCAACACTGAAGCTTTGAGATATGCTTTGGCTGATTTTGCCAAAGCAGAGAGCCAAAGCTCAAGAGTGGAGTAGAGATGCATTATAAACGCGTAGTGATCAAGGTAGGCACGCATGTCTTGACAGAAAATGGTGTAGTAGCAGCCGATAGGATGATGGCATTAGTAGAGCTCATAGCCCAGCTCAAAGAGTCCAACAAAGAGGTGATCCTCGTGAGTTCAGGTGCTGTCGCTGCTGGATATTCACAGCTACCTCTCGATAAAAAAGTAGTAGCTAATAGACAAGCACTCGCAGCTATAGGGCAACCCTTACTTTTGAGAATGTATCAAGAAAAATTTGCCAAAAATGAGACACTCTGCTCACAAGTACTTATCCGATCTGATGTTTTTGATTCACACCGACATACAGTACATGCCAAAAATGCTATAGATACCTTGCTTAGTCATGGAGTCATCCCTATCATCAATGAAAACGATACAGTAAGTATCGAAGAGTTGGTATTTGGTGATAACGATAGACTCTCCGCACATGCAGCCCACTATTTCGATGCAGATATTTTGGTAATACTCTCTGATATAGATGCCTACTACGACAAAGACCCACACAGATATAGCGATGCAAAGGTGAAATCAGTAGTAAGGTATATAGAGCCATCCAAGTTGACAGCAGACCACACCCCCAACAATGAGTTTGCTACAGGTGGCATAGTTACCAAATTGCAATCAGCAGAGTTTATAATGTCAAAAAATAGGACAATGTTTTTAGCAAGTGGCTTTGACCTGAGTGATGCAAAAAGCTTTTTACTGAATGCCAAGCATGAGGGTGGGACGCTTTTTCAAAAGCCATTGAAGAGAGTGTAGGGTAACTTCCATCTCTTGATGGCTATAAGGCTATCCCCCCCTCACCAAATATAAAGGACGATAATGAAAAAAAGAACAAAAATAGTAGCGACTTTAGGACCAATATCTGACTCATTAGAGCAAATCACTGCACTCATGAGAGCAGGGGTCAATCTATTTAGACTCAACTTTAGCCATAGCTCCCATGCATACCATTCAGAAGTCTTTAATAGGATTAAACAAGCAAGCAAAGAGACAGGTTTGATAGTAGGAATACTTCAAGATATTAGTGGTCCTAAGATACGCATTGGTATGCTTGAAGAGGATTTTCATCTGCGTGCTGGAGATACAATAGAGTTTCTCAAAGAGGAGATCGTAGGAAGTCAAGTCACAAAAGGAGCCTACCAACTTTCTATCAATGAGCCTATGATACTTGGACAGTTGTCTGTAGGTGAATATATCTACCTCTATGATGGGATTATCCGTGCTGTTGTTACAGATACAAGTGATAAAGGTGTGAGAGTCACTGTAGAAAATGATGGCATGCTCTCTTCACGCAAAGGTGTCAACTTCCCAAATACGCGATTGGGTATCGATATACTTACCCAAAAAGATAGAGATGATATCTTATGGGGTATTCAGCATCATGTAGATTTCATGGCGATATCGTTTGTGCAGAGTGCATCAGATATACTAGATGCACGAAAAATACTCGACGAACATGACTCGCATGTACAACTCATCTCCAAGATAGAAAAATTTGATGCAATTGAGAATATAGATGAGATATTAGAAGTGAGTGATGGGATTATGGTCGCTAGGGGTGACTTGGGGATTGAAGTGCCATACTTTGATGTCCCTGCAATCCAAAAGATGCTGATCAAAAAAGCAAATACTCTCTCTAAGCCTGTGATCACTGCAACACAGATGCTACTCTCTATGACGCATAATGAGCGAGCGACAAGAGCAGAGATCAGTGATGTAGCCAATGCTGTATTAGATGGTACCGATGCTGTGATGCTCTCAGAAGAGAGTGCTATCGGCAAAAATGCTGTATTGGCAGTAGAGACGATGGTACAGACTATACAAGCAGCAGAGAAGCACTATCCCTATCATAAGATTTCACAATTTGAAATGTTTGATAAAGATGATGTGATCGATGAGTGTGCCGCGAAACTTGCTCACAATCTCGATGCCTCTGGTATTTTAGTGATGACAGCACTCGGGCATTCAGCTAAAAAGATAGCACGATATCGCCCAAGTAAACCTATATACGCCATAGTTGATGATGAAGCTGTAGCGAGATCTTTGACTTTGGTGTGGGGTGTTGTACCTGCCTTTTCTGTTGAGGATGGGGATATTAAGTTTATGATAGGTGATGTCATCAAACAAGGGATTGATAGAGGTGTATTTAAAAAGGATGATACATATATATTGACTGCAGGTAACCCTGTAGGCGAACATGGAGCGACCAATCAGATACGAGTCATCTCTCATACAGAGATGCAATTCTTCACTGAATACTACTTACGACACGAGCTCAGTAGTTCTAATACTATTGATTGATTTAGAAAATTGCTCTTGGGAACTTCCTAAGAGTTCTGGTTCATATCTATCACTCTCTCTAGTAGATATCTACTACTCTCTTTCCAATCTTGCCAGTGGTAGTTTGGATCTACTTTTAGATTGTCAGGGATACCGTTTTTTTCGATTTGTCGTATAGTGTCTGCCAAATCCTCAGGTCGAGAGAGATCAAAATAGCCTATATGCTCCTCTCCGACTTCTCTATGTATAGGTGTATCACTCGCTAAGACAGGGAGATGGTTGCTAAGGCTCTCTACGATAGGGAGTCCAAAGCCTTCGACGATAGATGGGAAGAGAAGCATCTTGGCATGTTGGTAGCAGTAGAGCAACTCATCATCATTGAGATCAGAGATATGGATAAGTTTTTGATTGTATTGGGGGTTGTTGTGGATGCGTTCCATAGTCTTCTCTACTTTCCATCCCACTCTTCCTATGATACACAAGTTGACATCAGCATTTTCTCTCCAGAGTATCTCAAAGGCATCGAGTAGGTAGTCATGGTTTTTCCTCGGCTCTACAGTAGAGACGATGATATAGGTCGGTCGCGTATTGAAGATACAAGGGAGTGTATATCGGATCGAAGCCTCTGCTTGTCTCTGATACGAAAAGTCACTTCCCAAAAGAAAATGATCAAACTTTTTCTCTTTGATAGCATCATCAAACTCATCACTCAAAAACTTTATAAGATCTTGTTTGACAGTATCAGAGATAGCTATATACCCATCGACAAGTTTGAGCGAATCATAAAACCACTTTTTGAATACTTCAGCAAGAAAGGCATCACAAAATTGGTCATGCGTGATAGGGATGAGGTCATATATGATAGCATTGACATCTCCTCCCTCTTGTTTGAAGTACTCCACAGCAGGCCATATATCCATATACCATGTAGAGTCGATCAGTATCAAAACATCATTATGGTTGATAGTGACATCGGTTTTGATTGTGGTATCTACTATGGGATTACTTCTAAAGAGTTTTTTTATACTTCTAAGAGGTCGTAGTAAGAGATTGTAGAGTATGGAGTTGAGCCCAAATCTATCTCTAGGATTGTCCATAAACTTTCGCACTCCATCAAAAGGGAGCAGAGCCATTATCAAAGCTCTGAAGTGATTATAAACACCAAAGAGATAACCCTTCAGCTGAAAGGGTGGCTTCTCTATCTTTGGTAGAGTACTCTCTTTCTCCTCATCTTCACTCTTTTTGATAGGGGGATAGAGATCTTCTTTTTCTATCTTCATAAATTGACGGTGACTAATATTGACAGGGATCACCTCTATATCATACTCCGCTGATAACTCATCCAAGTTTTCTATGATGCGTCGCACGACTCTTTGTATACCTGTATTGAGCTGTGTATGTGCATAGAGGTAAGAGCAGTCTAGGAAAATTTTTTGCATTATTATATATCACCTTATTGGTTGCGTTATGAGGATGATAACATAAGAATAATAAAACCTTAGTTTTGTTTAGCAAGAGTCGTCGATATAATGTATAAAATATCATATATGCAGTAGAAAATTCAATAAATCTTTAGAAATAATTCATAGTAAAATGCAAAATAAGAGAAAATAGCCGATATCGACGCACCTAATCTACCTAAACCGCTTAAAGACTCGTGCAAAATCTAGGCTTAGCTCACAAGTCGTCTCTTCAAAGTGATAGCTCTCTTGTAGGAAGTCCCCCTCTTTGTCATATTTTGAGTCTTTGAGTTTGTATATTTTGGCTCTTAAGTCATTGGGGTAGAGGAGTATGTAGTAGTTGACTTTCTCTCTTTCGTAAATCTCAAACTTATATTTCTCATCTCGTTTGGCTGTGGATTTGGAGATGATCTCTACGATAATCTCTGGTGATTTGGTAAGATAGCTCTCGTTAGTCTCTCCACATGTCAAGACAATATCAGGCTTCAAGATAGTATCATCACTTACTTTATAGTCTATCTCTCCTAAGACTTCACACTCTTGACACTCCTCTAGCTGTTCTCTTAGATTGTAGATAATCTCTGTAGCTATACTCTGATGTTTTTTGAGTGGAGCAGGGGACATCGCCAAGGGGATACCATCTATCAGCTCCCACTCCCCCTTCCACTCTTTATACTCATCATAAGTGTAATACTCTATAGCTTGGGCTAACATGATCTCTCCTTTGATACTTTTGTCTCTCTATTATATCAAAAAAGTCTGCTAATGTATTACTCCACCTAGGAAAAACAGAACAAATAGGAGTTAAGTATCTACTTTGTTGCTCTTATATTGTACGATCTGCAGAGATTACTAAACTCATCAGAGTATAAAAATCCATGCAATATATCAGCACGAGATGTTCCGTTATTGAGTTGAGATAACCACTCATTATATCCACTTGCATCAGATTCTCTATTGAAAAAAGCCCTATAGAGTACAGTGAGATATTGATCATTGTTGAGATTTCTATCTTGAAACTCTTGAGAGTCGATAAAGCTGACCGCCAAATCTGCTCCAGCAAGTATACCAGTAGTTAACTCATCCGTCCAATAGTTCAAGCCAGCAGCTTCTGCATCTCTATTGAGGATTTCTTTGTAAAATCTCTTTGTAAAGTCTTGGAGATTTTTATTAGAGCCTATATATTGATTGCGACCCACTTTGGCATCTGTGCTACTTCCGCTCAAATTCCACTTACGAACAACAGCTTGATCTTTAGCATATGTTGTACCACCACTGATAAGATCTAATGTCCCATCATTATCTATATCTTTTACTGCAGGTGATCCTTTGTAGAACTCTACTACATAGTCAAGATCGTTATTGACTCTTTGACCAGAAGCATTCAAGATAGTGATCTGAGCCCCATCTACATAGATGATCTCTAAGTTGCCATCATTATTGATATCTACAGCTATAGGAGCATTGAATATAGGGTTTGCTGTAATAGAAGTCGCAAAAATTTGTTGCCCATTTCTATCCCATGCATAGATATATCCATCGAGTGTCCCTGCTACGATCTCCATCGCTCCATCATTATTGATATCAGCAAAGAGAGGTGTAGCAAATGTCCGTCCTTGGGTATGGAGTGTAAACTTTTCACTTCCGTCATGGTTCCAGACTTTTATATACTCACCTCTCCCATCTGTAAAATAGTTTCCTGTTCCATAAGCTATCTCTAAAAATCCATCACCATCTATATCGTATGCGATCGGGCTACTCCAGAGAGGCTGTTCTTCCCATTTTCCTTTGAGTGTTGGATAGATTGGATTGCCGATTGGTTGATCAAAGCCTGCGATATTTTGTTCTCCATTTGGAGAGAGTATATGGAAAATACCTCCAGTCTGTGTCTGAGCATTGGCATTTGCAGTGATATCTCCTGTGATCAATATCTCTACTTGCTTGTCATTATTGACATCGGCTATTTTAGGAGTAGACCATAAGGTATCAAGCAAGTGCACTTTGAGTTTCTCTTGTCCAGATTTTGCATCGAGTATCCAAGTGTATTGATCCCATCCATTATAGATGACTTCTCTTGAACCATCCTTATCCAAGTCGTACACTATAGGAGAGCCATAGACTCCATCAGGTCTGCCATCTCCCACATTGGCACTCCCCCCAATGGTATCTAAGCTTTGATGAAACCATAAGATATTACCATGGCTATCGAGTGCATAGATACCACCTTTATCTCCAGGTTGTCCCACGACACCTGCTGCTTCACCGATAGCATCCCCACCTACACCTATCAATATCTCCATATTGGAGTCACCACTTATATTACTAAAAAATGGAGTCGTACTAACAGAGGTTGTATTATATTGGATACCTGTTTGTGGATCCACTGAGTCCATAGCAGGAAAACTCCTCGTCCATTTGACTGTTCCATCATCTTCTAGGCAGATCAATCCTGCTGGTCGTATCTCATTGAGATTAGCATCTAGTCCTTTACTCGTCCCTATGAATATCTCATCTTTTCCATCATTGTCTATATCATAGAGTGCTATAGATACATCTCGGATAGGACCAAAATCCAAAACTTTTTCCCAATTTGCACCTGCATTGAGAGTGCTAAGACTACAGCTTACCATCACCAAACTTGAAACAACCTTCTTCATCTTCTACTCCATTTTTGTAGTTTAAAATTCATCCATATCTCGATTGAATATGGAACTATTGCTAGACTAAGGAACCTCCCAAAAACAATTCCTAACCTAGTAGAATACCATAAATATAATAAGAAGCTTTACTTAGAGATTAGATATATTCAATTTTGTTTCAAAAAAGTTCTTTTATGGGATAAAACAAATAGAAGAAATATTAGGTATAATTACAAACTATTTTAAGACTTTCAAGGAACTCTACAATTATGAAAAAAGCTATTATTACTGGTATCACAGGTCAAGATGGAGCCTACCTCGCGGAGCTTCTGCTTGGTAAAGGTTATGAAGTATATGGGACATATCGTCGTACATCGTCAGTGAATTTTTGGCGTATGGAGGAGTTGGGGATAGACAAGCACCCCAATATGCATCTCATTGAGTATGATTTGACAGACCAATCCAACTCTATACGAATGGTGATGGATATCCAGCCTGATGAGATATATAATTTAGCAGCACAGAGTTTTGTGGGTGTTTCGTTTGATCAACCTTTGGCAACAGCACATATCACAGGACTTGGTTGTGTACATTTGCTCGAAGCGATTCGTATCGTCAATCCAAAGATTAGATTTTATCAAGCATCTACTTCAGAGATGTTTGGCGAAGTACAAGCGATCCCACAGGTAGAGTCTACACCTTTTTACCCACGAAGCCCTTATGGTGTAGCGAAGCTCTATGCTCACTGGATGGTGATCAACTATAGAGAGTCTTATGATATCTTTGGCTGTAGTGGTATACTCTTCAACCATGAGTCGCCGCTGAGAGGTTTGGAGTTTGTCACACGCAAGATCACAGATAGTGTCGCCAAAATCAAGCTTGGCACACTCGATACAATAGAGCTAGGTAACCTTGATGCCAAGAGAGATTGGGGATTTGCCCAAGAGTATGTAGAGGGTATGTATCTCATGCTCCAAGCTCCCAAACCAGATACATATGTGCTAGCTACCAATCGTACAGAGAGTGTGCGTGATTTTGTACGGATGGCATTTAAAGCTATAGATATAGAGCTAGAGTTCCAAGGGAGTGGTGAGGGTGAGATCGCTATAGATAAAGCTACAGGCAAAACAGTAGTGAGGGTCAATCCAAAATTCTATAGACCAGCAGAGGTTGAACTCCTCATAGGGAACCCAGAAAAAGCCAAAAATGAGTTGGGATGGGAACCGAAGACTACACTTGAAGAGCTCTGTGCTATGATGGTCAAAGAGGATCTTCGGCGCAATGAAGCTGGATTTTTCTTTTAGTGAAAATATAAAATAGTTTTCTATGTTTGAAAAAAACTTATATATCGGTGCGACGATTGTAATCTTTGGATTTTTTGCAAGTATGGTTGCATACTTGGGAGGCTCTCCTTATCTCTATTATTTCTCATTCGCTATGATAACGATAAGTTTATTTTATACACTCTTCGCAGTGAAAGAAGATTTAGATACAACTTTTGATTCCAAACTCCATTCGATAGCACTTTTGCTACTCTTTCTTGTCGTTTATATCGCTCAAAGATACTTAGTTTCGGATAGCTCTTTTATCACAGGGGATGCCTCTGATTACTACTGGGCTGGGGTGAGTTCTGCACTCAAGCAAGATGATATAGGGTTTTTTCTCCCTTTTACAAGTGCTATATCTGCGATAGGTTTCAAAATATTTGGATATCAAAACTTAGCATTTATTACAGTGATAGTACACCTTGTCGCTATGCCTATCTACTATTTTCTTTTTAGAAAGATTGGTCTCAATCAAATTATAAGTTTTCTTCTTATCTTTTTGCTACAGATGGTTCCACTTGATATATGGTTTTCCAAAACAATATTCTCTGAACCAATGTGGCAAGTGATGTTACTACTTTTTATACTCTTCTCATATAAAATAGTTGAAGAATCTCAGCCCAAATGGACAACACTGCTTCCCTTTTTTCTCTTGGTACTACTCCTTCCACTAAGTAGGGGGTCGGCTGTTTTTTTCTATGGAGCGATCTATGCTATAACACTCTATAGTTTTTGGAAATTTGGAAATTTCAAATATGCCTTGTATCTTCTCTTTGGCATACTTTTGTTGACGATCGCTATACAATATGCTCTGCCTATTCGCTATAGATATCTTGTTGGTTGGCAATATAGGCGTATCATCCCTGGTGTGACTATCTCTCAATTGACCATCATTTTTTACTCTCTTGTGGTAGTTTCGTTCAGCTCTTTTTTGCTTCTACGCTCCAAGAAAGCGTGGTTCCAAAGTCTCAACCTCCCACTTGTTATAGTCATGGTCTCCATTACATTGAAAGTGTTGGCTGCACTCTTTTTCTCTATCAAAAAAGGTGTGCCTTTTATCAATCTACTCTTTCTTAATGAGTTTGGATTGGCAAGAGGCAATCTCAATATAGTATTAGTAGTTTTCATACTCATAGGTTTGCTCTATATGCACTATTTAGCTACCAAGGGTGACCGTCTCGCTCTACTGTTAGTCTTGCTTTATGCACTCTTTTCGATACCTTTTGTGATGCAAAATGTATCGATTTGGGATCAACATGAGATGTTTATGTATTGGCATAGATACTATTTTTCAGAGCTTTTTTCTATTCATATTTTAGCACTTGCGATGTTTATCCGATCTCTTTATTCTCTAAATGCCTATCTCAATATGCCAAAGATGCGTTTTGCTCTCGTAGTCGCTACTCTTATGGTGGGACTCTTTTTCTCATCTGTTAGTCTCCCACTACACAATGTAGTTACGAGTGGGGGATATTTACAGAAAAGCTCAGAGATATTTTCATGGCTTGCTGATAGATCCAAATCCAAATCAGTTGCAGTACTCTATGACAAAGATATACAGTATGGTTTTTATGATGCCAAGCAGCTACTCTATAGAGGTTTTTATGTCACTGGTGTGGATGTGCAGAGTTATACCAAAGTAGCCAAAAAAGATTTGAAGAGTGGCATGAATCTTTCACCTAATATATTGCATAGTGAGCAGTTACTTTGTTTGACTACAACGAGTTGTGCATTGGATAGAGAACGATTTGAGCTTGTAGATAAATTTTCACTCTCTTTATGGTGGAGACGCAATAGTGTCAATTTGGATAATAAAGAGGAGCATTTGGATATCTATGCATATCTCTATGATATCAAGCATATTTTTGCAGCAGAAGAGCATATCTTGTTCCAAAAAAGTTCTGACATTGCTCCTAGGCTTTTGGGTGATGGTTGGTATCATAGAGGTTTGGAAGCTGTTTGGTCAAGTCCCAATGCGAAGTTGACTCTTCCAAATATTTTTGAAAAAGATGCGAAGTACCAGCTCAAATTACTCTTTCAAGCCTATAATCCTCATGCACAAAAGGATAAAAAAATATCCTTTTTTATAGGTGATAAGAAAATATCACAATTGACTATAGAGGAGCGATATCCTACCCTCTATACTATCGATATACCCAAAGAGATCACGACAAATGTAGAAGATAAAAACCTCATAGTAGAGATCAAAATAGAAAATACCCTCTCCCCATATGAGATAGGTGCTTCCAAAGATCGTCGGAAATTGGGCATAAAACTCTACTCACTAGAGTTACACAAATTAAACAAATGAGGCAAAAATGAAATTAATTATACAGATACCATGTTATAACGAAGCAGAGACATTGGCTATAGCACTGGGTGCTTTGCCTAGAGAGGTAGAGGGCTTTGACCAAGTCGAGTGGCTCATCATCAATGATGGAAGTACAGATGATACAGTCAAAGTAGCCAAAGAGTGTGGAGTAGATCATATCGTCAATTTTAAGCACAACAGAGGACTTGCCAAAGGCTTTATGGCTGGTATCACAGAGTCTCTCAAACAAGGGGCTGATGTCATAGTCAATACCGATGCAGACAACCAATATGAAGCAGATGATATCCCTAAACTTACGCAACCTATATTGGAGCATAAAGCAGAGTATGTCATAGGAGCGAGACCTATTAGCCAGACAGAGCACTTCTCAATAGCCAAAAAAGTTTTGCAGAAGCTCGGATCATGGGTTGTAAGAAAAGCGAGTAATACAGATATCCCCGATGCTCCAAGTGGGTTTCGTGCTATGAGTAGAGAGTGTGCTATGCAACTCAATGTCTACAACAACTATACTTATACCCTAGAGACTATCATCCAAGCAGGGCAGAAAAACATGGCGATCACCTCTGTGCCTATCCGCACCAACGAAGATCTCCGCCCTTCACGACTCCTCTCAAGTATCCCCAACTATATCAAAAAATCCGTCGTCACAATCGTGCGTATATCTGTGGTTTACAAACCTTTTCAATTCTTTATGAGTATCGCTGCGATACTCTTTGGATTAGGTTTTTTATTGGGGCTACGATTTTTATATTTCTACTTTACAGGCGATGGAGTAGGGCATATGCAGTCTGTTGTACTCTCTGGCGTATTGATGGGCATGGGCTTTCAGACAGGGCTTATCGCTTTTGTGGCGGACTTGCAATCAGTCAACCGTAAACTGCTCGAAGAGATTAGGATGGGACAGCGTCTGTGAAAGTACTCTTTACCTGTGCTGATAAACCTACTATGGCTCGAAATAAGTTCCATAGAGAGACACTCAAAGCACGATTTGACGCTAGTGAATGCGTATCAAATGCCAAGAGTTATATCGGTAGGATACCAACTATCTTAGCAAGATTACCGTTCAAAATGTGGGGCAAAGATCTCTTTTTTGTCGCCTATATGGGGCATTTTTTAGTAGTATTGATGCGACCATTTACGAGCAAGCCTATAGTTTTTGATTTTTATCTCTCTATCTATGATGTGATGTGTAATGACCGTAAACTCTACAAACCCGATAGCCTACTAGGCAAGTTGACTTTTTGGATAGAGAAGAGATCCCTTGAAAAAGCAGACTTTATCATTGTGGATACCGATGAGTTGGTCAAGTCACTCTCGCAGATCTATGGAGTTGACAAAAATAAATTTGTCCGTGTCCCACTCACTATCAATGAAGAGAATGTTGTCAAAAAAGAGGTGCGCAGATATAGTGAACGATTTACTATCCTCTATGTCGGTAGCTATATCCCTCTCCATGGTGTAGATGTGATCATAGAGGCTGCACGGATACTCCAAGAGAGAGGAGATGATAGCCTCTTTTTGATGATAGGTGCGGGTCCCGACTATGCCAAGTGCAGGGCATTAGTCGAGAAGTACCAGCTAAACAATATAGAGTTCAAAGGTTTTATGACACTAGAAGAGCTCAACTACTACTACAATGCAGCCGATGTGAATTTGGGACTCTTTACTCTAGGAGAGCGAGCCAACAGTGTCGTACTCAACAAAACAAATGACTCCTTTAGGGTAGGCAAACCCCACCTTACTTTAGCCACAGATGCTATGAGAGAAGCTTTTGCGGACAATGAAGATATCTTTTTTGTCCAAGATATCGAGCCTGAGAGTTTGGCAGAGAGGCTTATGCAGATCAAACAAGATCCAGAGTTGCTCAAAAGAGTGGGGGAGGGTGCATACTGCTCTTATGACCTCAAATTGAGTAATGCAAGAGCTAGAGCTATACTCGATGAGAAAATATTCAATGTTCTCAAAGGATAAAATCAAAGCTCTTGCCTACTTTGTGGGGAGGTTATTAGGGATTTTGGGTGTTGCTTTTGTTCTCTATCAACTCTCTCAAGAGTATACCTTGGAGAGTTTTGCAGAAAAGTTTGGAGAAGTTCTATTTTTACTATTTCCTCTTTGGTTACTCAATATGCTCTCTATGATGTTGGGTATCATCGCATGGCATACGATGCTACTACACTATTCCAAAGTGACATTTCCCTATAGAGTCTCCTACTACTACTTTGCCAAAACAGAGATTGCCAAATATCTTCCTGGAAATATATTTCATTTTTTAGGGAGACAACTCTTAGCCAAAAAGATACACCTCTCTCAAGCAGAGATGATGAAAGTCTCTGGCTTGTTTACTTTTTTGATTGTAGTGGCTACGATATTGTCAGGGACACTTTTTTTACTCTTTGTCGATGCGTTGGAGATGCTTTACCAAGGATTGATGCTACTGTTGGCATTGGTTGCATTGGGGTTGAGCCTCTCTCTCTTCCCATCATTTGATCGATTGACCAAATTCAAGATGAGTGCTCTATTGACTCTCTCTATAGCACTGCAAGGCATCATGATAGGTATCATCATCGTGGCACAGTTAGAGGGTGGCTCTATGAGACTCTTCTTTGCGATAGTAGGTGTCTATATATTTTCATGGCTCGTAGGATTTGTGACCCCTGGTGCATCTGGTGGTATCGGCGTGAGAGAGGGAGCATTCATCACGATGGCTCAGTTTTTGCACTTAGACATTAGCAGTGAGATCATTCTCTTCTCTGTACTCTTCATCCGACTTGTCAATGTCGCTACTGATATTTTGGCGTATGGCTCTACTTATTTGATAAAAGATGGAGAGTATATTTAAAATAGCTATTTTCTAAAGCGTTTAAAAACTTTTTCAAAATCAATCATCCCACCACACTCCAAATCATTAAAATGCATCACTTCGTGTGTAAAGTCATCGATTTTTTGATAGTGCATATCCTCCAGTCGATATATTTTTGCTTTTAAGTCCCTCGGATAGACGATAATATAATATGGAACGCACTCTCTCTCGTAGAGTTCAAATTTCGTCTGCTCATCGCGTTTTGCTGTACTTTTTGAAATAATCTCAACTACCACTTTAGGAGGTTTTGTAATATAAGTATCGTGAGGTTCATTACATATCATGACTACATCAGGTTTCACTACAGTATCATCACTGATTTTCCAATCTTGTTCAGAGACAACAAGACACTCCTGACACTCATAGATAGAGTGTGTCAACTCAAAAGCGATCATATTTGCAAGTGCTTGATGTGTGATGAGAGGACTAGGAGCCATCATCAGTGGATGACCATATATCAACTCCCAATCTCCTTCCCACTGAACATAATCATCATAACTGTAGTACTCTATAGCTGCAACCATATATACTCCTTTTTTTCTTCTATTATATCATAGATTGATTGCTTAGTATATCTAAAATATTTTTGGTATAATGCTACTCATTCTTTATATAAAGCAGAGGAACTATGACCAATATCATTTTATGCGGTGGAAGTGGCACGAGATTGTGGCCAATTAGCCGTACACTTATGCCCAAGCAATTTGTCAAATTATTTGATAAACAATCACTCTTTCAACTCACACTCCAACGAAATATAGAGAGTTGTTGTGAACAACTCATCGTCTCCAATGCAGAGCAGTATTTTTTGGCTGTAGATCAGATGGAGGAGCTAGGATTGGATACGAAGAGTTCTCATTCACGATTTTTGCTAGAGCCAGTCGGTCGTAATACAGCACCAGCGATAGCACTCGCTTGTCTCTGCCTTGATCCAGATGAGATTGTGCTAGTGACTCCATCTGACCATCTCATCAAAGATCATGCAGCCTATACAGCAGTCTTAGAAAAAGCTCAAAAACTAGCCTCTAGTGACTCTCTTGTGACTTTTGGTATTACACCAGAGTTTGCCGATACAGGATTTGGCTATATAGAGGCAGATGGTGAAGATGTCACAGCTTTCAAAGAGAAACCAGACGCTACAACAGCCCAAGAGTATGTAGAAGCAGGAAACTACTACTGGAATAGTGGTATGTTCTGTTTCAAAGCAGGCGTATTTCTCGAAGAGTTAGAGAAGTATGCACCTGCATTATATAGTGCATCTCTCCAAGCATACAACAATACGCAAAAAGATCATATGATACGCATTGGGCATGATGATATGGCATCCATCCCTGAAGATAGTATAGATTATGCAGTCATGGAGCAGAGTGATCGTGTCAAGGTCGTAGCAAGTAGTATCGGCTGGAGTGACTTAGGGAGCTTCGATGCACTTGCTGGTGAGTTTGCCAATGATGCCAATGGCAATACCGTAGATGACAACCTCATAGCCCTCGGAGCCAAAGATAACTTCGTCTATTCTAGTGGCAGGATGGTCACACTTGCTGGTGTAGATGATCTCATCGTAGTAGATACAGCAGATGCTCTTTTGGTCACCAAAAAAGGCAATTCACAAAAGATCAAAGAGATCGTAGCAGAGCTCAAAGGTAGAGAGACAGAACTCCACCATATCCACCTCACAGCACATCGACCTTGGGGGACTTATACTGTCTTAGAAGATAGTCAAAACTATAAGATCAAGCGGATAGTAGTCAAGCCAGGGAGGCGATTGTCTCTCCAAAAGCACTTTCATAGAAGCGAACACTGGATAGTTGTGAGTGGTACAGCACTTGTACGAGTAGGTCAAAAAGAGGTGCTTGTGAGACCAAATGAGTCTACTTATATCCCTATGGGTGAGTTACACCGTCTTGAAAACCCTGGCAAAGTTGATGTCGTATTGATAGAGGCACAAGTAGGGGCATATCTAGGAGAAGATGACATAGTACGAGTCGAAGATGACTTCAAGAGAGTGTAGATGAAGAGTCTTCTTCGTTCTATCTGGGCATATAGATACTTTATCCTCTCCTCAGTCCAAACCAATTTTAAAGCAAGGTTCATCCGCAGTAAACTAGGTGGTCTCTGGATGATTTTGCATCCATTGGCACAGGTGCTTATCTACGCTTTGATACTCTCCAATGTCTTAAAGGCAAAACTCCCTGGCATAGATAGCCAATATGCATATGCGATTTATCTCATGGCAGGTATGGTAGGATGGACACTTTTTGCGGAGATTGTAG
>CBEUND010000045.1:0-16672 GCA_965544395.1 uncultured bacterium | reverse complement strand
AACGATATTCAAACCCCCACGCTATAATTTGCATTGATTTTATTCTATTTTTGCTATAATCTCGGCAATATATTATGAGGGGTGGAAAAGTAGCTATGGAACGATTTGAAATATACCTAAAAGAGAATCTACCACAAGTGCCATCATTTCATCCCATCTATGAACAAGCACTTACTCAAATGCTTCTCGCTGGGGGAAAACGCTTCCGTCCGATGCTTCTGCTGAGTGTAGTAGATGCTTATGAACCACTCCTCTATGAGGGGGCTTTGAGTGTGGCTTTAGCTATAGAGATGCTCCATACCTATTCGCTCATCCATGATGACTTGCCTGCGATGGATGATGCTCCACTGCGTCGTGGGAAGCCTACGCTCCATATCAGCTATGATGAGACGACAGCTATCCTCGCAGGGGATGCACTCAACACAGAAGCCTTCTATATCCTCTCCAAAGCACCTCTCAGATCTGATGTGAAGATCAAACTCATAGAGCTACTCGCACGAGATGGAGGGAGTAGAGGCATGGTGCTTGGGCAAGCGATAGATTGCTATTTTGAAAATACCCCACTAGAACTCGACCAAATCAAGATGCTTCATAGCAACAAAACCGCCAAACTCATAGCCGTATCTCTACAGATGGGAGCTCTCATCGTCGGGCTTGAACGAAATATCCAAGAAGATCTCTATAGTTTTGGGCTTGATCTTGGGCTGCTCTTTCAGATACAAGATGATATCATAGATGAGATACAGAGCGACGAAGAGGCTGGCAAGACGACAGGCAATGACGGTGATAAAAATAGCTTTGTCAATCTTTTGGGATTGGAGGAGAGTATGCTACAAGCCGACACCCTCGCAAAAGATTTGCAAAGACGATTTGATAACTTTGATGAGAAGTTACAAACTGCCTTGCAACCACTTATGACAAAATACCTCAACAGACACAAAGGATAAAAACGATGCCAAACACAATGCGTAAGAAGATGGCAAACACTCTACGATTTTTAGCTGCCGATATGGTACAAAAAGCCAACTCTGGACACCCAGGAGCCCCTATGGGATTGGCTGATATAGCCGTCGTTCTTGGTGAACACCTCCACCACAACCCCAAAAACCCAAAATGGCTCAATCGCGATAGATTGGTCTTCTCTGGTGGGCATGGTACTGGTCTCATCTATTCGCTCTTGCATCTTTGGGGGTATGACCTCTCTTTGGATGATCTCAAAAACTTCCGACAACTCGACTCCAAAACACCTGGACATCCAGAGTATGGACATACTGAGGGTGTAGAGATCACGACAGGACCTCTAGGACAGGGGATTGCCAATGCGGTTGGTTTCGCTATGGCTCAAGCCTACACTGCTGCTCAAGTCAACTCTGAGACTTGTGACCTCATAGATCACAAAGTATATGCTCTTTGTGGTGATGGAGACCTCCAAGAGGGTATCAGCTACGAAGCGTGTGCATTGGCTGGACACTTGGCACTCAAAGATCTTATCCTCATCTATGATAGTAATGAGATAACTATAGAGGGAGACACCTCTATAGCATGGAGCGAAGATGTAGCCAAACGATTTGAAGCCCAAAAGTGGAATGTGCTCAATATCAATGGACACTGCTATGATGATATAGATGCAGCGCTCACACAAGCCAAAACATCAGACAAACCGACGATCATCATCGCCAACACTATCATCGGTAGAGGTGCAGAGGGCTTGGAGGGGAGCCATGAAACCCATGGTGCTCCACTCGGTGAAGAGACGATCAAAATATCCAAAACCAAAGCAGGTTTCCCTGCAGATGAGAAATTTTATATCCCTGAGGATGTACTCCTACGATTTAGATGTGCAGTAGAAAATGGGGAACTCTTGGAAAAAGAGTGGATACATAGACACAAAGAGGCTCCTCTAGTAGAGCAAAATGAAGCACTCGATAGACTACTCAACCCTGATTTTGCTGCTATCAATTACCCTGACTTTAGTGGAGATGCATCAGTAGCCACAAGAGATAGCAATGGGAAAATACTCAACGCTATAGCGACTGCACTCCCTAGCTTCATCGGTGGTTCTGCCGACCTTGCTCCATCCAACAAAACAACACTCAAAGATATGGGTGACTTCCCAAAAGGCAAAAATATCCACTTCGGTATCCGTGAACACTCTATGGCAGCGATCACCAATGCGATGGCTCTCTATGGGACGACGATACCATTCAATGCGACTTTCTTTGTCTTCTCTGACTATCAAAAACCGAGTGCTAGGATAGCAGCCCTCACAGGTATCCAAAACTTCTTTGTCTGGACACATGATAGTATCGGTGTTGGCGAAGATGGTCCAACGCATGAGCCTATAGAGCAGATGAGCCAATTTAGAGCATTGCCCAACTTCTATGTATGGAGACCAGCCGATGCTACAGAGAATGTAGAGGCATGGAAAACTGCACTCACTATAGATGCTCCACAAGGTTTCGTACTCTCAAGACAAAAACTCAAAACCCTCAAACCAAAGAGAGATTTTGGATCAGTAGCCAATGGTGCATATCTCATCAAAAAAAGAGAGGATGCTACACTCACACTCATGGCGAGCGGAAGTGAACTCATGCCTTGTCTGCGTGCAGGTTGTCACCTAGAGCTACTCGGTGTCAAAGCCAATATCGTCTCTGTGCCTTGTCTCGACCTCTTCAATGAGCAAGATGATGCTTACAAAGCACAAGTCATAGACCCAGCGACCAAAGTACTCGCAGTAGAGGCTAGCACAGCGACAGAGTACTATAGATATGCAGATGATATAGTAGGTATGGAGAGTTTCGGGGCTTCTGCTCCTGCTGACCTGCTCTTTGAGAAGTTTGGTTTGACTATCCATGGCATCATGCGTAGAGCATGCACGCTTATGGATGTCGAGTATAGAGAGGTAGACTTAGGCGTATGCAAAGCCTAGTGCCATAGATATGAAAACTCTTCAGAGGTTCAAACTACTGCTTATCGTCCTCCTAGTAGGAGTAGTGGCTTTTGTACCTCTATGGTATCAGTTTGTGAGCCAGAGTTCTCAGGCATATATCTATCAAGATATCACCAAGATACCTCAAAAAAGAGCAGCCCTACTCCTAGGAACTTCCAAATATGTCTCCAAAGGAGGCAAAAACTACTTCTACACTTACCGCATCGAAGCTACAGCCGCCCTCTACAAAGCAGGAAAAATCAAAGCCGTAGTCGTCTCAGGAGATAATGCAACAAAATACTACAATGAGCCAACCACTATGCAAAAAGATCTCATAAAAGCAGGTATCCCCAAAAAGTACATCACCCTCGACTATGCAGGCTTTCGTACCCTAGACTCCGTCGTGCGAGCCAAAGCGATATTTGGACTCGACGACTACATCATAGTATCCCAAAAGTTCCACCTCCAAAGAGCTCTCTATATAGCACACAGCAAAGGTCATAAAGCCATAGGTTTCATAGCCAAAGATTACGAAGGCACAGCTGCAGACTACCGCATGAAGTTTCGTGAACATTTAGCAAGAGCGATGGCTTTTGTCGATCTCTATATCACACATAAAGAGCCTCGGTTTTATGGCAAGAGAGAGCATGTAGAGTATAGGTAACCGTAACTCTATTAGACTTCTTGCAAAACCCAATGAAAGCGTATACTTCTTATTGCACATCATCTTTCATTCTGAATCTTTTTGAATTAGCTAAGGCTAGTCCTTCAAAGCTACAGAATAAAATCTAATGCACACTAAAAAATATTCTCAATTCATGAGTTTGGCAAGAAGTCTACGGCACTTGTTACATATATGTAACCACTTTTTTCTATAATTCCAATATATTATAGAGGGAGTCACTATGTATCGTTATCTTTTATATCCATTGATAGTAATGGTTTTGAGCTCGACACTCCAAGCCGCATCTATCAGAAGTCAAGTCTCACTACTAGAGGCTTCAGAGAATATTCGCTTGAGTAGTCAACAGATAGCTGTCGACTATCTCTCATACTATCTCAATCCCAAAAAAAGATACAGAAAGAGTCTCGCTCTCAAAAAATTGGACGAGTTAGAGAAGCAATTTGATCTTATAGATAGATCGATGAAAGATGAAGAGTCCAGAGAAGTACTCAACTTTTTATCCTACAGCAAACAGAAGATGTTTAAACTTATGCAAGAACCATCAGACGATAAAAATCCCCAGAAAATCTTGGAGTATAGCGAGATACTACTCAAGGCAGCAGACTCTATCGCACAAGATCTCGACTATGCACTGAGTGAAGAGGAGAAGATGCTCATCAAAATGAAAAACATATCTTTTTTGATAGAGAGGTTGACAAAAAATTATCTACTTTTGCAAACAGATAAAAAGAACAAATCTTATAGGAACATGGTCAAGCAAACTATAACAGAGATGGAGAAGGCACTTCTACTTTTGGATGACTACAACTACTCTGCCAAGAGTTTACTGCTTATCTCGAAACTACATAAAAACTGGCAAGGGATCAAAGCCTACTATCTCAAAGTGGGCACGATAGAGATAGAAAATATACTACTACTAGCATCCAGAGAGATAGAGAAAGATTCTCTACTTTTGGAAAAATATCATAGTAAAAATCAATAGGAGATGATACAATGAAAACACTACACAAAAAGCGTATTGATATTGGTATCATCGCGATACTTCTATTTTTGTCATTGGCAATCTTCTACTATGCTACGATACAATATGGTAGATATCATGACCTCTCTAAGGGTAGAGCAGATATGCGTGTACTAGAGGATTTGAATAGCTTTCTACAGCATATAGATGAAGAGAGAAGAGTCTCATCACTGTTTATCCTCAAAAGCAGTGATGATACAGTAGCAAGCAACCTCAGCACTATACAACAAATTGTTGACAAAGATTTGGATAAGTTGCAAAAAAATGGTGATGGAGTAGTATCAAAAGAGTTTTTTGAAAAATTTGCTACATTAAATGCGGTGCGAAACCAAGTTAGAAAGAAAAAGATATCTTTTGATCAGTTATTTGTGCAGAGATACACAAAAGATTTTAGTTTCACTATCATCAATGAGATCAATACCATCATCAAGAGTTTGGAGCTTCAGCATAGTGATGGAGGCTTCTCTAACTCTATACAACTATTCAATTTAGATAAAGGTGTCGCACCCAAAGATAATAGAGCGATATTAGATCTCTATTCAGAGCTGATATTGCTAGAGGAGAATGTGGGGATGGAACGAGGATTTATATCTTTCTTGCTCTCAAAAGATACTCCGCTGAGCGATCAAAATCTAGCGACTTGGAATAGCCTCATCAACAAAGATTACATACCAGAGGTTAGCAAATTGTCTGATAGCAATCTACTTTCTAAATTGAAAGATCTCTTAGATGAAGAGCTCTACTTTGGATCTATTGATGAGCAGAGATCTAGTATCATACTCGCTTCTCTCAACGATAGATTATCAAGTATCAACAAAGATAAGTGGAACAATACAGCCAAACAGAGAATTTCAAAAATAACAAAAAGTATCGACCTGATCTCTGTAGATATCAAAAATATAACCAGTGAAAGTATTTCTCAGATAGAAAAAGAGCTCTATATTCTTGGCTCTGCTCTTATCCTTTTGTTATTGATTATTACTGCACTCTACTTTCGATTTAAATCATCTATCAAAGATGCACTTGGATTTAAAGAGGCGATAGAGGGTATGAGGTTGAACCTCAACGCATCGCAACAAAAAGAGCTCAACCATATCATAAAAAATCAAGATAAAGTCAAAATATATAACTTTATGGCGGATACTATATCTGAAGCGAACCGCTCAAAAGATCTCTTTTTGGCGAATATGTCTCATGAGATAAGAACACCGCTTAATGGTATTTTGGGTTTTACGCAACTTTTGAAAAGTACCAAACTCACAGCCGAGCAGTTGGAATTTATCAAAATTATTGATAACAGCTCTAACAACTTGTTAGTTATAGTCAACGATATTTTGGATTTGTCAAAAATAAAAGAGCAAGAAGTAGAGCTCGAATCTATAGAGTTTAACCCTTTTGATATATTTGAGTCAGCCATAGAGTCCTATGGAGCAAAAGCAGATCAAAAAAATATCGACCTACAACTCTTTGTAGATCCGCATATCAACACGACGCTCAGAGGAGACCCAACAAAACTCACGCAAGTAGTCGTCAATCTCATCAGTAATGCTATCAAATTTACCCCTGAAGAGGGAGTTATAGATGTGAGAGTAGAGAAGGTAAGCTCACAGGATGGATACTCAAACATTAGGTTTGCAGTCAAAGATACAGGTATAGGTGTGAGTGAAGAGCAAAAAAAGAGTATATTTAAAGCATTCACTCAAGAGGATATATCTACAAGTCGTGAGTATGGTGGCACAGGATTGGGCTTGACAATATCCAAGAAGTTTATAGATGCAATGGGTGGAGAACTCGATATAGATAGTACCAAAGGTGAGGGGGCTACATTCTTTTTCGAGCTTCAGCTACCTGAAGTCTCCGCTATAGAGGTAAAACAAAATAACCACCAGATAGGCTTCTGTATGCCACACAACTTAAAACACATCAAAGAACGAGAAAATATCAAAAAATATATAGAGTATACAGGTGCGAAATATACAGAGTACCTCTCTATAGATGAGATTCTTGAGTCTAATGAGATGCAACATCTCACACTTCTGTTTGTTCACAGTATCGACACAGAAGAGATTCGCAAGATACCAAAATCAGATATGAAGATAATCCATATCACGAAGTTGGATAATTTCCAAGGGAGCGATCATCAACTCCTCTCTCGTGTCGATTCAGTGATATATAAACCTGTCAATTTTTCAAAAATCAAGAGAGGCATAGAGATAAGTAGCCAATCAAACAGCGTCACGACTCTAGCCCAAGATACTACACAATCTTTAGCCTTTGATGATCTCTCTATCCTCATCGCAGAAGATAATCTTATCAACCAAAAACTTATGGAGTATACATTCTCTAATCTCAAAATAAAACCAACTATCGTAGAAAATGGCAAAGAGGCATTAGAGGAGAGAATAAGCAATAGCTATGATATTATACTGATGGATGTACAAATGCCTGTCATGGATGGGGTCGAGGCTACACACAAAATACTAGAGTATGAAGAGCAAAACAGTGTGCCACATGTTCCGATAGTGGCACTCACCGCCAATAATCTTAAAGGCGATAGAGAGCGACTTATGGGTGAGGGGATGGATGAGTTTTTACCAAAGCCAATTGAGTTGAAGAGAATAGAGAGTATACTCAAAGAGTATTTCCCTGAAAAGATCTCTGCTCCAGCGTCCCATATAGATATCATTCTTTGCAAAAATCAAAAAACTGATAATAAAATCTTTAAGGCACTCTTTGAGAGTATGGGGTATAGTGTGCACACGGCCAACAGCTTCAATGACTATAGAGAGAAGATAGACAATACGCAATACAATTTTTCGTTTGCTGATACATTCTTGTTTGAAGAAGAGCCAACTCTCAAAAATATTTTGCAAACAAAAAATATCAAAAATGTTATTTTCATCAATGAGTTTGAAGACTCAAAAACAATGAAGTATCTCCATGATTATGACAATATCATACCAGGCATTGCAAACAAATCACTCCTAGAGTACTACATGCAGAAGATATAGCTGTTATTGAATTGTTTCCAAAGATTGGTACTATTTCATAACTTAAATTGGACTAATAGGAGCTTGTATGAAGTTACTCAAACAGACATTGAGGGTATTGTTATTGATCGTTTTATCGTTACATTTTGGATATAGCGAAGCTATTCATCTCAAAGATGGTACATTTTTTGACGCAAAGATAGATAGAGTAGAGAATGGATACCATGTTTTTGAGATACCAAAATCGCAAATCATCCAGATAAGATACAAAAGTAATAAAAATGAAAAAGATTATATCAGTTTTGTTACCAACACACATATCTCCACTGATATTATCAAATATATCAATGGCAACTACTACATCAAGATAAAAAATGGTGAGATAGGTACAGTAGGTGATATCACAAAGATAGATGAAAATGCCGCATTGGGTGGCACAGTGATGGCAGAAGCAAAAGATCAAAAATCTGACTATTACTTTCGTATACATGGCTCCAACACTATAGGTGCAAAATTAGCTCCAGCTCTCATAAAAGCATATTTCAAAAAGCTAGGAGCGAGTGATATAGTATCAGTGAGCAAAGGAAGTGAAGAGAGTGAGATACATGCACTTCTTGGCAACAAAAATATCAAAGTTGATTTGGCTGCACATGGATCATCGACATCCTTTAGAGATCTTGACGCAGGCTTGTGTGATATAGGAATGGCATCAAGAAGAGTCAAAGATAAAGAGGTGGTAGCACTGCAAAGATTTGGCAATATGAAATCTGTAACTAATGAGCATGTCATAGCCATAGATGGTGTCGCAGTATTTGTAAACCAAAAAAATCCTATCTTTAAACTCAAAACGACACAAATAAAAGATATATTTATGGGTCAGATAAGTAGCTGGAAACAGTTGGGTGGAGGTGATGGTCTCATCAATATATACGCAAGAGATAAGAAATCAGGCACTTGGGATACTTTTGACACTCTCATCCTCAATAAAGAGCCACTAAAAAGTGATGCCAAAAGGTATGAGGATAATACAAAACTCTCCAATGATGTATCCAAGGATATCAATGGTATAGGTTTTGGAGGATTACCATATATCCTCAACTCAAAAGAGTTAGCTATATCAGATGGTGAAACTACCATTAGACCAGATAAGTATACAGTGGCTACAGAGGATTACCCTCTCTCTCGTAGACTCTATCTCTATACCAAAAAAGTCATGAGCAAAAATGTCAAATCATTTGTAGATTTTGTCCTCTCTGCTGATGGGCAAAATATAGTTGAAAATATAGGTTTTGTGGATTTGAACATCAAAGAGTTCAAACCTCTCCTAAATGATGATATGCCAAAAGGGTATAAGAAGTTAGTCAAAGGGCTCTATAGACTCTCTACAAACTTTAGATTTAACTCCAAAAATGACAAATTGGATAATAAAGCAAAAAAAGATTTGGAGCGTTTAGCAAAATACTTTAGAGAAACAAGTTGCAATAAAAAATCTATATATCTTATAGGTTTCTCAGATAGTCGAGGGTCAACAAAAGCAAATCTCAGATTATCCAAAAAGAGAGCCGAGTCAGCTATGATATACCTTGCATCACGAGGGATCAAAATAGATGAAAACAACATCAGAGGTTTTGGTGAAGCCTATCCAGTAGCAAGCAATGAGAGTGAAAAGGGAAGATCAAAAAATAGAAGGGTAGAAATTTGGGTTAAAAAATAGTCTCTCTATCGCTCCTTGGTATGAACGCAAGGAGCAAACTCTCAAGCTAACTATTTTTTCTTTTTAGCTTTTTTCTTTTTGGCAACTACTTTTTTCTTAGTAGGTTTTTTCGCTACTTTTTTCTTCGCTACTTTCTTTTTTGTTACTTTTTTCTTCGCAGTAACTTTTTTCTTTGGAGATTTTTTAGAAGCTTTTTTCTTCGCAACTTTTTTTGCTAGCTTTTTTGCTTCTAACTTCTTCTTCGCTTTTTTCTTAAGTTCTTTTGCCATGGTAATCCTTTTTGGCTGTGAATTTATTTATTATCTAACTAATAGTAATAAATTATAGGTATTATACTCTTTTTATACTAACTTGTCAAGTATATTTCTATATATTGGTAATATTTTATGGTTTTTGGGTAGAATTTTAACTAGAGTACTATAAAAAGGAGTGATATGACATTTATAGATTTCAAAAAGCTACTATTGGATGCAGAGATTACACTACCTAAGTTTAGTAAACTTATCAAAGTGAGTGAAAAAAACCTCCAAGCATACAAGAAAAAAGGTACTGTACCCAACACTATAGCTGTCATTGCAACTTGTTTTGCACAGCTTCATAAAAATGGTGAAGACTATAGAGCTCTTATCACAGCACTCGACCTCCAAGCCAAAACAAAAAAAGGTGCAGGTTTTGCTAAAAAATCGGAGAGCAAAGAGAAAGAAAAATCTTCATAGATTTGTGGTTTGTACTACACATAGAATACACAATCATTCAATATAATAATTGCTAAAAAATGTTTTAGGGGCTTTATAAGCGTAAAGCTATCTACCATTCAGAAGTTCTCTTCTGTAAACCAAATATGTCTTGCTCTATGCTAGACTTTTAATCTCAAAGGATCAAAATGAAAAAAATTCTTCTTACATCACTTATCGCACTTGGTGCAATCGGTTTTATCGCTACAACTGCAAATGCTAATAGTGAAGCGACAGAAAAAGTAGAAAAACCAGCGAAATGTCAGGCAGGCAAATGTGGAGCTGGCAAATGTGGCGAAGCAAAAGCTAAAGCAAAAGAGAAGGAAGAAAAACCAGCCAAAGCTGAAGCAGGCAAATGTGGTGCAGGCAAATGTGGTGGAGCAAAAGCAAAATAAGAGATACCAAAAGAGTCCAATTGTAGAGCAGTAGTAATGCTCTACAAGATGAGTGTAGTGTTAGTATTAAGTCCTATACTCTGCGTTTATCTTGACATACTCATAACTCAAATCGCATCCATATGAGAGATATGAAGCATCCCCCAAACCAATATCACAAACAACTCTAAAACTATCTTGTTTCATTATTTTATAGGCTTGTTCTTCTCTGATACTATCTAACTCTCTAAATTCATTTGAGTATATAAGTAGATTATCATAATGTATGACAAGTTTACTCTCATCGCACTCTATCCCACTCGCACCAATCGTAGATGCAATTCTCCCCCAATTGGGATCTTCACCAAAGAGAGCCGTCTTAACGAGCAATGAATTACTTAAAGCACGGCTTGCTTTTTTGGCTTGGAGTTCATCTACAGCACCCTTGACTTCAAAAGCGACAAGCTTATTGGCACCTTCACCATCTCGTAGTATCATCATCGCTAATTCAAAGGTGATCTTATTCAAAGCTTCTCTAAAGGCACGCTTATCATAAACAGCACTTTTTTTGTTACTCATAAGCATGACTGTATCATTGGTAGAGGTGTCTCCATCTACAGATATACGATTGAATGATTGTTCTGTAGCTTCTACAAGTAACTCATCCATATCCTCTTTGGGGATTGCTGCATCTGTAGTGATAAAGCAGAGCATTGTAGCCATAGCTGGATTGATCATGCCTGCACCCTTGCATATCGCTGCGATATGAAAAGTATCACTACTCTCCAACTCCACCTTGAAACAGAGCTCCTTTTTGAAACTATCTGTCGTCATTATGGCTCTTGCTGTGCGTTCGCTCTCTTGAGCATTGTAATCAAATCTATCAAATGCAGAGGTTATTTTCTCTTGATTGAGACGATATCCAATCACACCCGTAGAGCTCATCACTGGATTGACAAGTGCGATATGCTTCTCTAAGGTAGCAAAGAGTGCGTCTATATCAGCAACCCCCTGCTCTCCTGTCATAGCATTGGCATTCTTTGCATTGATGAGAAGAAAATTTGTTTGAAAATCTTTTGCATATCGTTGATAGTGTACTATCGGTGCTGCTTGAAATCTATTGGAGGTAAAAACTGCGGAAATATCACAGGGTATATCACTGCGTATAAATGCTACATCTCCAGCTACTTCCTCCGCCTCTATACTTGTACGCATACCGACATTCACTGCATCACAATAAAAGCCAGATACATTGGCTAAGCCACCTTTGATAGGAAATAATTTAAACATATTGGAGCTCCTCTGGTTTCTCTTTTTTACGCACTATTTTTCTCGCCTTTTTGATGCCTTCACTTGTCCCAATAAGCAGAAGCTTACTCTCTGGGAGGATGATAGTCTCTCCACTAGGCATAGGGATAAATTTCTTATCTTTTTGTCTCACACCAATGACTGTCACATTAGCAATAGTTCTAAAACGAGTTGTTTTCAACTTCTTAAGTGTCAACCAACTTGTTTTAGAGACTTTGATCTCTTCCATATCGAGTGGTGTATCTTGTTTGTATAAAAACTCTTGGAGGAGATTTTCCATATCTGGTCTGATAGCCATAGCGTTGATCCGTTGTGCCATCAATTTACTCGCAGTAACCACTTTGTTGGCACCTAGTTTGAGGAGCTTTTGCTCATCCTCTAGACCTCTTGCACTTGCAATGATGAGATATTTTCTCTTTCGCCCTATCTCCCTCTCATATAAACGAGACGAAGCGATCAAAGCGATATTATCAGCTACATTTTCTGCAAGTGTAATCAACCCTTTGGCACTAGAGAGGTGTGATTTGAGTACACCCATATCTGTATGTGGCTCGGCTTGGACGAAGTATGGATAGTGATACTTCTTGGCGATCCCATCCAAATCCTCTCGCGGATCGACCACAACAAATGGCATGTGATTTGCACGCAACTGCTTAGTGACCTCTATAGTAAAGTCATTATGATAGCATACAACAAAGTGATGCTTAAGTCTTGCAATTTCATAAAGCATACGACGCTCCTTTGAGATTTTAAGAAATTCACCTTTGTTTATCACTTCAGCGATAATACCTACTGCCACAGAGAAGAGTACAAATCCGAAGATAATCAATGTGATGGTAAAGATACGACCAGCATCAGAGATAGGTTGTATCTCCCCATATCCTACGGTAGTAAAGGTAATCCCTGTTTGATATATAGCATTCATCAAAGAGAAATTATCTATAATCATATATCCGATAGTTCCAACAAGCATGATTAATACTGTAAGTATTATAGGAAGTCGAAAGGGAGCTAAAAGTGCATAATACTCATCATTGAGTGTTATGTGTGGAGTGGGGGCACTCTTCCACCCAAGAGATTTCTTGAGTTTGTTAGTGGCAGTTGATTGCCTGATGCCCATGGGGGATTTTGACTAACTTACTGTTGCTGCCGCTTGTGCAGCTTTTTTCTTCATAGTTCTGAGTTCTGAAGCAGCGACTTTCATCTTTTTGGTTGTACCATCTTCTAGTGTGATCTTGATAGATCTCAAATTAGGAAGTTGTCTTCTCTTTCTCTTGTTGTTTGCATGACTTACATTATTACCGACGAGTGGACCTTTGCCACTTACATCACATCTTCTTGCCATCTATATATCCTTTAATTTTGTTATGCTTCCTCGTCCGAACAAATATTGCCGATCCGTGAATAATTTTTGCGATTATATCCAAAAGAGTATTAAAAACTCTTTATAAGGCTTCAACTATTTGGAGTAAATCTCTACAACACATACCATATAGAAGTCTATTATCAGAGTAGAAGTGTTATACTTGCAAAAAAAGGTATGATAAGATGTTGGTAGCACCGAGTATACTCTCTGCAGATTTTGGAAACCTAGCAAGAGATGTAGCAGCGATATGTGATGGGGGATGTGATCTCGTGCATGTAGATGTGATGGATGGTCACTTCGTCCCCAACCTCACTATAGGACCTGTAGTAGTAGAAGATGCTGTCGCAAAAGTGGCTAATAAACCGCTTGATATTCATCTCATGGTAGAGAACAATAGCTTCTTTGTAGATCTCTTTGCACCACTCAAACCAAAGTATATCTCATTTCATATTGAAGAGGAGAAACATCCGCATAGACTTGTACAAAAGATCCGCTCTCTTGGTATCAGTCCCGCTATCACACTCAATCCACATACACCACCTGAAGCGATAGAGTTTCTTATAGAAGATGTAGATATGGTGCTATTGATGAGTGTCAACCCTGGATTTGGTGGGCAGAAGTTTATCCCATCTGTAGTAGAGAGAGCTTCACGCCTCAAAAAGATGATAGAGAAGAGAAACCCACAATGTCTCATCGAAGTAGATGGTGGGGTCAATGACCAAAACATACAAATGCTCAAAGAAGCAGGTGTAGATGTCGTCGTCGCTGGTTCTTATGTCTACAATCACTCTCAAGGAGTAGCGGAGGCTATCGCTTCCCTAAAAATATAATGAGAGTAAAAATATGTGGTATCACCAACCTTACAGATGCACTCCATGCTGTAGATGCAGGTGCAGATGCTTTAGGCTTTGTATTTTATGAAAAATCGCCTCGATATATATCAATAGAAGATGCGAAAGAGATTACAAAAAGACTCCCACCTTTTGTAGAGAGAGTTGGTCTCTTCGTAGAAGAAGAAGCCAAGAGCATAGATGCTATTTCCAGACAGAGTGGTATGAGTATGGCACAGATTCATTTTGATGTAGATGAGATATTTTTAGATACAATCAAAACCAAAACACTTCCTGTAGTGAGAGCAAAATGCAAAGAGGATATAGAGAAATTTGCTGGAGAGTATCGTCTTGTAGATGCCTACTGTGAAACCTATGGTGGTAGTGGCAAGCGGCTCAACCTTGAGTGGTTTGATGGTGTTGATTGCTCACGGATCATCTTAGCAGGAGGGTTAGATACACAAAGCCTCTCTTCTCTTGAAGGGTATGGATTTTATGCTGTTGATGTAAGTTCAGGCACAGAAGCGAGCAAAGGTATCAAAGACCACAAAAAAGTAGAAAGCTTTATACGCAATGCGAAAAGTTTATGAAGAGCTGACCAAAGCATTCCGTAACAATAACGGAGTGTTGTTAAAGCAAGAGTATCAAAAGATAGTGACAAAATATAGCACGCTCTTTGAGTCTTGTGAGACGATCTTCTATCTACTTCAAGCTTCTGGATATCCTATAAACTTAGATGACAATAACAACTATACTCTAGAAACGCACTTCCAATCCTACAGTAAACAACGCTACTGTATCATAGATATAGAGACGAATGGAAGCAAACCTGGGACTTCGCAAGTGATAGAGATAGGTGCTGTTATGGTACAAGATGGAGAGATCATTGATAGTTTTGAAACTTTTGTAGCCTGTACATTTCTACCGGAATATATCACAAAGATCACAGGGATTGAGCCGATAGATCTTATCAATGCACCTAGCAGAAGAGAAGCATTGACTGCCCTAAGAGAGTTCATGGGTGATGCTGTCTTTGTTGCACATAATGCTGACTTTGATTACAATTTTCTGACCGCTTCGTTCAATAGGTTTGGTTTGGGAAATATTGGTAATCCGGTACTATGTACTATAGAGTTAGCCAAAAGAACTTTTGAGAGTGAACGCTATGGTTTAGCCTATCTCAACAAATCACTAGGCATAGAGACAGCTACGCACCATAGAGCCTATAGCGATGCTATGAGTGCTTGGGTAGTGATGCAAAAAAGCTTAGAAAATATTCCTGCATATGTAAAAACCACTGATGACTTCTTACAGTTCTCTAAATCAAGCAGAAAAGAGAGAAGTAAAAAAGCTATCACGCAAATCTAAGTAAAGTGCTTATCAATGCCAAACCTACAACAATCAATAATCTCCAAATGCGTAGGTTTGGTATCACCAAACGACAAAGAAAAAGTTTTAAAAAATTGCGTAGGTTCGATTTATCGAACAATAAAAAGAAAATATAAAAAAGGATTAATCTTGTAAATAAAAGAGGATTGTAAAAAGAAGAAAACCTCAAAGCGGCAGCGACCTACATTTCCACAAGCGTAACCTGCAGTATTATCGGCGATGGGAGGCTTGACTTCCAGGTTCCCAATGGAGCTGGGTATGACCCTCCCGCAGCAAGCTATCTAACCATTAGCATAATGACAATTTGCTGAATCTGCCTTAACACCTAAATCTTTAAATTTTGCCATCGCTTTAGAGTATGCTTCATCTTTAGAAGATGCCTCAATCTTAACCCAATTACCCACTGGACTACCACCTACATAACGATAACACGTATATGTTTTGGCATTTGCCATGCTCACGAATCCTGCCAATAGCACTGTGACTAAAAGTAACTTTTTCATAAATATCCTTTAAAATAATTTCAAAACCTACGCAAACAATAATGTTGCAGATGCGTAGGTTTGGCACTGCCAAACGCCAAAACAAAACACACATACACCAAAGAGGTTACAACCTTTGAAGTCATCCGTATATCCCCCTAAGCGTTTGGCATTGCCAAACCTACAGCTCTATGTTTTTATCAAAATCACACCACTCTCTATCATACTCTCCTAATTTTACAAATTTATGAAATGATGAATACTCCCAATCTTTGACATTTGACACTAGTCTGTGTTTGATAGGATTGAAATGGATATAATCCAATCTCAACTTAAAATCTCTCTCATCTCTGATAGTATGCTCATAAAATCTCTTTTGCCAAACTGGTTTATAGTTTTGCTTTTCTCTGCTATGTGATTGTAGTAGATGCTGATAATATTTAGGGGAGCAATTTTTGGAAAAATAGCTTTTAGTTATACCTATTATTTTAGGATACTCCTTTGGATTATCAAGCCCCAAGATGAGATGAAAATGGTCAGGAAGTATGACAATAGCTTCTATCTTGAAATCAAATTTAGTTTTGGCATATCTAAAGCTTTCTCTTAATAGCTCTATGTTTTCTATCATGATTGGGTTTCTTTGATGGGTTACGACTGTGATAAAATAGGGATGATTGTTTAAAAAGAGTCGTTTGTAATTCAATTTTTATCCATTTCAATATTGATATTTGTGATGTTGTTATGGTGTTTGGCAATGCCAAACCTACAAAAATAACAATCAGGTAGGTTTGGTATCACCAAACGACAAAGAAAAAGTTTTAAAAAATTGCGTAGGTTCGATTTTATCGAA
>CBEUND010000044.1:0-17418 GCA_965544395.1 uncultured bacterium | reverse complement strand
AAATCCAAAGGCAATACAGTAGACCCAGATCAGCTCATAGCCAAATATGGTGCAGATACTGCACGGCTCTTTGTACTCTTCGCTGCTCCACCACAAAAAGAGCTAGAGTGGAACGATAGTGCTGTCGATGGGGCATTTCGATTTCTCAAAAAACTCTATGACCGCAAGAGCAAAGTAACTCTCAATGAGTTGCCAACCATAGAGCATGCAAGGCTTGATGCTAACGCCAAACTAGCCCGAGTCAAAGTCTATGAAGCGTTGCAGAAATCTACAGATGTCTATACCAAAACATTCGCATTTAACACCCTTATAGCAGCGTGTATGGAAGCGATGAATGCTTTGGACAAACAAAATGATGCAGAGGTTTGGAGTGAGGGGCTTTATATTATCTTGCACCTCTTAGAGCCTATAGCACCACATATCACTACAGAGCTTAGTGAAGAACTCTTCGGTAGAGCCAACTTATCTGGCAAGATAGAGGTGCTTGATGAAGTGTTTGTCCAAGATAGCATTACACTCGCTATCACTATCAACGGAAAGAAACGAACGCAGATAGAAGTAGATGCAGCAGCATCCAAAGAGGAGATACTCTCCACCGCCAAAGAGGCAGGAGCCAAATGGCTAGAGGGTATGAATATCATCAAAGAGATAGTCGTCCCCAATAAGTTGGTAAACTTGGTAGCCAAACCAAGCTAGGGTATATCGTCTCAATAAAGAGAACTCTTTTGGCAGAGGTGTTGAGATTTAAAACTACAAGATTATGGTATGCCTACTCACTGGTTAACTCTAGGCTTAGGCTACCCCAAGGAGAGGTTTACCCACACTTTTTTAGAAGAGACCAATATTATTTGAGTTATTTAGTATATATTTTTCTTAACCCTATTTTAACCTTTAATAATTATACTTTCACTATCGACAATTTTTGTTCTATTTTGAACTTTATATAAAAAGGATATTACTATGGCTCTATATGACAGAGATTATACACAGGCACAAACACATGCTAATACAAATGTTAGCAGTGGCGTTGCATTTATGAAAAAGACTTATCAACTGCTAGCAGCGAGCATGATAGCTGCTGCTGCAGGAGCATATGTCACTATGCCATATGCAGAAGCTGTTTTGCAGTACAAATGGTTTATTTTTGGATTTGAACTCTTCATGCTTTTTATTGGTCTAGGGATGACTCGCAACAAACCAGGTTTGAACTTGGCGGCACTCTTTGTGTTTACTTTTACTACAGGTGTTTCACTAGTGCCACTATTGGCACAAATTATCGGTATGGGTAATGGAGCGATGATAGGTAATGCATTTTTGATGACTTCAGTGCTTTTCGGTGCGTTGAGTCTCTTTGCTATCAATAGCAAAACAGACTTTTCAAGCTGGGGGAAACCACTCTTTATCGTTTTGATAGTTGTCATTATCGCTTCATTGGTGAATGCTTTTTTACTCCATAGTCCGATGATGCATATCGTCATAACTGCTGGTATATTGTTGCTTTTTGGTATCTTTACTATCTATGATACACAAAATATAGCCAATGGTGCCTATGATTCAGAGGTAGATGCTGCGGTTTCATTATATTTAGATTTCCTCAATATGTTTACTGCTATCTTGCAACTTCTTGGAATCTTTGGTGGAGATGACTAGCCAACACTCAGAGAAGATTGAGCGTCTCATAGATGCCAATCTCAACCGACTCAAAGAGGGTATCCGTGTGGTGGAAGATATCGCACGCTATATCCAAGATGATGCCCACTTAACCTCTGGGCTCAAAACCCTCAGACATCAATTACAACAAGCCTACAGTCATAAACGCCTTGCCTATAGAGATATAGAAAATGATATACTCAAAGAGAGTAGAGCAAGTGAACTCAATCGCACAACACTCAATGATATAGTCATAGCAAATTTCTCTCGTTCGCAAGAGGCTTCACGGGTCTTAGAAGAGAGTTTCAAGCTATCAGATAGTACCTTATCGGAGCTATTCAAATCTATACGCTATGAGCTTTATGCTTTGGAAAAATATTATTTTATCGAGGAGTAATATATGCAACGATCTCTTATGAAACGCTATTTGATACTAGCTACTCTTTTGATGACTTTTGTTTATGCCAAGACAGTGAAAGAGTTTTATGAAGATGGTACTATCAAATCAGTTACTACTTATAAAGATGGCAAAAAAAACGGTGTAGAGCATGCCTATTATCCTGATGGTGCGACGCTACGATATGCCAAAAATTATGAGTTTGGTAAACTCCATGGTCTCCAACAAACTTATAGCAAAGATGCTCTCTTGATACAAGAGGAGAGCTACAGAAAAGGGCAGCTTGATGGACGCAGTCGATATTATAAAGATGGTCTTTTGTACAAAGAGATAGAGTACAATCACGGGAAGCTGGATGGAACTTATAGAGAGTTTTATCCAACTGGTGTGACGAAGCTAGAGATCAGATGGGATAGAGGTCGAGCAGTAGAGGGCTATATCTATGACGAGATAGGACAAAGAACTGCTATGCGTGCCAAAGAGTTACTTCGGCTCAAACCTGATACATTTATCCTATCGGTCGCTTCAGCATCAAACACTCCATCATCGAAGTAGTCTGCTATCTTCTCGAACTATAAACACATCATCAACCCAAAGCTCAAATATATCTATCTTGGCTTTGAGAGTGATGGTTCTCTCATCGTCAAGTCTCCCAATGTATCACAGCAAGAGATAGAGAGAGTCTTGCTCAAACGATCAGAGTGGATTCGTAAGTCACAGCTCAAAATACGCCAAAAGAAGGGCAAAGCACTACAGTTTACTGACTCTGATACGATTTACTATCTAGGCAGAGAGTATCCTGTCACTTATATCAAAACAGACAACAAAAGAACGGCACTAGATTTTGATGATAAGAAGGGATTCATCATAAGATATCCGCTCATAGATAGAGATAAAATCGAGCAAGTAGTAGAGAAGTTTTACAAGCAAGAGGCTCAAAATCTCATACCTACTCTCACGCAATCTTATGCTGACAAGATGCACCTCTATCCTGCAAAAATAGGATTTAGAAAAGCAAAGAGACAGTGGGGAAGCTGTAGTGCAAAAAATGCTATATCTTTCAACTATCTTATGATGAAACTTCCACTAGATGTGATACAATACATTATCGTTCATGAACTCGCACATATAAAGCACAAAAACCACCAAAAAGAGTTTTGGGCATTGGTGGCTTTGGTTATGCCCGAGTACAAGAGACAACAACAAGAGTTGAAAAACTATCTATAAGGATCTCCTATCGATACTATCTATCTACTACTATTTATGGTTATAATCTTTGCAGCTTCACTCTTTGGGTATGGATATTATCTCAAAGAGAAAAAAGAGCAACTCGATGCTATCAAGAGGGGGTTTTGTCCCTCATGCCACCAAAACACTATAGAGAGAAGTGACGAGAGAAGTGCAGGCTGTGGACCTAAAATCATCTCTTTTACCTGCTCAAACTGTGGGTATGAAAATGCCTTTAGTGTTGAGGGTGGGTGTGGATTGTGAAGTTCCTAAGAGAGTCATATCTCTCCTAAAACCGCTTCACATAGGCATGACAATAAGGCTTCTTGCCGTGTCTATCATAATAGTCTTGGTGATACGCTTCTGCGGGGTAAAACTTTTTGCCTTCATATATCTTGGTAGCTATATTGTAGCCTTTTTTCTGCAAGATACTTATGAGCTTCTCTATCGTCTTTCGCTGTTTTTGGTCGCTTACAAAGATAGCAGAGTGATACTGCTCTCCTATATCTGGACCTTGACCATTGGTTTGTGTGGGGTCATGGATTTCAAAAAATCTCTTGGCTAATGTCTCATAAGAGATTTTGCTAGGGCTATATACCACCTCTACTGTCTCCAAATACCCTGAATTGCCACGAGAGACCTCTTGGTAGCTTGGGTTTTTTGATTTGCCGCCCATATAACCTGATACGACACTCTTCACACCATCGAGCTTCTCCAAATAGTACTCTACACCCCAGAAGCATCCACCTGCGAAGTAGGCTTTTGCACTTTTGTTTTTGTTGACTGCTTTGCTCTTCTTCTTAGCTAGATTCTTCTCTTTGGCTTTGTCAAAATTGAGAGATATAGAGTTGACGCAGTGGCGTACATTTTTACTCGTATACCCCTCTCCTGTAAACACATGCCCTAAGTGAGCATTACATTTGGCACAGAGTATCTCTGTTCTATGACCATCTGCATCTTTTTGATATTTGATAGCACCTTTGATAGCATCATCAAAACTCGGCCATCCACAGTGAGAGTTAAACTTGTCTTTTGATCTATAGAGAGGAGCATTACAGACTTTACATCTGTATACACCCTCTTCATCTGTCGTGACATATTTGCCCGAAAATGGTCTCTCGGTTCCCTTATCTACTATGACGAGCCTCTCTTTGAGTGTGAGTTTGTCGGCTACATGTTTCCACGGTGTGAGTATCTCAGCTTGAGAAAGAGTCAAGAGAGCTACTACTAATAGTAAAATTGTTCGCATCATCTATCCTTTTTGCAAAGTATATTGAGAGTGTGTGTAGTGGCTGTGAAGTTAGGAACTTCTCAAAACAGTTCCTCAATCCGCTTTGAGGGCATACTTACCAGAACCCAAAAAGGCAATCGCCAAAGCACTCAACATAAAGAGTAGAGGTGACTCAATCACCCAAGCTCCATAACCACCCAAGGTAAAGAGTGACTTGCTATGCACAAGGTATATCGCTACCGCCATATTGAATGCAATGATAGCACCCCATACCCTGCTATGCCATCCAAGTAGTAGCAGTATAGGAGCTAAAATCTCTCCGATATAGACACCATATGCTACATAAGATGGCAAGCCCTGCATAGCAACCAACTTCTCTACAAAACCAATACCATGCTGAAGTTTGTCTATACCATGGAAAAGCAGCAGACCACCTACCATAACCCTAAGGAGTAATTTCCCAATGCTTAATGAATCCATAATCTATCCTTTTTGGTAACTATTTTATCATATCTTTCAACATAGTTAAGCCAAATAGGGTATAATCGCATATATTTCTCTTTATAAAAGAGTAGATTTTACATATTAGGAATTGAATGTGGAACAAGAAATATTAGCCTATCTTGATAATGATGGGAATATTATAGATACACAAACAGCACAAGAAGAGGGTAAAACAGGCTCTATCATAGCCCATGGCAATAGCCCAGAAGCACTCGAAGTGATCAGACACTCGACAGCACACCTCATGGCACAAGCTATAGGCGAACTCTACGACTCTGCACAATTTTTCGTAGGTCCTGTAGTCGATGAGGGTTTCTATTATGATTTTCGAGTGGATGAAAAGATTGGCGAAGAGGATCTCAAAAAGATAGAAAAAAAGATGAAAGATCTCATCAAGAAGAAGTATACGATAGAGAAGTTTGATATCTCCAAAGATGAAGCTTTAGAGAAGTTTGCTGATGATGACCTCAAACAAGCAGTACTGAGTCGCATTCCTGATGAGAGAGTCTCTATCTACAAGCAGGGTGATTTTGAAGATCTCTGTAGAGGACCGCATGTCCCTGCTCTGAGATATCTCCACAACTTCAAACTCACTCGTGTAGCAGGAGCCTATCTCGGTGGGGATGAGGATGCAGAGATGCTTACTCGGATCTATGGTATAGCCTTTGCTGACAAAGAGTCACTCAAAAAGCATATGAAAATGCTAGAAGAGGCAAAAAAGAGAGACCACCGAAAGTTAGGCAATGAGCTAGAGCTCTTTATGTTTGATGAAGAGTCGGGAGCTGGCTTGCCATTTTGGATGCCAAAGGGTGCGAGACTCCGCTCTAAGATAGAAGATATTTTATTTAAAGCTCATAGAAGAAGAGGCTATGAGCCAGTACGAGGTCCAGAGATACTCAAAGCCCAAATGTGGCATACATCAGGGCATTATGCTTGCTACGGTGAAAATATGTACCTCACCCAGATTGATGGTCAAGAGTATGGTATCAAGCCGATGAACTGTATAGGACATATCCAAATCTTTAAACAGTCAGGCAAAAGTTATCGTGATCTGCCAATCAAGTACTTTGAGTATGGTGTAGTACATAGACATGAAAAATCAGGCGTACTCCATGGATTGCTCCGTGTGCGTGAGTTTACACAAGATGATGCACATATCTTCTGTACACCAGAGCAGATCAAAGATGAAGTATTGGAAGTCGTAGAGTTCGTCGATGCTGTGATGAAGAAGTTTGATTTCAACTATACGATGGAGATTTCTACAAAGCCAGAGAAAGCTATTGGTGATGATGCAGTATGGGAGCTCGCTACACAAGGACTCAAAGATGCACTCACTCAAAATAACTTAGAGTTTGGTATAGATGAGGGTGGTGGAGCATTCTATGGTCCCAAGATAGATGTCAAGATCACTGATGCACTCGGACGAAAGTGGCAGTGCGGTACGATACAAGTAGATTTCAACCTCCCAGAGCGATTTGGTGTAGAGTATGTCGCCGAAGACAACACACGCAAACAGCCTGTGATGCTACACCGTGCTATCCTTGGTTCGTTTGAGCGATTTATCGCTATATTGACAGAACATTATGCAGGTGAGTTTCCATTTTTCATCGCACCGACCCAAGTGATCTTCGTGCCAATAGCAGATGAACATACCGCATATGCCAAAACGCTTAAGAATCTCCTCATAGAAGAGGGGATAGATAGCGAAATTTATGACAAAAATGATAGCCTCAACAAAAGAATTCGACTCGCTGAGAAGCAGAGAGTCCCCTATGTGGTGATAATCGGAGAAGAAGAGGTCAAGAATGAAACAGTTGCAATACGAGATAGAAGAGCCAAAGAGCAATATAATCTTACACAAGATGAATTTATGGTAAAATTGTTGCAACAATTAAAAGAAGGAAGAATTTGAGTAGACAACAAAACAACAGAGGTGGGCGGTCAAAGAAGGATGATGTGATCATGAATGATAACATCCGAGCTACAGAGCTGAGAGTACTTGGTGATGATGGTGAGCAGTTTGGTATCATCTCAAGAGCAGATGCCTTGCAAATAGCCGAGGACAAAGGGTTGGATCTAGTACTAGTTTCCCCTAATGCCAAACCACCTGTTGCTAAGGTTATGGATTATGGAAAACATAAGTATGAGATAGAGAAGAAGAAGAAAGAAGCGAGAAAAAATCAAAAAGTTATTGATGTAAAAGAGGTCAAATTCTCATGCAAGATAGCTGAAAATGATATCAACTACAAAGTTAAACATGCAAGAGAGTTCTTAGAAAAAGGCAAGCATGTCAAATTGAGAGTCTTTTTGCGAGGACGAGAGATGGCAAACCCAGAGTTGGGCGTAGATGTACTCAAGAGAGTATGGCCTATGCTAGAGGATGTGGGCAATCTCGAAAAAGATGCACATCAAGAGGGTCGATACATCAATATGTATGTGACCCCAATCAAGAAGTAATCTCTCTTATTTAGACGATATAAGGGTGGATACCCACCCTATATAATAAACCTAAAATTATAATTATCGTGAATAATTTCATATACTTTATGATGACTATATTTTGAGGTTGTAGAGATTATTTGAAACTTTTCTCTATATACTCTTGTACCATTTTTTCAAATGTCTGCATGCGTTTTTTCCCTTTGGGAAGCTCTCGACGCAGTCGTTTCATCTCTTGGAGGAAGCTATCAACACTCTGAGGAATACGGGATTCAAAATAGGTGCGGATCTGCTTGGCAAATGCTGGAGATGCCCCAGAAGTGGAGAAAGAGAGTGTCAAATCTCCTCGCTTGATATAAGAGGAAAAGATAAAGTCACAATAGGCTCTGTCATCTACACTATTGACAAGTACTCTACTCCCACGACTCTCTGCGTAAATAGATCGGTGTAGCTCTATCGTGTCTGTCGCTACTATCACCATATCGAAGCCTGAAATATCCCCTTGTCGATAGGCTCTTTGATAGAGTGTGAGACAATGATCTTCTATAAGTCGCATCATCTCTATAGATATATCTATTGCAATGATAGTGATCTCTTTGGTGAAATCTAGTAGCTTTTCGAGCTTCTCTGTCGCGATAGTACCCCCACCGACAAGTAGTATATGGCGGTCGCTCATATCTATATAGAGTGGGAAGAAAGACATAGCTACTGCTTCTCTTTGATGATACCTTCACTATACATTTCAAAAAGCTCTTTGAGATCTTCTATCTCTATGGCGAGTTTTTTGCCCTCATCACTATCTCTCACAAGGAGTCTCTCGGTTCGCTTTTCGATAATCTCTAGGGAGCCTACAATATCTGCTCCATTTTCTATGGCATCTTCTGTCGATTTGAATGTACCATGGGAGACGAGTGCCATACCTTGGGAGTTAAATATGAGCGTATAGCCTGCTATTCCTGTAACCCCTTGGTATGCTCTGGAGAAGCCACCATCTATTACGATGAGTTTGCCACCACTTTTGATAGGACTCTCACCCTTTTTGACCTTGACTGGGACATGTCCATTGACTATCTTGGCATCCTCTCCGAGACCAAACTCTGCGAGTATATCTACGCAAGCCTCTTGGTTGTCTCTATGCTCATAGTACCAGTTTTTGGGTTCCTTTGCAGCAGACTTGTCATCTATGAAGTAGCTCTCAAAGGTTGCCATCTTCTCTTTGCCAAAGAGTGGTGAGTCTCTCCCCGCCCAGAGATACCACATCACCCCTTGACCAAACTCTCGTAGCTCTTCATCATGCGAAAAGAAACCTAACCGAGCATAGGTATCGCACATATCGAGAAGCTCTTTGCCTTTGTAACTCTCATCATCGAGAGGGATCGCCATAAAAGAGCCATCCTCATTCATCGGAATACAGCCATGATAGAGGAGGTTGTTATTGTAGGTGGTATAGACTGCTCCACGGTCAAAGAGCATCTTGGTGTGTCTCTGGAGCTTTTCACTCTTGAGGAAACTCTTTTGGAGTTGGGTGATCACTTCGAGTTCGCTACTATTGAGTTCGTAGGGTGCATCTGCTGAGAGTGTTGGGATATTGGTATCGTTGAGCGGATACTCTACGCCATCAATAGTGACGATACCTTTCTCAAGATCGACAGCTTCCAATATAGTACGGTTTTGCATACCCCATTGTGGGTTTTTGATGAGGAGTTGTGCTTCGAGTTTGAACTGTATGATCGCTATAGCTTTGTGCATCATGGAGAGTTCATCTCGCTCTTTTTGTGTATAGCGGGGATCGTCATCTGCTATTTTTGGTCTATATTTGGTACATGGGTCGCTATCATAGAAATCTTTGGCGAGGACAGAGAGAGGTCGCAGAGAGATACCATACCCCTCTTCTAGCGTTTCTATATTGGCATATCGTAGAGATACACGGATGACACTTGCTATAGAAGCGAGAGAACCTGCTGCTGCTGCCATCCACAATATATCGTGGTTTCCCCACTGAATATCAAGTGAGTGGTAACTCTCTAGTCTATCCATGATGATATGAGCGCCACTTCCCCTATCGTAGATATCTCCGATGATATGTAGATGTGCCACTGCAAATCGCTGGATCACTTCTGCAAGGGCGATGATAAATTTCCCTGCTCTATCCAACTCTATGAGAGTTTTGATGATCTCATTATAGTAGCTATTGCTCGTCTGGTCATAATCATGGAGCAGCTCTTCGATGATATAAGCAAACTCTTTTGGCAATGCTTTACGGATTTGCATCCGTGTATATTTGGCGGTGATGAGTTTGGTGAGTCGTATGAGGCGGTAGAGATTGATCTCGTAGAACTCATCCATATCCTCACTACCAAGCCGCCTATCGATAACCTCTGCTGGATAATAGACTAGAGTCGCTAACTCTCTCATCTGTGTAGAGGTGAGCTCTTTCTCAAAGAGTATACCTATCTTGTTTTTGATGACTCCTGAGCCATTTTTGAGTACATGGAAAAAAGGTTCATGCTCTCCATGAATATCAGAGAGGAAGTGTTCTGTTCCTTTGGGGAGGTTGAGGATGGCTTGTAGGTTGATGATGCGTGTAGAGGCACTATCGCGGTTGGGATACTCTTTGGACAAGAGTTTGAGATACTTTAACTGCTCTTGAGAGACTCTATTGGTGTCACTTTTTTTCATTGGTTACTCCAAGTTTATTTGCGTTGATTATACCATAGCTGACAATAAATTATCATTTTACATACAATATTTCACAATCTTTTCTAGCTCTTATCACTTTCTTGATATGATTTCATACCAATATAAATATTAGGATACAATATGAGAATCATTCTTTTAGGAGCCCCTGGTGCTGGCAAGGGTACACAAGCACAATTTTTGACAAAAAAGTATAATATACCACAAATCTCTACAGGTGATATGTTGCGAGCAGCTATCAAAGCAGGTACCAATATGGGCAAGATGGCAAAAGCAGCGATGGACGCTGGACAACTCGTCACTGATGAGATCATCATCGGTTTGGTCAAAGATAGGATCGCTGAAGATGATTGTGCCAATGGCTACCTCCTCGATGGTTTCCCTCGTACACTTCCACAAGCAGATGCTCTGACCAATGCAGGTATACAGATAGATGCTGTCATAGAGATAGATGTCCCAGATGCAGAGATAGTCCAAAGAATGTCAGGACGAAGAGTTCACTTGGCGAGTGGGAGAACCTACCATATCAAATACAACCCACCAAAAGTAGAGGGTCAAGATGATATCACAGGAGAACCCCTTGTCCAAAGAGATGATGACAAAGAGGAGGTAGTACTCGACAGACTCAAAGTCTATCATGAATTGACACAACCCCTCATCGGCTACTACAAAGAGCAAGCAAGTAAAGATGAGAGTATCACATATATCACTGTAGATGGTAGAGCCGATATCCCAGAAGTAGAAGCTGCTATCGTATCGCAACTTGGATAATTTGATACAATCAAGGGGAGCTATCATAGAGCTACCTTGTAATATAATTTCTATATCGTGAATGAAAAAGAGCATTATTTGAAACTACTAGCTATCATACAGTTGATGCGTCCATATCAATATATAAAAAATTTATTTATATTTTTGCCACTATTTTTTGCACAAAGGATAACAGAGTTAGATCTCTTATCCAATGCATTTATTGCATTTGTTGCCTTCTCTTTGAGTGCGAGTGCTGTTTATATATTGAATGACTACCTTGATATTGAAGAGGATAGAAAACATCCGAAGAAAAAAGAGCGTCCTTTAGCATCAGGTACTTTGAGTAAACCGTTTGCTGTGATGCTGATGTTGCTTCTGTTTATAATTGGCTTTTCATTGATGGCTCTCTTCTCTTCTAAAGCTTTGATAATACTTGCTCTCTATGTGAGTATGAATATAGCGTATAGTTTTTATCTCAAGCATGTCGCTATATTGGATGTTGTCACTATCGCAATAGGTTTTGTATTGAGACTTTTTATAGGTTCAGCGGTGACAACTATACCACTCTCTATGTGGATTGTGATTATGACTTTTTTGTTGGCACTCTTTATGGCATTAGCAAAGAGAAGAGATGATGTGCTTATCTTTTTGGATACAGGCGAAAAGATGAGAAGAGTTATCGATGGGTACAATCTTCAGCTACTTGATACAGCTATGGCTATCATGGCTTCTGTCGTCATCGTCGCGTATGTCATATATACGACGGTTGGAGAGAGTACTGAGAGCCAATACCTCTATCTCACTTCACTCTTTGTGATTGTCGGTATCATGCGATATCTTCAAGTCGCTTTTGTCCTCAAGGATAGTGGCTCCCCTACAAAGATTGTACTCAAAGATAGATTTATGCAGCTTACGATCATCGGATGGATCATCTCTTTTGCTTGGATTATCTATTAATGCTAGCGATAAAATATAGTATATTTGCTCTTATATCTACGATCTTTAATCTCCTTTTTCAATATGTGAGTTTTGAGATATATGATGGTATCGCGTCACTCTATGTAGCGATGTTTGTGGGGACATTGGCAGGCTTGGTTGCCAAATATATCCTCGATAAAAAATTTATATTTTACCATACACCCAAAGATAAAAAAGATGATGCCAAAAAATTTGTACTCTACTCCTTGATGGGAGTTTTTACGACGATTATCTTTTGGGGTACGGAGATAGCATTCGATAGACTACTTACCATACTCAATGCCAAGTATATAGGTGCTATTATAGGATTGAGTATAGGATATGTGATCAAATATTTTTTAGATAAACGATTTGTATTTATTCATAAAGAGGAGCAGAAGTGACAGATATAACGAGCTGGGGGATCTATCCCCAAATCAAAAGTACTCTCTTCAAATTTGAAGAAAAAGAGCAACTCAAAGAGATAGTGCAACAAAATGACGATCTTATAGCGTATGGCAATGGAAGAAGTTATGGCGATAGTGCATTGAGCAGTCATATCGTTGAGGTAAGAGAAAAAGATTATTTTATAGATTTTGATGAAGAGCGAGGGTTGCTACATATAGAAGCAGGTGTATTACTTCGTGAGATACTAGAGTCTTTTGTCCCGAGGGGATGGTTTCTCAAAGTCACCCCAGGAACGAAGCTCATTACAGTAGGTGGTGCTATAGCCTCTGATGTCCATGGCAAAAATCACCATATAGAGGGGTGTTTTAGTGAATGTGTAGAAGAGTTCAATATCATGGTCGCTGATGGAACTATCATCAGATGCACACGAGAGGAACACGATGAACTCTTCAAAGCTACTTGTGGAGGGATGGGACTCACAGGAGTAATACTCGATGCGAAGATATATCTCAAAAAGATCAATTCACAATATATCGACCAGACTACTATTAAAACAAAAAACCTCAAAGAGACTTTTGAAGCGTTTGAAGCGTACAAAGAGAAACCCTACTCTGTGGCGTGGATTGATTGTCTTGCAAAAAAGCAAGAGATAGGCAGATCACTCTTGATGGTTGGCGACTTTAGAGATGATGGGGCATTGGATTACAAAAAGAGAAAACAAAAATCCATACCATGTAATTTCCCCTCATTTGCTTTGAACAATTGGAGTGTCCAAGCATTTAATTGGCTCTACTACAACAAAGCCCCTAATGGTATATCACACCAAAGAGTTGATCTGGATACATTTTTCTACCCTCTTGATGCCATAGCCCATTGGAATAGGATCTATGGTAAAAATGGATTTACGCAATACCAATGTATCTTGCCCAAAGAGAGTAGTTATGAGGGGTTAGAAGAGATACTCCATATCATTTCAAAGAGTGGCAAAGGCTCTTTTCTTGCTGTACTCAAACTCTATGGCAAAGCCAATGAGAACTATCTCTCTTTTCCTATAGAGGGCTATAGCTTGGCTTTGGACTTCAAGATAGAGAAGGATCTCTTTGCTCTTTTGGATAGATTGGATGAAGTCGTCGTTAAGTACCACGGACGCATCTATCTTACCAAAGATGTACGCATCAAAAAAGAGGTTTTTGAGCGAGGATATCCTCACATAACAAAATTTAGAAATTTTAGGAGAGCAAATCATATGGATAAGAGATTTCAATCAGAGCAGTCTAAAAGAGTAGGGATATAGTATGAGTTATCTATTGATAGTAGGAGCAAAAAGCGATATAGCAAAAGCTGTTGCAAGAGAGTATGCAAGAAATGGCTATGATCTCTATTTGGCTGCAAGAGATTGTAGTGAGCTTGAAGCATTCAAAACAGATTTGATCGTACGGACACAACAGTCTGTTGCGTTAGTGGAGTTGGATATATTGGATTATGACTCACATCAGAAATTTTATGATGATTTGAGAGAAAAACCTTTGGGGGTTGTTATCGCTGTTGGTTATCTAGGGGAGCAAAAAAAAGCCCAAAAAGAGTTTGATGAGGCAAAAAATATTATCGATACTAACTATACAGGTGTCATGAGTTTACTCAATATCATAGCCAATGATTTTGAAGTGAGAAGAAGTGGATTTATCGTAGGTATCAGCTCAGTTGCAGGAGATAGAGGACGCAAGAGCAACTATATCTATGGTGCAGCAAAAGCCGCACTAAGTGCCTATCTCTCAGGACTACGCAATAGACTTTATGATGCACAAGTGAGTGTACTGAGTGTCAAACCAGGTTTTGTTGCTACTAAGATGACAGAGGGTATGGATCTTCCTGCTAAGCTCACAGCACAACCCGAGCAGGTAGCAGAAGATATCTTCAATGCACAACAAAAAGGTCACAATATACTCTACACCCAATGGATATGGAGATGGGTGATGATGATCATCAAGATAATTCCAGAGTGGCAGTTTAAGAGGATGAGTATTTAGCTTGCATTATCTCCTTGGGTTAGCTTAATCAGATATTAGATATAATGCAATAAATTATATTGTGGAGACAAAATATATGGTAAAAAAACATGATTTAAAGGTATTTGCACTGATATGGGCAGGTATCTTTATGGCAGTTGTAAAACCAGAAATCTATGAAAAATCAATTTTAAGTAGGAGTAATAATATCATTTTTAAAAGAGTTATAGAGTTTTATAAGAGTACAAAAAAAGTTTTGGTTACGGTCTGTGATACTTATTCTATTTTTGAAGCTCAAAGCCAAGTAGATGCCAACAGAGTCTCAAAAGTTTTATAAAAACCCCACTTTGTGGGTGTTGTTTTTTATCTCCATATTTATCTTTAATATTGTCAATAAAAGCCCTATAGATTGTGCAAGTAGTGATTCGAGATGGACGCTACTAGCATCACAATCGCTTATAGAAAATGGTACGATGAGATTGGATAAATATGCAGATCTCAAAGGAGGTTATACTATAAGAAGAGGAGATCATTTAGGGTATGCTATCGAAAAGAAAAATGGACACCTCTATAATTTTTTCCCTCTAGGCTCTTCACTCTCTTCGCTTCCATTTGTTTGGTTGGAGACGCAAGTTTCACACAAACTTATGAAGATACACTCTCAAAACAAAATTGTACAAAAACGCATCGCCGCTACAGTAGCAGTAGGTATCTTCTTGCTACTCTACTTGATAGCATCACTCTACCTAGCAACTTCTTGGAGTATCGTAGTGGCATTGGGTTTTTGGTCAGCGACATCACTCTCTAGTATATTGGGGCAGGGGTTATGGTCACACACTTTTGCTATTTTCTATGCACTGCTCTCTTTCTATTTTATGCTTAAGATTGTATTGCAAAATAGAGATATATATTGGATACCTTTGGGAGTAACCCTCTTTATGGCATATCTAAGCAGACCTACATTTTCGCTGCTCTCTATCACTGTTATTGCATTTTTGTTTTTCAACCGTAAAAAAATCATAGCCCTCAAGACGGCTCTTGTGGTGTTTGCTTTGTTAGGGCTATTTGTACTCTATTCGATGAGTGAATTTGGTCAACTCCTCCCTAGCTACTATATGCCAAAGAGGCTCTCTAGTGAGAGTTTTTGGATAGCACTCTATGCCAATACCCTCAGTCCATCGAGAGGAGTGTTTGTCTTTTCTCCATTTCTATTGCTCTTTTTCATCGCATTCAAAGAGAGCTATAGGATGTTTCGACAAAATAAAACTCTATTGGTTATCCTAGGTTGGGTAGTGTTGCACTCTATCATCATATCCAAATTTCCTCACTGGTCAGGAGGGTGGTGTTATGGTTCACGGTTTATGAGTGATATACTTCCTGCTATCTATCTGCTCTTTGTAGTCCTGCTATTGCAAATCTATCAGCATAGCTCTACACTCAAAAAACGATGGATAACCATATTTTTACTTATTACCGTCACATTCTCTATCACTATACATATACCAAAAGGTCTCTATGAGAAAAGTTCGGCGATAGATTGGCATAGATTTCCTTCCAAAAGTAATGATTGGTTTTTTGATTGGGAATATCCGCAATTTTTGCACACTGAGCAGAGACAAAAGAGCAGACTATTTGAGTACAAACTCGCCAACTTAGAGCCTTTAGCTACTCAAAGATCTATAAGATTTGATAACAAAAATATAATTTTGAGAGGATGGGCAGAGAGTAACAAGGTAGCGAGTTGGTCGATTTTCAAAAAAGTTACCATAGACTTTACTCTTGATACAGATACCCCACTCAAAGGGATACTACGATTGAAGATTGGGACACTTGATAGACAAGAGATAGGTTTGTATATCAATGGTCACCCACTCGAAAAAAGAGTGATAAACTCGTGGCTAGTTGCACCTCTCAATCGTTGGGATGCTAATTTGACTTATAGATTTGACCCCAATATCCTCAATCCCAAGGGTAACAATAGACTTACATTCAACCTTCCAAATGCTCATAAAGTCAAGAGAGATAGGGGTGATTTTGGTATCGCTCTCAAGAGTTTGGAGGTAGAGTAGTGAAGTTGGCTTTTTTTGATTTTGATGGGACGATCACGACGAAAGACTCTTTGGTGGATTTCATACAGTTTGCAGTGGGTAGAGGTGCGTACTATAGAGGTCTATTGGTACTCTCTCCTATGCTCACAGCATACCTGCTCAAACTCATCCCAAGCCAGAGAGCCAAAGAGAGACTCATAGCCCACTATTTCCAAGACTGGGGGCGAGAGGAGTTCAAGAAAACAGCAAACCGCTATGCTATTAAGCAGATAGACTCTATTGTACGCCCTGATGCTCTAAAGAAGATACGATGGCATCAAGCACAAGGGCATAGAGTAGTGGTAGTCTCCGCATCTATAGAGTGCTGGCTCAAAGCTTGGTGTACCAAACAAGGCATAGAACTCCTCTCGACAAAATTGGAATTTGTTGATGAGAAGATAGGTGGACGATTTGCAACAAAAAATTGTTATGGTGCAGAGAAAGCCAACCGTATCCAAGCCCATCTCAATCTTGAAGAGTATGAGTATATCTACGCCTATGGAGATAGCTCTGGAGATAAAGAGTTGCTAGCTTTAGCTGATGAGGCTCACTACAAACCCTTTAGAGCGTCCAAATCCTAAATTCGTTCATTCTCACCGAGGACGGATAGGAATGAACGAAAAAAGAGGCTTTTTAAGAAATGCATTTGGACACTTTATGCTATAATGATTTTCAGAAGTTAAAGAGTATTGCAAAAAACACTATATATTATTTGATGAAGATTAGGAGATAGAATAATGCACAAACAAGATATTTTAAACTATTTAAAATCAAATCAAGAATACTATCATATGCAATTTGGAATACAATTTATAGGAGTGTTTGGATCATTTGCAAGAGATGAAGCAAGTGATCATAGTGATATAGACATTTTATATAAAATTGAAAAAGATAAAAAACTTTCAATCTTTAAATATCTTAAACTCACTAAAGAACTTGAAGATTTTTTCCATAAAAAAATTGACCTAGTAAGAGACGAAACGCTAAAACCACAAATAAAAAGTTATATTCAAAAAGATATTAGTTATGTTTAAAAGCAATAGAGACCATAAGCTATATATT
>CBEUND010000043.1:0-17830 GCA_965544395.1 uncultured bacterium | reverse complement strand
CCTCCTCATCTACTGGTTCAGGCTTTACTATAGTTTTTCCAGTTTTGATATTTTTAATTGTTTTTGGCATAGCACACCTTTGAAAGTATAATCTTGGTATAAGGCTATTTGGGTCATTTATCTCCTTGGGTTAGCCTAAATCAAGTATCGTATACAATTTATACCAAAATTTATAATAATATATACTGAAAAATCTTACTGTTCAACCATGTTGCTATACTTTTCGAGAGCTAACTGCATCAAATGTTTATCTGCAATCTTTCTCCCAGCAATATAACCTACTATTTTCCCCTCTTTATCAAACTTGGGTTTTATCCAAACTATGACATCATAATGTCTGCCATCTTGATTGAGATTTCTTACAAATCCCTCCCAATAGTTTCCAGATTTTATCGTACGCCATAACTCTTGAAATACTGCTTTGGGCATGTCTGGATGACGATTTAGATTGTGAGGAGAACCTATAGTCTCCTCTTTGCTATAGCCTGTTAGCTCTATAAATTTTCGATTGGCATAGGTGATAATACCTGCTGTATCAGTCTCAGTAATCATCACTTTACCATCATACTCCACCTCTTCACCTGTTGCATCTGGTATTTGGATTTTTTTGCCTGTGATAAGGTTCTTGATTGTTCTTGCCATAAGTGTGCCTCTTTTAGAGTAATTTACTACGATTATGATTATAAAGGAATCTTTTGATATTCTACTGAACTCACTCTTTTAAACCACCTACACACCATGCTTTGTTACAATTACAACTATATTTTAGGCTACACCAAGGGGATTTATCATGTCTACAACAAAAATAATACAAAACTTAATAGATAAGCGAACCCTCGTTATAGATGGTGCTATGGGAACACAAATACAATCTCTTGATATACCAAGTGAAGCGTGGATAGATAACAAAGGTATAGACCAAGAAGGATGTAATGAACTGCTCAATGCTACAGCTCCCAATCTTATCCGACAAATTCATAATCGATATGCCCTAGCAGGTGCTGACCTCATCACAACTAATACCTTTGGAACTATGCCGTGGGTATTAGATGAGTATCAGATGGGCGAGAGAGCTTATGAGTTGACAAAAAAAGGTGCAGAACTCGTCAAAAGTGTATGTGAAGAGTATAGCACTCCTGATGCACCACGATTTGTCTTAGGCTCTATTGGACCAGGGACAAAGCTCCCATCGCTTGGGCATATTGATTATGATGCAATGTATGCAGGATACAAGATAGTAGCCGAGGGTCTGATAGACGGTGGGTGTGATATATTTTTGTTGGAGACTTGCCAAGACCCTTTGCAGATAAAATCTGCTATCCACGCCTGTAGTGATGCCTCCAAAGAGCGAGGTAAAGAGGTGCCGATAATGGTCTCTGTGACTATTGAGCTAAGTGGCTCTATGCTGATAGGTACAGATGCTTCTACTATCGTAACTATATTAGAGCCATTTGATATACTCTCTTTGGGTTTCAATTGTGGTACAGGTCCCGACCAAGTCAAAAAACATCTCAAAACTCTCAGTGAACTTTGTAAATTTCCTATATCAGTGCATTCTAATGCAGGGTTGCCACAAAATAGGGGAGGCTATACCTACTATCCTATGGGACCAGATGAGTTTACTGCCAAACAGTTGGAGTTTACTGAGTTTGATGGGGTGAGCTTTTTGGGTGGATGCTGTGGGACGACCCCACAACATATCAATGCCCTCAAAAAAGCAGTTAAAACTATAATTCCCAAAAAACCAACAGGCTCTATAGAGCCATCAATAGCATCACTCTTCAACTCCACAGAACTCTATCAAGAACCAGCACCACTGCTTATAGGTGAGCGAAGTAATGCCACAGGCTCTAAAGCCTTTCGAGAGCTTATCATAGCAGGAGATTATGAGGGGACTCTCACCGTTGGTCAAGCCCAAGTGAGAGATGGGGCACATTGTCTCGATGTCAATGTAGAGTTTGCAGGGCGAGATGGAGCCTCTGATATGTCTGCTGTGATGGAACTCTATAACCAAAAGATACCACTCCCATTGATGCCTGATGCAACACGCGTCAACACAATGGAAGCAGGGCTTAAGTGTATCGGTGGGAAACCTATTATCAACTCTGTCAACTTAGAAGATGGTGAAGAGAGGCTTGATGCTATCTGTACCCTTGCCAAAAAGTATGGGACAGCCCTCGTTTGCCTTACAATAGATGAAAAAGGAATGGCAAAAACTACAGAGGAGAAAATAGCCATAGCAGAGAGGATTTATGATTTGTGTGTCAATCGCCACGGTATAGACCCTAGAAATCTTATCTTTGATATGTTGACCTTTACGGTTGGCTCTGGTGATTTAGAGTATCGAGATGCTGCCATTCAAACGCTTGAAGCTATTAGAAAATTGCACAAGCGACACCCTGAAGTGGGTTCAACTTTGGGATTAAGTAATATCTCTTTTGGATTAGATGCAAATGCGAGAAGATTTTTAAATTCTGTCTTTTTACACCACTGCTTAGAGGCTGGAATGACCTCTGTGATTATCAATGTTAAACATATTATTCCTCTTGCTAAGATGAGTGAGGAGGATAGAGCCATCTGTGAAGAGCTACTCTTTGCTCCTGATGAGAACTCTCTTTTTAAGTTTATAGAGCATTTTTCTGATAAGAGCATAGAAGATGATGGAGTAGATGAAGCCTATAAAGCGATGAGCGATGAAGAGAAGATAGCCAAACTCCTACTCGATGGTGACAAAGAGCGGATGATACCCCTCGTAGAGGAGGCTCGTCATACTATAGACCCTGATAAGATAGTCAATGAGATACTTATAGATGCGATGAAAGTAGTGGGTGAACTCTTTGGAAGTGGTCAAATGCAGTTGCCATTTGTATTACAATCAGCAGAGACTATGAAAGCTACTGTAGACTATCTTAATCCCTATCTTACCAAACAAGAGAAAGAGACCGATACCACCCTTGTTATCGGTACAGTCAAAGGTGATGTGCATGATGTAGGCAAGAATCTTGTAGATATTATCCTCTCTAACAATGGCTTCAAAGTGATAAATGTCGGTATCAAAACGGATTTAGAGACTTACTTAGAAGCTTATAGAGAACATAAAGTTCAAGCTATAGGAATGAGTGGACTCTTAGTCAAATCCACTGCTGTGATGAAAGACAATTTAGAAACAATGGCAGAGATGGAGATGGATATTCCTATCTTGCTTGGTGGGGCTGCTTTGACACGGAGCTTTGTTGATGATTTTTGCCGACCTATCTACAAAGGACCGATATTTTATTGTCGTGATGCTTTTGATGGAGTGATAGCGATGAGTAGAATAGAGAAGTACAACGAAGACCCAAGCGTAGGGCTTGATACAAGACTCGCAGGAGATATGAAAGAGAGAGTAGAGGTAGTCAAAAAAGAGGTTATCATTCCACCGTTTGAACAGATAAAACTCCCAAAACCTCAACCAGTCCCCACGCCTCCATTTTGGGGTAGAAGAGTACTACAAAAAGATGATTTAGATCTCAATATGGTCCTTAGTTGGGTCAACCAAAAGACAGTTATCAAAATGCACTGGGGTTACAAAAGCAAAGGAATGAGCAAAGAGGAGTATAAAAAACTCTTAGATGAGACAGTCTATCCAGCATACGAGAGGTTGCAAAGAGAGTTTATAGAAAAAGAGTTATTTGACCCAACTATTATCTATGGATACTACCCATGCAGAAGCAGTGACCAAGAGTTACTACTCTTTGATGAGAGTGAGGGGTGGAATGTCGATGCCAACGCCTCTAGGGACTCCTTTGTGGAGGTCACAGGGAGAGCAGAACATATCTTCAGCTTTCCAAGACAAGGACGCAAACCTCATAGAGCTTTGAGCGACTTCTTCCATCACGACCGCCACGATGTGATAGCCCTCACTTGTGTGAGTGCAGGGAGTAAATTTTCTGCGTACGAAAAAGAGCTTTATGATGCAGGGAAATATTTGGAATACAATATGGTACACGGATTTAGTGTAGAGATAGCCGAAGCCCTAGCCGAAGTAGCCCATAAACAAATTAGATTAGATTTATGTATAGCCAGTGAAGATGAAGGACACACCCTAAGAGATGTCAGAATGAACCGCTACCAAGGATCCAGATACTCCTTTGGCTACCCTGCATGTCCAGACCTAGAACAGAGCAAAATAATATTTGACCTACTCAAACCCGAAGAGTTCGGCATAGAATTAAGCGAAACTTTCCAAATACACCCAGAGCAGAGTACTACAGCTTTGGTAGTGCATCATAGAGATGCTAGTTATTATGCGGTGTAGTTAAACTTGGCAAGGGGAAGAATGCTCCAATTAGGGGACATTGGTTTTGTGAACGAAGTGAATGAAACCTGTGTCCTCGTATAGGAATGATTCGGTCGCGTAGGTCGGGTTGCCCTCAACCCGACAATAATTACATATACAGAAATGTTACGGTTTGCGTGATTTGTGTCGGGTTCATGGGAACCCGACCTACGCGAATATTGCAATAGAGAGGTAGCTAAAAAATCTAGCTACCTTTCCATCCAAAAAGTTCAATAGTCAGTTAAGTTTTTGGGAGTCTTTAATATTTTCATTAGTTATTATAACAAATTTATCTTAAGCACTTACCACAAGAAGAGAAATATGGGTCGGGGGCTCCTCACCCCAACAACACTCTTTACAACATCTTCGCAAAGTCAGAGAAGATATAGGCACTCTCGTGTGGTCCTGGGCTGGACTCTGGGTGGTGCTGTACAGACATGATAGGGGAGTCATTGTATCGTAAACCCTCTATAGTATTATCAAAGAGGTTTGTATGTGTGACTGTGGCTACTTCTATGATATTGTCTGGGACATTATAGTTGTGGTTTTGAGCAGTGATCTCTACTCTATCTTTGGCTTCATTTTTGACTGGGTGGTTACCGCCATGGTGTCCAAACTTGAGCTTATAGGTATCATATCCGTGGGATATAGAGAGGAGTTGATGCCCTAGACAGATACCAAAGAGTGGCACTTTAGCATCTATGAGTTGCTTGATCTTGGCTTGTTCCTCTTTGAGGATGAGGGGGTCACCAGGTCCATTGGAGAGGAATATACCATCTATCTCTTTGGCAATAAACTTCTCTATGATACTTTTAGCTTCGATCGTGTTGGGTACGACCTCTACCTCTATACCTGCATGTGTCAGCTCATTGAGGATATTGCGTTTGATACCAAAGTCAAGAGCGATAATCTTTTTGTTTGTGTCAGGCTCTTCATAACAAAAATCCATAGCATTGTATCGTGCCTCTTTGTGTATGTATGGCTTTTTGGTACTCACCTGCTCTATATAGTTGATCTCTTCGATACGAGGAGATGTATCGAGTATCTTTTTGAGTTCTTCTCTATCGCTTGTCACAGTAGAAGCTACCATCATCATCGAACCCTCATCTCTGAGCATCTTGGTGATATATCTCGTATCTATCTGGGTGATACCCATCACACCATATCGCTCTAGTAGTGTATGGAGTGGCTCTTGTGAACGGAAGTTGGAGGGGCGATCTTGGTAGTTGCGGACTATGATACCTTTGCAGTATGCACCTTGGCTCTCCATATCTTGTTCATTGCATCCTACGATACCTATCTCAGGAGCTGTAAAAGTGACAAACTGCCCTGCATAGCTAGGGTCTGTGACTATCTCTTGGTAGCCTGTCATTGAAGTATTGAAGAGTATCTCTCCGACACTTGTACCCTCCGCACCAAAGCTCTCTGCCTCTAGGATTGTACCATTTTCAAAATAGAGTGTAACTTTTGACATTATAGCATCCCCCTTTTAGATAACTCTTCTTCGTAAAGTCTCTCGTAGAGTAGTTCATAATCCTGTGTACCAGGGATTACCTCTCTCTCCATATTTTTGATCTTCTCATAGACAATATCATCTATTTTATCATACGCATTAGCAAAGGATTTGAATGCTTTGAAGATGACATTTTTGATCTGATTTTCATTGACATCATATTCGATGAGGTAGTTTTCATAGAGTTCATCGAGTATAGAGTGTGCCAAATCATTGTATCTATCATCATAATTCATGATCACACCATATTCAGGTGCCATCCTCTTCTTGATCATAAAAAAGAGCTGTCTCTCATCGGCATGTTGAAACTCTATCTCATCGTAGTTTTCATCTATGATATCTTTGACCTTCTCATCGAGAGTATGCTCTTGTTTTAAGTTCTCATCTATGATTGGCTTCATAGCCTCTACAGCAGCATCTCGACCCTTTGGGAGCGTGATAAATGGTGCGTTGGCAAGATCTATCCCTATTTTGGTAGCGACATATCCTGTCTGTTGTGGTTTTAATCTCATGGCGACCCCTTCTAAAATAGTCTTATTGGCAGAGTATCGTATCTTCTCTCTGCGGACTCGTGGAGATAATCCCCATCTTTGTACCTATCATCTGTTCTAGTGCCTCTATGTAGCGTTTGGCATTTTGAGGAAGTGCATCAAAACTTCGTATGCCCTCTGTCTTCTCCCAACCTGCAAATGATCTGTATATCGGCTTGGCATCCTCTAAATCATAAGGTACATAGGTGATCTCTTTGCCATCTACTTCATAAGCGATACAGACTTTGATCTCTTCAAATCCATCGAGTACATCAAGCTTCATCAAAGCTACTTGGTCGACTCCATTGATACGCACGGCATGCTTCATAGCTACAGCATCAAACCACCCACAACGACGCGGTCTCCCTGTGGTTGTACCAAATTCATGACCGTTTTTGCGTAAGATTTTGCCATCTTCTCCCAAATCTTCGCTAGGGAAAGGACCATTGCCGACACGAGTGCAGTAAGCTTTGGCGATACCTGTCACTTCGCCCAAATCTTTTGGGTTGAGTCCCAAACCACTACAAGCACCTGCACTCACAGTAGTAGAACTCGTCACATAGGGGTAAGTACCATGATCTATATCGAGCATCGTTCCTTGTGCCCCCTCTAGGAGTATCTTCTTGTCACTATCGAGTGCTTCCCATACAAGCAGAGTTGTATCTACTATATAAGATTCTAGCTTCTCCTTATACCCCTCTAGCTCACTCAAAAGTTCTACCTCATTGGGTGTCTCTACGCCCATCACTTCAAAGAGTTTTTGGTTTTGTTCAAAATACTCTATGATTTTGGCTGTCAACTTCTGTGGTGCGAGAAGTTCACCAACTCTATGACCTACTCTAGCTATCTTGTCTCCATAGGCTGGTCCTATACCTTTGCCTGTCGTGCCTATCGCTTTGTCGCCCTTCATACGCTCTCTTGCTTGATCTACAAGTGCGTGGTATGGCAACAGAAGATGGGCTTTATCAGAGATAAAGAGTCTCCCCTCCAAGTTTTCAAATTGACTCATCTCTTGGATGAAATTTTCAGGAGAGAGTACGACACCATTGCCTACGATGTTTGTGGCTTTTGGGTTCAAGACACCTGATGGTAGTAAATGTAGAGCGTAGGTCTCTTCACCTACTACGATCGTATGCCCTGCATTGTGTCCACCTGCAAAACGGCAAACTACATCATGCGTTTGTGCCATATGATCGACTATCTTCCCTTTGCCTTCATCACCCCACTGTAATCCTACTATGAGATCTGCTCTGTTCATGTTGCTCTCCATTCTTATTCTCTACTCATTTTGTGGGCGATGCATTCATCTGTATAGAGTGCAAAGCCTGCTGCCTCTGTATTGTCTACTGTATAGATACCACCCATTGCCAAAAGTGTATTGGCTGTAAACATTTTGAAAGTCAATGACTCATAATATCGCATCTTAGCGTAGTAGAGTGGTGATATCACAATATTTGCATACTCTATCTCTTTGGCAGCATCTCTGATCATCATCAACTCTCTTGCGATATCTTTTGGAAAAGCTGAGAGATCTTCCAAATCTTCTACTTCGTGTATCCGTACAAGTCTATCGATCCAAGGATAATCTGCTTTGAGGATATGCTCTATATTGGTCGTTTTGAGTAGATCAAGTGAGATAGCATACTTCTCATTGAGGAGATGTGGTATACGGATATTGGCTAGCTGGAGTATAGGTGCAAGCTCTAGTCTCTCCATGATTTCGATCGTAGCGTTTGCCACTTCTGCGAAACTCCCATCGATCATTTCAGCTCCGACTTGATACTGCTCTTTAGTAGGGAAGGAGAGGGTAGGTTGTATATAGAACCATTTTTTAGACTCCATGCTTCTTCCGAGTCTCTTGGTCACTATCCGTACCACATCGACCGTGCTATCTGCTCGTAGGGTTACTTTTTGGTTGGCTTGGTCATTGAGTCTGATCAATGGCTTGAGATCTGAGAAGCTCTCATGCTGGTGATAAGAGAAGATAGGTGTCACTATCTCTTCAAAACCTAGAGATTCTAGTACTTCACCTGCTACATTCTCGATCTTCCGTTTGAGTTTTGCACTCTTGCCAAAGTAGAGTCTGCTTTGGCTAGGTATCTCGTGTTCAAATATCATTGCTCTTCTTTTTTGTTCAATACATTTTTAAAATACTCTTCGTTAAATATTCGACTCGCTGTACCGTCAAATGCTCTACGACCAAGTTTGGCTAGTGCTAACTCCACTGCATTGACTACCCATACCATTTCATGCGTCTCTATGAGTCCCATTTGATTGATACGAAATATTTTGCCTTTGAGGTGGTCTTGTCCCCCTGCGACATTGACCCCAAAGTCATTTTTGAGTATCTCTTGTATTTGTGAAGCATCACTATCATCTATCGTAGTCATAGATCGTGCTGGAGTAATTGGATACGAGTGCAATCCTAACGCCTCTAATGCAAACCGTGTCGCCTTAGCTCTTCGTGCAGTATCACAATAGAGTTTGGCAAATCCCTCCCTATTGTCGATATGTTCCAATATCGCTTTGAGCCCTATGATGAGTGTAGTTGTTGCGGTATAGGCTGTAGTATTTTGTGACTGCTTTTTGATCTCTGAGGCGAGGTTGAGGTAGTAGCCTTTGCCTCTGCCTATCTTCTCTATCGCTGCGTTACTAAGACCAAGTATAGCAAGACCTGGAGGGAGCATAAATGCTTTTTGGCTTCCTGCTATGACAGCATCTATATTTGATACATCAATACGCTCTACACCTATCGCGGTAATACCATCAGCTATGATCATAATATCTGGGCGAACCTCTTTGACGGCTGCTGCTATCTCTTCGACTGGATGTCGTAATCCACCTGCGGATTCTGATATCTGTATGGCGAGTGTATCTATCTGAGGATTTGCCTCTATCGCTTCTAATACCTCTGAAGCTACAGCAGGTGTGTCCCATGGATGTTTGATCTCTACATTATTGAGTCCATGAGCAGTTGCTATCTTGCCAAATCGTTCACCAAATTTACCTGAGTTGACAGAGAGTAGCGTGTCATGACAAAGGTTCGTTACCGCCGCTTCCATCGCTCCTGTACCTGATGAAGCAAGCATGATGACCTCATCAGTAGCAAGCATCTTAAACAACAATGCTCTAGTCTCAGCAAATATAGCTTCAAACTCTTTTGTGCGGTGATGTATAGTCTCTCCCGCCATTGCCACACGGACAAACTCTGGTACAGGTGTAGGACCTGGTGTAAAAAGTAACATTATATTATCCTTTTAATATCACAAAATTAATGCGGATTATATCTAAAGTGTAGTTAGGAATGGGTAAAACAAATGAGATTGTGCTGAAGCCTCATAGAGAATAATTTCTCTATTTATATATGCTTTTATCTACTTTTGTGTTACAATGCCAAAAATTCAACAAAAAAGTAGCTTACAATATGAAGAATTTAATTATCGTCGAATCACCTGCAAAAGGAAGAACAATTAGTAATTTCTTGGGCAAAGATTATAAAGTTATCGCGTCAAAAGGGCATATACGAGACTTGCCAAAGAGTAGTTTTGGTATCACTATAGATGACAATGGGCAGTTTGTACCTAAATACTCTATCCCACGAGATGTCAACCCTACAGTCAAAGAGCTCAAGAAGCTTGCCAAAGAGGCTGAGACTATCTATATCGCGACTGATGAGGATCGTGAGGGAGAGGCGATAGGCTATCATATAGCTATGGCGATAGGGAAAGATCCAGAGAAGCTTCCACGCATAGTGTTTCATGAGATTACTAAGAGTGCAATAAATCATGCACTACAAAATCCTCGTACGCTTGATATGGACAATATCAATGCACAGCAGACAAGAAGACTCCTAGATAGGATAGTTGGATACAAACTCTCTCCACTACTTGCGAGCAAGATCCAAAAAGGACTCTCAGCAGGGAGAGTGCAGAGCTCTTCACTCAAGATAGTAGTCGATAGAGAGCGAGAGATCAAAGCTTTCAAACCTGTAGAGTATTGGAGTATTGATGCACTTTTTGATAAAGTAGTAGATGCCTCTATCTATGAGTTTTCTGGTACGAAGATAGAGAAACTTACTATCTCCAATGAAGCGATGGCAAAAGAGATAGTAGAGTCTGCAAAAAATGAGAATTTCATTGTCTCTTCCCTCGATAAAAGCAAGCGAAAAACACGCTCATCACCACCTTTTATGACATCTACATTACAGCAGAGTGCATCGACACAATTAGGATTTTCACCAAAAAAGAGTATGATGATAGCTCAAAAGCTCTATGAAGGTGTCAAGACAGACAATGGAGTGATGGGAGTCATCACCTATATGAGGACAGATAGTCTCAACCTTGCTTCAGAAGCAGTATTTGCAGCAAGAGACTATATCAAATCAGAGTATGGAGAGAAATACCTTCCCAAAAAACCAAAAAGCTATGTCACTAAAGCCAAAGCAGCTCAAGAGGCACATGAGGCTATCCGTCCAACAATTGTAGAGTTTTCACCGAAAATAGCAGCAGAGTATCTCTTGGCTGATGAACTAAAGCTCTATCGTCTCATCTATAATCGCTTCTTGGCATGTCAAATGACAGATGCACAGTTTGAGACACAAATGATCCTCTTCAAGGGTGAGAAGAGTACATTCAAAGCGAGTGGAAGAAAACTGCTTTTTGATGGGTTTTATCGTGTGACAGGGTATAATGAAAAAGATAAACTCCTCCCTGATCTTACGCTCGGTGCCGTCGCTTCTCTTGATGATATCAAACAAGAGCAACACTTCACAGAGCCTCCACCACGATATAATGAAGCAAGTCTTATCAAAAAATTAGAGTCTATGGGAATCGGTCGTCCAAGTACCTATGCCCCTACTATTACGATATTGCAAACGCGTAAATATATAGAGCTTGTCAAAAAGCGTATCCATCCTACAGAGATAGCTTTCACAGTGTTAGAGCTACTCGAAGAGCATTTTGCTGAGATCGTTGATAGCAGCTTTACATCCAATATGGAAGAGACGCTTGATAAGATAGGTGAAGGTAAAGAGGATTGGCAAAAGGTTTTGCGAGAGTTTTATGATCCATTTATGCAGAAGATAGAGAAAGGAAAAAAAGAGATCAAGAGTCTTAAGGTCGCTATCCCTACAGGAGAGATGTGTCCAGAGTGTGGGGCTGAACTTTTGTTGCGAAAAGGTCGTTATGGAGAATTTATCGCTTGTAGCAACTTCCCTAAGTGTAAATATACCAAAAATGTCAATGGACAAGAGCCAGAGAAGCCAGAAGAGACTGATGAGGTGTGCGAAAAATGTGGTTCGCCAATGGTGATCAAAAACGGCCGTAGAGGGAAATTCCTCGCATGTTCAGCCTACCCCAAATGTAAAAATGCCAAATCCCTCACTCCAGCCAAAGAGATCAGTGTCCCTTGCCCAGAGTGTGGAGGAAAGCTCCAAGAGCGAGAGGGTCGTCGAGGTAAGTTTTTTGGTTGTGTCAACTACCCTAAGTGTAAATTTATAGCCAACTTTGAACCAGTAGACAAAAAATGTCCAGAGTGTGGCTACACCATGGGAAAAAAGAGTTTCCGAGGCAAAGAGGTCTTTGAGTGTCTCAAGTGTAAACATAGGATAGATGTATAGTTGATGTGAGCAATTTATAATGATTGGATTTTGTTAATATAGATAAGCAAAAATATAGAGGGCATATCCAAAAGCAAAGAGAGTTGTTGTTTGAAAGAGGCGTAGACTCTTCATAGAAAAAAAAGAGAGCAAGAGATAGATACTCAACATCCATAAAGGAACTATATGCTCATAATCTCTTGTAGGTAACTCGAAGAGATAGAGAAGTTGTCTATCCAAGAGTCCACCATATCCTATGAGGTGCAAGAGTATCACCAAAGGGTAAAAGAGCATAAAAGCTAAAGAGAGGAGAGGTGAGAGGAGTTGCCAAGGTGACACTATAGCAAATACTCCATGTACGAGAGGAAGCATTAAGAGAAAAGTCCCTACAGGTATAGAGAGGACATATCGTATATTGTGAATATTTCGGTTCCAATAGATGAGAAGATATATATAGAAAACTCCCATAACAGAAAAATGAAATCCAATAGATACAATGAGGTTTGGAAAACTTGCCAAGAGGAGCATAACTACAAAGCCAAGTAGTTCAAAACTCATAAGTTCTACACCAAGTAGTAAAACTACCCATCCGATAAGAAGCATCACATAGGAACGCATTAAAGAGGGAGGAAAATCTACAAACCATAGATAAATACCCAAAAAAAGAAGAGTCACTATCCCCATATCTAAAAGCATCATTCTATATGGAAAGTATCGCTGCTGTAGGGGTTTGTATAAGAGACTCAAGAGTCCGTAAATCACGCCCCAGAGGATAGTAAGATGAAACCCACTTAATGCTACCAAATGACTGACACCCAATGAAGCGATCTTCTCTCTTAATTTTGATGCAAGTGGAGTCGCCAAAAAAATAGCTTGATAGAATGAGGTAAGCTCTTGCTTTTGATGTTGTAATGCTATCTGATTTAGAAGTCGCTCTTTGGTTGATACAATTTGCTTTTGTTCTATTTTTATCTTTGATTTGATAAAATATACTCCGAGATAGTCAAAAAAACTAATACTATTATTTGGATAGAGTTTGACTCGTAATATTGTATGTTTGAGATCTCTTTTTATGTGAGTTGTAGTATAAAATCGTCTCCCATCATTGTCTTTAAGTTGCAAAACTCTATAGGATTTTCCATTTTTATGTTTCGTATATTGTAAGAGTACGGTAGCTTGAGTGTAGTAGAATGGTTTGGAGATAAACTCTTTGTAGTCGCCATAAAGTATCAGAAGCCTCACTACTAATATCGTAGCGAGAAGGAAAAAGAGGGTCAAAAACTCTTTATAATCTAAGAAAAGTTTTGGTTTTTCCATCTATGCCTTATTTCTTTTCTTCCACTCTTTTTCAAATTTTTTGCGTTTGGTGAAGGAGAGTTTCTCTATGAAGACTTTGCCATCGAGGTGATCCATCTCATGCTGTATTGCTATAGCGAGAAAATCATCATCTTCTATCGTTTGTCTAACTCCAAAGCGATCTTGATACTCTATCTTAGCATAGGAAAAGCGTTCTACATCTTCGTAGACACCAGGTACACTGAGGCAACCCTCTTGGTATCTTGTTTTTCCATGCTCATCTATGATGATAGGGTTGATGATCTCCAAAGTATTCTCTTTGGGTTGCTCAGCTCCACCATCTACTCTATCTATAGGTACATTGATCACAAGTACACGCTGAGGTACAGCTATCTGGATCGCTGCCAAGCCTACACCATTTTTGGCAACCATAGTATCATACATATCATCGAGAAGATTGTGTAGTGCATCATCAAACTCTTGAACCTCCGAGGAGATACTCTTGAGTCTTTTATCTGGATATATGACGATGTCGCGAACCATTTCTCTCTCCTCTAGTTAAAACTCTTAGCGAGTTCTTTATCTATCAACCCATATTCTACAGCCTCTTTTGAGGACATGAAATTATCTCTCTCTGTATCTTTCTCCAATCTCTTGACAGTTTTACCTGTTTGTGAAGCCAATATCTCATTGAGTTTATCTTTGAGTCTCTGTATCTCTTGGGCTTGTATTTGGATATCTGTCGATTGCCCTTGTGCTCCACCTGATGGTTGGTGTATCATGATACGAGCATTTGGTAGAGCATATCGTTTGCCTTTGGCACCCGAAGAGAGTAAAAATGCACCCATAGAAGCCGCTTGTCCTATACAGATAGTGACTACATCCGGTTTGATATAATTCATGGTATCGTAGATAGAGAGACCACTTGTGATGACTCCACCTGGTGAGTTTATATAGAAGTATATATCCCTATCTGGGTCTTGTGCTTCGAGAAAAAGTAGTTGTGCAACGATACTAGAAGCGACTTGGTCATTCACCTCTCCACTCAGCATAATGATTCTATCTTTAAGAAGACGAGAGTAGATATCATATGATCGTTCACCTCTTCCTGTCTGTTCTACTACATATGGTATATAACTCATAAAAATCCTTTTTATTAAACTTGACTCAAAAATAAATATTTCTCAATCAAATTTATTATTGTATTAGTAGGGTGGGATACTCCCACCCTACAACTCTATACAATCCTAAAATAAGGAGTAGAGAAGTTGCCATAGACTCAATTTTCAAGAGCCTATAATGCAGAAACTAGTCATCCAAACCTAAAAGCTTAGCAAATAGTTTATCTTCAATCATACCCATTTTTATTGCTGGAAGCAAGTTGTTATCTTGGTAGTGTTTGATGACCTCTTGTGGGTTTTGACCACTCATCATCGCTTCATAGTAGATAGTTTGTGATACTTCATCATCACTGACTGTGACCTCTTCTTTGCGAGCGATGGCATCTACGATGAATGTAGCTCTGACACTATCTTGGGCATCAGACTTGACCTCTTCTCTGAGAGTCTCTATCTTCTCTGGGTTCTCTTTGTAGCTATTGAGTTCCTCGTCACTCATATCTCTTGCTCTCTCGTTGACCTTAGCGTCTATCTCTTGCTCTATGATAGAGTTAGGGAGTGCAAAGTCATAGTGTCTTACAAGTGCTTCGACCATTTTTGGTTTTAACTCACTATTATAAACCTTAGAGAGCTCTTCATGTTTGATCTGTTGAGCAACTCTCTCTTTGACGAGATCTACGCTTGGGTTCTCTTCGCCTTGGAGTAGTTTGGCTGCAAGCTCATCATCTAGTTCTGGTATAGTTTTCTCTTGAATCTCTTTGACAGTTACTTTGAACTGAGACTCTTTTCCTGCGAGATTTTCAGCTTGATACTCTTTGGGGAATGTTACAGTGATAACATGCTCTCTATTCATCTCCATGCCAACCATTTGTTCTTCAAAACCAGGGATGAATTGACCTGAACCTATCTTGAGACTAAAGTCTGTACCTGCCCCACCTTCAAAGAGTTCACCATCAATACTCCCCTCAAAATCCATAAGCACAGTATCGCCATCTGCTACAGGTCGATCTTCGCTGATCTTCTCTAATGGAGCTTGTGCTTCGATAAGACTAGCAAGTCTCTCATCAATAGTAGCATCATCTATAGTTGGTTCATCAAACGCAGGAACTAGCTCTGCATACCCTTCAAGATTAAGGTCTGGTCGTAAAGAAAATTCTATCTCTACGGCTATACCATCTTCTTCTTTTTCATATTTTTTGAAAAGAGGCTGCCCCAAGATTGCATCTGCTGCGAGATCAAGTTGCTTTGTTGCTGTATCAAGAATCTCTCTTACTGCTTCACCCTCTGCATCTTGCTCTAGCTTTTCACCATACATAGCTTTTACTATATGTACAGGCACTTTACCTTTTCTAAAACCATCAACTTTGATCTGTTTTCCTGCCTCTTTTGCAAGTTCAACTATTTTGCTCTCTATAAGAGACTTTTCTATTTTTGTTGTTACCAATACATTAGCATCATCAATCTTTTTTGCTACAACTTCCACTACTGTCCTTTTGTATTATATATAATAAGTTCGTGATTTTATCCAAAATAGATTAAAAATAGAATTTTTCAAAAAAATTAAAGTTATAAACAATCAAAAAACATAAAATTTTTGATACAATCTGCAATAGATTTTAAGAAGAGGTTTTATTTTATGGAAAAAAATGAAGAGTTTGAAAAAGCTATTACCAAAGTATTAGAGCTATTAGGGGAAAATACTAGTAGAGAAGGCTTGATCAAGACCCCAAAGAGAGTAGTCAAAGCACTACAATTCCTTACAGAGGGGTATCATCAAGACCCCGAAGAGATACTTAACCAAGCACTCTTTAGTAGTAGCAATGATGAGATGGTTGTAGTACGAGATATAGAGTTTTATTCTCTATGTGAACACCATATGTTGCCTATCATAGGTAGAGCTCATGTGGCATATATTCCAGATGGGAAGGTGGTGGGACTCTCCAAAATACCACGCATTGTCAATCTCTTTGCTCGGAGATTACAAATCCAAGAGCAGATGACAGAGCAGATAGCAGATGCAATATCAGAAACTATCAAACCCAAAGGTGTAGCAGTTGTGCTACATGCAAGACATATGTGTATGGAGATGCGGGGTGTACAAAAGATCAATTCAACTACAGTAAGTTCAGCCTTGAGAGGATTATTTAAAAGTGATCAAAAAACACGCAATGAGTTTTATAATATCATCAATACGCCAGCACCATCACACTTTTGATTTAAATTATATTCTCAGTCTGATACCACATGCTAGGTTTGGACTTTCTCTTACAATACATGGATTGAGGGGAGAGTTATGAAGATGAAACTTTATGAGTATTATCATAATCATCCACCTGCTATAGCACATTGCGTTCAACGAAAGTTACAATTACCCAAGAAAAAGTGTATCAATCTCTATGGTGTCAGAGGTGCGGGTAAAAGTGCTTATATTTTTGATATTTTAACACAAATGGATCAAGAAACTTTTTTGTATATTGATTGTGAAGATCCCAACTTGGCATTCGATAGTTTAGATACGCATAGCTTAGAGGAATATATTTCACAAAATGATATGACTCTCTTGATACTTGACCATTATCATACTTCACTACTAGAGAAGTTACCTCGTATCTCAAAGATGATCATCGTCACTAGAGTTCCCCTTGCTTTAGATAATTGTACTTCCGTTGCACTCTTTCCTCTTGATTATGAAGAGTTTTTAGTATTTGAGAAAGCGGTCTCAGCATCGCATAGTTTTAATAGCTTTATCAAATTGGGTACTCTTCCTGTAATGTCTAAGATTTCCTCTGCAAATAGCACAGAGTTAAAGACATTTATGCAAAGTAAATTTGATCTACAAGAGCAGCGACTCTTCATCCTCCTCTCACTCTACCAAACACACCATTTGACAAGACACCAACTCTATATTCAAGCAAAAGAGAGATTTAAGATTTCAAAAGATTGGCTTTATAAAAAAATGAGAGAGTTTGAAGAGGAGGGAGTACTCTATTTTATAGATGATCACTACCAAAAAGGAGGGAAAAAGCTTATTCTCTTTGATTTCGTATTGAGTAAATATTGTACTTTAGATCAACCATTTAGTATTAAGTTTGATACCATCATCGCTCTTGCCCTGATCAAGCATAGGGTAGATATAGCTACGCTCGGTATCTATGGTTACTTGACAAAAAAGAGTGAACTTATAATACCCGCTCCTTTTGAAAGTGAAGAGAGTATGTGGAAAAAATCACATGAAAAATTTGCTCTTTATAAAACTCATCAAATTACTCAAGTAACAATCGTAACAGTAGGAAACAATTATAACTACACAATTGAAGAGATAAGATTTGAAGCAATGCCTTTTTATGAGTGGAGTATATTGTTTGAGTAGAGGAAAAACCTCTAAATCAGTTCTTAATATTTTATATAATGTAAGCCAACCCCAAAAAAATGTAAAAAAAAGTAAAAAACGCAATAATT
>CBEUND010000042.1:0-19328 GCA_965544395.1 uncultured bacterium | reverse complement strand
TGAGATAACCTAAGCCACAAAAAGATATAATGTTCTATTGTAAGTAATGAAAGGTTTTGGTAGTTATGATGATCCGTTTATTTATCTTTTTATCATTTATCACCTCCTCTCTTTGGGCTTTGCAAACAGTCAAGATAGGTGTATTGGCAAAACGAAGTGCAGATATCACTCTCAAAAACTACTCTGCTACAGCTGATTATCTTACAAAAGAGATAGAGGGGTATGAGTTTGAGATAGTACCGCTAAGCTTTGAAGAGCTTGGGCAAAGTGTTGCCAAGAGTGAGATAGATTTCCTCCTCACAAATACAGCCTACTATGTAGAGCTAGAGCATCTCTACGGTGTGAGTAGGATAGCTACACTCAAAAACAAAAGCAGTGATGATACTATAGTGAGTAGTTTTGGTGGAGTGATACTGAGCAGAGCAGATGCAGATATCCAAACCTTAGAGGATCTCAAAGGCAAAAAATTTGTAGCAGTAGATCCCAACTCTTTTGGTGGATGGATTATGGCACAAAAAGAGTTACTTGACCATGGCATAGAGATGGATGATTTTTCACAATTCAAATTTTTGGGTTCTCAAGATAGTGTCGTCTTGGCAGTCATCCATGGAGATGCAGATGCTGGAACTGTGAGGACGGATACATTAGAGAGAATGATCAACGAAAAAGCGATAGAGACAAACTCATTCAAAATATTGGCAGAGAAGAGGTATAAATCTTTCCCTTTTAGAGTAAGTACAGCTCTCTACCCTGAGTGGCCCTTTGCTAAACTTCCCAAGACTTCTCAAAGGTTAGCCGATGCTGTAGCTCTAGCCCTGCTCAAGATGCCAGCATCATCACAAGCTGCAAAGAGGTCTCATATAGAGGGGTGGACTATCCCCCTCGATTACTCCAAAGCACATAGAGTGCTAGAGGAGTTAAATCTCAGCTTCTATGGTGAACTCAAAGAGTTTACCTTTGGCGAGTTTTATGAGAAGTATAAAGTATGGTTTTTGTTTGTATCAATTGCTTTTGTAGTAGTATTTACTCTCTTGGTGTATATATATCGACTCAACAGTGGTCTCAAAAAAACAAAATCCCACATAGAGAAACTCAATGGGAAACTAGAGAAAAAGGTACTTCATAGAACGCAACAACTTGAGAGCATGTACTCGCAAGAGAAGTATCTCAAAAATCTACTCAGCACTATCACAAATATCAATGAACTCTTGATTAGCTCTTATTCAAAGCAGACTATTATCCATAATACTATGAAAATTTTATCCAAACATGATGAGTATAATTTTACTTGGATAGGCTCTCTTGATGGAGATCTCTTGAAGATTATCGAGCAATCACCAGACTCTGTGCCACTTTTAGAAAAGCAGAGCTATAACCTCACAGATAGCAAGCTCAATAGCTCACTACTCATAGCCAAAGAGAGCCTAGAGTCAAATAGAACAATAATCAACAAATTGGAACACTCCTCTGATTGGATGATAGCACTTCCACTACAAAATAGTGAGCGAGATAGAGCTACGGGAGTACTCTGCATATATTGTGATACGCAAGGAGGCTTCATAGATGAGGAGGTGAAGATATTAGAGAACCTCGTGACAGATCTTAGCTTCACACTCAACGCCATCAAACAGCAATCAATACTCAACAATATGGAGTTAGAGAAGATATCAAACTACGAGGAGACGATACTAGCTTTTGTCAATATCATAGAACAAAGGGACAAATATACCGCAGGGCATACTTTGAGAGTAGCACGATATAGCCGTTTGATAGCAGAAGAGATGGGCATAGACAAAGATGATATAGTCAAGCTAGAGAAAGCAGCTATACTCCATGATATAGGTAAGGTAGTCACACCAGATACTGTACTACTCAAGCCTGACAGATTAACTCCACTAGAGTATGAACTCATCAAACAGCACTCTATTGCAGGGTATCAAATGTTATCTAAAATTGAGATGTATAAAGATTTGGCTCAGATCATCAAATACCATCACATCCATTATGATGGGAGTGGCTACCCTGAAATAGACGATGATCCATCACCCAAAATATTGCTCTTATCATATATTTTGTCTGCAGCTGATGCCTTTGATGCTATGACATCCAATCGTATATACAAACTCAAAAAAACAGCCCATGAAGCTATAGAAGAGATACTGCACAGTAGTGGAGAACAATTTCACCCTAAGGTAATCCAAGCAGTGCAGAGAGCATTGGCAAATATCACGATAGAAGATACTTCTCAGCTCCCAGACACAGAGTTTGAAGAGAGGAGGTTCTCTTACTTTTTTAGAGATTCGCTTACAGACCTCTACAATGAAAACTACTTACAAATTGTCCTTCACTATCAAGAAGATGATGAGCGATGCTTCAATCTCATAAAGCTCAAGAACTTCTCTCATTACAATCACAAACTTGGTTGGGAGAGTGGTAACCGTCTGCTGAAGACTTTGAGTACTCATCTCCAGAGAGATTATCCAGATGCGATGATATTTCGTTATCATGGTGATGATTTTATATTGCTCTTTTCAAAGCATCAAGATATAGAGAAGCAAGATATCTTATCATATGAAATATTTAAAGATACAGAACTATCCGTAGAGATACACCACTACAATCTCAAAGATGGGTTACCTCCTGTCTAGTGTTATGCACTCTATGATTAGGCTACCCCAAGGAGAATAATATTGAGTAGTATAAGCTCACTCACTTCAATAAGAAAACCGTAGATATCACCTGTAAATCCATTGTACCTCTTGATGAAAAGAGATTGCACCACAAAGAGAATTAGTAGAGCAATCAAAAGCATTTGTGGTGAGAAAAAGATAGCGGTGAGAGTGACATAGAGAGCCACAAAGATAAATTCTCCTTGTGTGAACTCCTCTTTTGCCAAACTCCCCATGCCTTTGTTGCTGATATATGGGAAGATAAAAATAGCAATCACTGCATTGAACCTCGATACCATCAAAACCAAAGGCAAAAGCTCATAACTCTGCAATGATGCGATAGAAGAGGCTTTTGCTATCAAAAATGTAGCACCAAATAGTATGCTCATTCCGCCATTATGGGGATCTTTCATCACTGATAGGGCACGATCTCTTGGTACATAGAGACCGTCGATAGTATCACAAAAACCATCAAGATGTAATGCACCTGTCAATAAAACCAATAGTGCAAACAGAAGAATACCTAAATGCATTTGGGGAAGATATGCACTACCAACAATGCCTGCACCCCACAAAAATAGACCAAGCAAAAATCCGACAAGAGGATAGAAAGCAACTGCATATCCATTGATACCACGAAAAAAATCATGGACTCTAAAAAATGGCACTATCGTCAACATTGAGACTGCCAATGCGAAACCTTTTGCTACCTTTTTCATTTGATTTTTCTACTTATCCCTGCTATAGTGTGGAACACTTCATCACAACTTTGGGCTATCATTTGTGATACTCTGCCATTGATATTGACAAACACTCTAGCTAATTGGTTGTCACTCACGACACTTGCACCTACATCATTGAGTACAAAGACTATATCTCTATCTAATTGCATCACTTCAGATACCTCATCGAGTATATCTTCTTCTGTGTGATGATGATAGAGCATATTGTTGATCCACATGCTTATACACTCTACAAGTACCACTTCAGAACTCTTCGAGATAGCTTGAGATAAGTGCAAAGGCTCTTCCACTGTGATGAACTTATCTGCTCTTTGTTCTCTATGTTTTGCTATCTTCTTTTGCATCTCTTCATCGAGCAGTTCAGTAGTGGCGAGATAGATAGGTTTTGTGTAAGCATGTTGGAGTGTATAGCTCTCTGCATTTTTGCTTTTGCCACTTTTGATACCACCAATAAAGAGTGCTTTCATCTACATACCATACATTATAGTCTCTATCGCTTCCAATAGATCTTCATTGTTATAGCCATTGGCAAAAGCATAAGCCAAGCACGCACCTGCACCTACACCCTCTTTGGCTTCACCCTCATCATATAACTTCAAGATAGGAATTTTGGCATTTGCAAATGAAAAATCAGTAGCGATAGCTTGAGGAGTATAACTCAGATTTTCTAAGATTTTTTTGATATTTGAGTTTTGATCTTTGGCTACCCAAGCTGTTGTTGCTACTGTTATATTCTCGCTATTGCTCTTTTTGTCGATACTCTTTTGCAATCTATCTGCTATGAGCATACAAGCTGCCATCTGCGTCCCTCCAGCCAATACTATAGGAAATCTATGGCTCGCTTCTATCAAAAAACCTGCACAAAAGAGCAACATATTATCACTCACTTGTGAAAGTTTGGCAAAATCAGACATATTCGGCTCTATGTGAGAGAGTGCTTGTGCTATGGTGTGGTTGCGTATACTATTTGGTACATCCTTGAAGGTAGAAGAGAAGCAACCATCTAGCTCATACCCCAAAGCGAGTGCAGAAGCAGCTGCTGTAGTCGTACCACTAGGGGTACTCTCTGCCAAGATGAGATAGTCACCCTTTAACTCATATTGCCTACCAAAGCGTAAGCCTTTGTGAAATATCTCTTTGGCATTGATATTGGCTCCTGTCGCTATGGAGTCTGAAGGGGTGATATCAAAGCTATAAGTGGGGCTATGTTGTGGCTCTTTTACTAATCCTAAATTTAAAATCTCTATAGAGAGAAAAGGTTTGAGATTGTGTACTGCACGAGTGATCAATGCAGGAGTTGGTACTCCACTAGGGGTTTCAGCTAATTCACCCAAAGAGAATATCTTCTCATTGACAATAAACTCTGCGTCAAGCGTAGGTGTCAAGTGGATCTTACTAGGGATTCCTGCTTGTGTGATACCCTCTATCTCACATGTCTTTGTGACACTTGCTGCAAGCAAAAAATCAGCCTCTCCCTCTGCAATCTTCGTTGCATCCCCTGTGAAAATATTATATGATCTCATATGTTACACCTCTTCTTCTAATTTTATATAGAGAGTATAATTATAGCCAATAGTAGTGATATTATAATAAATATATCGATTTTATCTCGCAACAAAAGAGCATTTCGCAGATCATCTGCCTCTATCTCTCTCCTGCCTTGTCCAAAATATGCTTTCTTTTTGAGTTTGCCAAAGTAATAAGTATCGCCACCTAGTGCTACACCCAATAGTTGTGCCATAGCTGTGATGGGATGCCCTGCATTGGGACTCTCATGCTTTGTACCGTTGTGATAAAAAGAGAGTATCTTTTTTTGTTTTGCCAACAACATTATCATAACCGCCGTAACCCTAGAGGGGATAAAATTGGCGATATCGTCAAGCTTGGCCGCTACCTTTCCATACCGTAGGTATCTTCTGTTTTTGTATCCTACCATAGAGTCCATAGTATTGATCGCTTTATATATGATAATACCATTGAGACCAAAGAGTATGAGATATAATAGTGGTGCTATCACACCATCACTGAGATTTTCTGCATATGTTTCAATACTTGCTTTGTAGATATCTGCATCATCCATCTGCTCAGTATCACGACTCACGAGCATAGCTATAGCTCCCCTTTTATCCTCAGTATCAAGGATATCTTTGACTGCATCATAGAGCATTCTATGTGCCAAAAACATAGAAGCAATCACAGATGAGACGATGATTTGCATCCACCCTAGAGACTCTAGTAGCAATGTGATTGATTGTGATACAAAGAGAGTAGACAAAAGCACAAACAACACAAGCATACAACCCCGCAACACACTATCACGATAAAACTTATGCTCAAAATATCCAATAAGATCACCCATATAACTCACAGGGTGTTTCACAAAAGTAAATTCACCAAAAATTCTATCGATACTATATGCAAAAAGTGCGATGAGAAGATTATTCATAGAGGGACTTTTCGATGAAATCTACATCTACATGTTTATCAATATGTTGACAAAAGGCATCAATCGCATCTGCTTTGTATTGCTCAAAACTGTACCCTCTATAGTTTGGGTTGAGTTTTGAGAAGAGTTTGTATCGCATCGCATCGCTTTGCAAAATCCCATGCACAAATGTACCGTAGAGATTTTTGGCTCTTTTTGAGAGATGTTTGGCTCTCCCATTGTGAATCTCATAGCCTTGCACTTTGATACCAAATATTTTGTACTCGCCTTTGGCGACTATCTTCTCTTTTTGGAACTCTACTGCTCCTTTCAATCTGCCAAATCCTGTAACTATCTGTTGTGATGACTCTATATGCAAAGGATCTACTATCTTTTCAAACATCATCTCATAACCACCACATATAGCGATGATTTTGGTATCTCTATCACGCAGTTTTGATGCAAAACCTCTCTCTTTGAGCCAATGCAAATCATCAATAACTCTCTTGCTCCCAGGTAAAATCGTGATATCACATAGAGAGATATCCGCAGGGTTAGAGAGGAAGAGTAGTTCTATCTCCTTGTCAGCTACAAGCGGTTCAAAATCTGTAAAATTACTGATATAAGGCAATCGTATAACACCTACTTTGAGTAGAGCATTTTTGGTGTCTTGTCTATAACTCATCATCGATTGACTATCTTCAAATCCAAGATTAAAGGGTCTAAAGGGGATAACTCCCAAGACTTTGATACCAAACTCTTTTTCAATGATCTCTACCCCATCATCAAAGAGAGACATGTCTCCTTGAAATTTATTGACAATGACACCGAGTACATTGGCTCTTAATTTTTTAGGCAAGAGTTTGTAAACCCCATAGATAGAAGCAAATACTCCACCTCTTTGAATATCTGCTACCAAAATGATTTTGGTATGAAATGCACTAGCAATATATATATTGGACAAATCTTTATCCATCAGGTTGAGCTCTACAGGACTCCCTGCCCCCTCGGCTACGATGACATCATAACTCTTTTTGAGTCTGAGGAATGCCTCTTTGGCATAGGGCTTGAGTCTCTCAATATCACGATAGTACCCCCATACATTACGCTCTCCTATACTCTTGCCATTGATGATGAGATGTGCTTTTGAATGACCACCTGATTTGAGTAGTATGGGATTCATATCGGGTGTTGTTTGCAGTCCGATCGCTTCTGCTGCAAAATACTGAGGAATAGCGATCTCTCCTCCACTATCCGTCACTTGGGAATTGTTGGAGACATTTTGTGCTTTGTATGGAGCGACACTGATACCTCTGTGTTTGAGTAGATAGGTTAGAGCAAAGCTCAGTGTAGATTTCCCTGCATCGCTACTCGTACCAAATATACTAAGAGAGTGCATCCAAAGCCTTTTTGAGTTTTTCGATAGAGACGCTATCCTTCACAGCAAATCGAAGATAGCTATCATCCAAAAAATCAAAACTTCCACAAGTGCGTACAACTATCTTCTCTCTTAAGAGATGATCAAATATCTCTCTGCTTCTTTTGGATTTGACTAAGACAAAATTGCTATTGCTTGCATAGATAGTAGTAAAAAGATTTGTATCCTTGAGCACTTCTAGGAGTCTCTTTTTATTTTTTCGGTATAGCGGTATACTCTTGGTGTGAAACGCTCTATCTTTGAGTCTCGCTGTCAAAAAGTGTGCATCAAAAGAGGAGAGGTTCCATCGAGCGATTTTCAATTGTTTGAGATTGGATTGATGTGAAATGATAGCACCTATTCTCACACCTGCACAGCTATAAAATTTGGTAAATGATTTGATGATATAGAGTTTTTTGTACCTTTGTATCTTAGGTATCATAGAGGGTAGATTTTCAAACTCTAAAAAACTCTCATCCAACACAATAGTAGAGTTTTGTCTCTCCCATAGATCAAAAAGTCTCTCCAAATCATAATACTTTCCATCTGGTGTTGATGGGTTGACAAATACGACGATAGAACTCTTTTTGGGTTTTTGGTAGAGATCATCAAAGCGATTAATTTTGATGATCTCTTTGTGTTGTGAAGCCTCTTCATACGCTCCATAGAGTGGAGCATAGAGATAGACTTGAGGCTCTTGCAGTACTTTGAGAAGCTCAAATATAGCAGCAGTAGCCCCATTAAAAAGTGCAAAATTGCTCTTTTTTATCTTGAGCTTATCTGCTATAGTTTGCCGCAGTTGGCTATAGCTATGGTCACCATAATTGACGATCATACTCTCTGTTAGTTTGATATCTATCTTGGGATGATAACTATTGATATTTGAAGAAAAATCGATGATATCTTCAGGCTTACAGTGCAATTTTTTTGCATATTTATAGATATCGCCTCCATGCTTCATAGTAACTCTTTTGCTTTTTTTGTATTTTGGTATTTACAAATTCTCAAGAGTGCATAAAAACTCCGAGCGATAGCAATCGTCTCTAACAGCTCTTGCTTTTTGAGTTTTTTGGGGGCTTTTTGATTGTAAGTATGCAAAAAGAGATTGACAAATAAGCGTTTGTGCTTCAAAGCATCAAAGCCCACCAAAAATACAGCAGCATCAAAAAGAAAACTCCCACACCCTGCATCGATAAAATCAAATATACCTATTCTATTGTTTTCAAAAACTACATTGTCTTTAAAGATATCACCATGTATCACCCCATCATTTGGGGGATTATATCCCTCTATATCTTGTAACTTTTTATAATAGAGATAAAACTTGGGTTTGATACTTCGTAAACGCTTTGGGATATCATAACTTTGGACAAAATCGCAATGGCACTTCTCTCTATAAGTGTGTCTATGTAGCTTCGCTAAAAATCTTGCTCCTACTTGTATATGTCGTAGTTGTATAGATCGAGGCTCTTTGCCTTTGAGTTTGGTATAGAGATACCAATCGGCTCTTTGATCTATACAAAGAGGCACATTGAGTGCGTCTCTATGCAATCGCTCCAACAAAGCTTGCTCCAATGCTATTTTTTCTCCAACATCTCGTTCGTACTTTTTGAGGATATACTCATCTCTATCATTAGAAACGATATAGGTTGTATCCATCACACCTGAATCTGTAGCGATGATATCTGTAAATCTATATTCACCAAAGAGAGTATGGAGTCTCTCCAAAGATAACTGCGTCACAACACCCATCTATGAAGTAGAACTTTTTTGATTATCAAGAGATTGTTTTATATAGTTGAGATTGTTTCTAAACATAATATGCAGATAAGTCCCAAAGAGTTTGCCATGGTTTCTCTCCCAACTTCCTGCTTTGCCATCACCCCCATCTCTTTTGGAGAGTATATCAAAACTATTTTTCTCTTCAATAGGCTTCGTATAATGAAAACTATGCCCTTTGATATGTGCTTCATTATAGTAATAACCAAGTCTTTGGAACCTCTCTTGCAGTGTAAAATCTACATCTAAGATACCACTCATTTTTTTATCATCTACTCTATTTGAGAGATACAAAAGCCCTGCACACTCTGCATAGATATTTTTGGATTGGCTATGCTCTATGAGTGACTCTTGAAACGCTTGCGAGTTCTCAATCCTAGCATAGGCATCATCACTCTCCACATACCCACCACAGATATAGACACTATCACAATCTTTTGGTATCACCTCATCTTTTGTAGCATCGACCAAAAGAACTTCGCGAAACACTTCTTGCAAAAATTGTAAATTATCATAATACAAAAATGAAAAGTTTTGATCCCTCACGATAGCTAACTTCTGATCAACTCTCTCTATCGCATCAAATGGATAGCTTGGTGTGGGGATATACTCTCTTTGAAATATTTCATTTTGGAGAAGTGAGAGATCGATATTTTCAACTACTGCTTTGCTCACTTGCTCTATCTTGTCCAAATCTTTGAGATCTAACCCTAGATGAGTATCTGCTAAAGCAGATATATCTTTTTTTATCCAGCCAAGGATTACAATTCCTTCATGATCTCTTTGCAAAATATCTTTGATAAGATTGAAATGCATCGCTGATGATATATGGTTGAGGACGACTGCTTTGATGGTATTGTCTTTTCTATATTGAAGTAAACCGTGCAACAAAGCACTCACTGTGATATAACTCCCAGAGGCATCCAACAAAAGAATAGTAGGGATTTGCAAAAGCTTACTGATACTATAAGCACTACACCCTTTGTCATCTCCATCATAAAAGCCCATCACGCCCTCTACTATAGAGACTCTTTGGTCACTATAATTTGCATAGAGCCACGCTACTTGCTTCTCATTCATAAGAAAACTATCGAGATTGATACTATCTTGACCACACACCACCTTGTGAAATTGTGGATCTATGAAATCAGGACCTATCTTGAAAGGTCGTACAGAGTCACGAAAATGGTAGAGTAGCGCTGTAGTCAAGATAGTTTTTCCACTATTTGAAGCAACTGCACTAATAGAAAAATTATACACTATTTTATCTCGCCATCCATATCATATTTATCAAGATAGCCCCTAGGGGTCAATACCAAACCATTTTTTGTAAGCTTAGTATTGGAGTTGCAAACGATAATCAAAGTAGACATAGATACAGCCTGATGCTCTATATCTTGAGCGATGAGATCACTCGTCGTAGTGATTGTGATCTGCTCTTTTTCTCTTCCAATATTTGATGCGATGATTGCTATTCTCTCCTCATTCTCTTGCAAAGCTTGGAGAAAGTTTTGGTAAGGTTTGATCCTTTTTTTGGATTTGGGGTTATAGATACCCAAAACAAAATCTGTCTCAAGTGTAGCTCGCACTCTTCGATCTATCATATTGATATCTGTCAATCTATCAGAAAGAGAGATGATAGCAAAATCTTGTGAGATGGGAGCCCCTACTTTTGCTGCTGCTGCAAGAAATGAAGTGACTCCTGGAAGCGAGATAAGCTCTATCTCATCCCAAAGATCCTCTGCATCTATCAACTCTACTATGAGTGTAGCCATACCATAGACATTGGCATCTCCATTGGATATGATAGAAGTGGTTTTGCCACTCTTTGCAGAAGCTATCGCCTCTTTGCATCGTCGTATCTCATGCGTCATCCCAGAGGTAAAAACCTCTTTCCCCTCAAACAACTCTTTGAGCTCTTTGGCATATTTCACATAAGAGACGATGACTTCACTCTCCTCTATAGCACGGCTAGCTTCTGGTGTGATATAGTTCACACCCCCTGCCCCACTACTGACTATATACAATCTCTTCATCTATACTGCTCCTGCTATTGTTATCTTTTTGTTATATACCTCTTTTTGGATAATGAGTTCTTTATATTTAGAGCATAGGATGGCACTTGGCTCAGCAACGCCTTTGAGTCCAAAAAATTGTGTAGATGCTGATGGGCTAAACGCATTTTCGAGTCCATTTATAGCATCTTTTGGATAAAAGTGTATCTTTAAATCATACTTTTTTGCAAATGCCAAAAGCCCAACTTCATCTTGTTTCGCTTCAAAAGAAGCTATCGCTTCTATCTGCTCTATCTTGAGATTGTGCTTTGTCAAAAACTCCATCACAGCTCCCTCAATCTCTTCACACGATGTATCTCTATTGCACCCTATGCCTAGATATACTTTGGGTTTGAGTGTCAAGCTATCACTACTGATATTGGGTGCGATCACGACACAATTGTCACCAATAGCATCAAAATCTATTCGTGTTAAGTTCTCTCTATTGGAGAGAGTTTCAAATATGCTTTTGTATGTCGCTACTTGAACACTCTGTTTGTTCAAAAGGCGATTGGATATATTTGCCAATGCTTTTAAGTTTGCTATCTGCCATCCATTATGTTTCGCCTCCATATCAAAAGCAAGCGTTTTGGTCTGGTCTGTAGCTGTAGAGATGAAGTTGATAGCATTGGGGATTTTACTACACAAAGCATTTGCAAGCTCATTGGCTCCTCCCAAATGTCCACTCAAAAGAGGCACGATCTTATCGAGTGTCAAGTTGATGACCAAAACAGCAGGATCACTTGACTTATCGACAAGCAGAGGAGCTATCTTTCTCACCACTGCACCCACCGCCAAAATACATATAAGAGCATCATAATTTGCCCAAGCAGTGGGCATGATATCATCAAGTTTGTTATAAGTATGCAAATGATCTAAATCATGTTTGAGATCTTTTTTCCCAAAATAGTCAACTTCATACGCATCTAAATATGGAGCTAATTTGCAAGCACTCGATAGGCTTGGTTGGTTGATTGTGACAACTGCTACTTTTAATCGTTTCATATGGTTGACTCCTTAATGAGTGGTTGGACATAGAGATGTGACTCTTCGCTCTCTTCTTGATACAAAAAATCTCCCAAAAGGATAAGAGCTATACCTCGTATATGCGATACTTTTTCACCTATAGTGCTTATCGTACCTTTGAAAATAGCTTCTTCATCCCAAGTCGCTTTCTCTACTACCCAACATGGAGTATCAGGAGAGTACCCCATTGCTAGTGCCTCTTTTTTGAGCTTTGTTAGCAAAAGGATTGAGAGATAAAAGACAAGTGATGAGTTTTTGCAAGCGAGTATGTTTTGCAAACTCTCTGGGTTTGGCGTTTTGCCACCTACCCTACTAAGGATGAGCGTTTGTGAAACACCAGGGATCGTGTACTCTATCCCCAAACTCGATGCAGCACCAAATGCAGCACTCACTCCAGGGATGACACTATACGCTATATCTTTACTCTTGAGAAATGCTATCTGTTTGGCAATCGTAGAGTAGAGAGAGGGATCACCCGTATGGACTCTCGCTACAACCTTTGATTGATGTTTTTGTAAAAAATCAAATATCTCAGGATACTTCATCCCTTGAGAATCTTCTATAATAGCATCCTCTTTGCACCAACCAAGCACCTCTTTGGGTACTAATGAACCTGTATAGAGTACAGCATCAGCAATTTGCAAAATCTTCATACCTTTGACGGTGACTAGATCACTATCGCCACAACCTGCACCTATAAAATATATCATTTTGAACCTTTGTTTGAATGATGGCTCACTTGAGCAAGCTTCACTTCTATCTTTTTACCGAACCACTCATAGAGTTGTTCTTCTGTCTTTTTGAGTACGATAGTATCAAATGTAGAGGCATCTTCACCCAAAAGTTCTCGCACTCTTTTGATAGTGAGACACTCAGAGATATCGATATCTATCCACTCTTGGACTTGTGCAAAATCTATCCCCCCAAATCGGTTATGCGTATTTTTACAACCTTGTGCGATTTTGACACTTTTGCCGATACCTACTATCAATAGGATAGCATCAAACTCCAAATCAACTGCCAATTGTATACCGTCATAGATGAAGTTACCAATCTCAATGATATAGAAATCTTTCATCTTTCTCTCTGTAGATGCTTTTTTGAATGCACTACTTCCCAAAGTAAAAACAATAGTTTTATAACCATTGGCTTGAGCGAAATTCAACTCTTGGGCAATACTATCAATATATGCCGAGGCACTGATAGGCTTGACAAATCCTGTCGTACCCAAGATTGATATGCCTCCTATGACACCTACTTTTGCATTGGCTGTCTGTTTGGCAATCTTCTCCCCATCTATCACACTTACAGAAGCGTAGAGAAGTTTTTGTTGTGATAGACAATCACTAAATATCTCTTGAAATACTTCCAAAGGTTTAGGATTGATGGCGGGGTAGCCTTTGGGTGGTTTGAGTCCATCCTTTGTGACGACACCAACTCCATTACCTGCATACAACTCCAAAGAGCTCTCTCCCCCCCTTAATATATAGGGCTTATGCACTAGAGTGTTCAATGGTAGTGCATCTCTACTCTTTGCGATCGTTACAACTATTTCACAATTTTTCGTCACATCCAAATCATCATTGTCCATTTTGAAAGTAGATGATTTGACCGTTTGCCCTGTCGATAAAAATATCTCTAATGCACTTTTGAAAGCGAAAGATGCATGCACACCTGTAGAGTATCCTTTTCGCAGAACTTTCATCTAAATCAAAATATCTTCATCTCAATTTGTTCAAACTCATCCAAAGCTCTATTCTCTTTGAGTGCCATAAAGAGTGCTTGCCACTTCTTTTTATCATATGTATGTGTTGCTTTGAGCCAGACACCATTGTGTGAGGGCTCTACATCTGCTTGAGTGTTCGCAAAGATAGTCGATACCTGCTTATATCTACACGCTCCATAACAGAGAGATTTGGATATCTTAATTCTATCAGCTCCTCTATCGAGATGCATCTCTTTGAGTAACTCTCTGAGCTCATTTGCTTTTTTTGCACTTCCTGCACTACTACACCGTTTGTCTACACATACATGTAGAATATATTTATAAAACATGATTGGTTTATTTGGATCCAAAACTTTGGGCTTACACCGAAAGCCATCTAGCACTACACTGCCCATAGTGTTCATTTTACGCAAATTACTTGCCATTATATCGCTCTTTTTTATCATAATCTTTGATGAGTTTATAGGTCGCATGCAAGGTAGCCACTGTCATAGTAGAGCTCCCAAATCTCCCCTCCATGATCACAGCAGGTATATCATACTCTTCACAAAATCGTTTCCCATAATTTTTGGACTCCACAACATTGACAAACCCCACAGGAAAAAGCAAAAAAGCAACTTTGGAGAGATCGACACTCTCATTGAGTAGCGTATTGACTGCTGCATATATAAAGGTAGGTGCATTCCCACAAGCCAATACCATAGGCGCATCCTTGTGCCGTTTGATAGCTTCTACTACTGCTGCGTAACTTCTTGTCGTTTTGTTTTTCTTCGCCATCTCATAAGTGAATGGTTCATTGATATAACATATCACTTCATTGCCATAAGTATCGAGATAAAATGTACTCAAACCGACTTTGATCATATTGACATCGACGATGATCTTGGCTTTGTCGATAAGTAACTTTTGGATGCGGCTTATTGCACTCTTTGAAAAGTAGATATTTTCCAAAACTTGTTCAAAACATGTAGAGGTATGGATGAGCCTACTGATCACCTCTATTTCATCACTCTCAAACTCTTCTGCTTTTGGATAGTTTGCAAGTTCTTGTGCTATCATCTCAAAAGATTTTACCGATATATCTGCTCCTATATTGATAGGAGGTTGCTCTTGTTTAAACTGCATCTATCTATCCTTTTGGAAAAAGTCAATAAAGAGGGTCATGTATCTTTGTGTTTTGTCTATTTTGTTCTTTGTGATAGTCTCACCACGATAGTTGAGATTTTCAAAAGTATATATCTGCCCCTCTTGGGTGATATACTCGGTCGACGAGCCTACCTTGGGTCGCATATATACAGTCGTATTGGGTACTTCTTTGTCCAAAAGAGGCACGATACGAAAAGCACTATCACCTACACATAGAGGTTTTTTGACTTTTGCACTCGCTTGAGAAAAGGATGTCACTCCTGCTATCACTTCACTATTGTTATAGAGTTGCCTATCTTGCTTTTTTATAATATCGAGTATATAATAGACTGTACTATAGACAGCACTATCACCTAGTGTGACAAAAGAGACTGTCATGTGGCTCTCAAAAGCGGTAGTCAAGAGGTCGACTTGATATTGCCAATCCTCTTGTTTGAAATGCATAGGAGTATACATCGCTTGTATTGGTTTGGAGAAATTGTGTTCATCCATCAAGGCTTTGACTATTTTGTAAGTCATTGAGCGTTTGAAACTATGGTCACTACTCTTGGTTGGTACACATATTATATCACTCTTTTTTAGTGTATTGAGTGCTTTGATAGTGACAAGCTCTACATCTCCTGGACCTAGAGACACCATATAGAGTTTTTTGTTGAGAGAATTTTTTTGAGTCATATGGAGTCTGTTTATCGTTATCTATTTTTTTGACCAAGTTTTTTGATCTCTTCTTTGATGCTATTGACAATAATCTTTTTTGTAAGCTCTTGCTCTATGAGATTGAATTTATCACTTGCAGTATTGCTTTGCACGATAGAGGATTCAAAGGATTGTGCCAACTCATCTTGGATCTCAACCATATCTTTGATATAGTGATTGCCACTTACAAGAAGCATTGGTATGATTTGTACCTTTTTTACTCCATCTTGCAACATCTTGTGGATCAGTTGCTCTTTGATAGCATCAAAAGGGTATGCCCCCTCTAGCGAACAAGTATAGTTAGCACTCCCAAGCATCTCCAAAAGATTTGCACTGTAAGTTATAGAAGCAATACCTCCAAGCTCTAGGGATGGAGTCCCATGGATGACATACAAATTGGCTACACCTTCGAGAGATATTTTCTCATTCAAACTCTTTAAAAAGAGAGTAGTATCTTTTGTTTTGGTCAATATAGCATTGGTATGTCGGATATTTGCCAAACTAAAATGTCTAAATCCCTCCACAATACTTTTGAGTAGTTGATACTCATCCGTAGGGAAAAGATTGACAGAAGAGACAATAATGTTTTTATACCCCAAAATATCAAGATCCGCCAAAGTTTGCACAAGGTTTTTGTAACTTATCTCTTTTTTTTTCAAGACTTTCAAAACCATCCGAGAGGAGAAAGAGAGAAAAACATCTACATCAGGGAAAGCCTCATCTACCAATGCTTTCAAATCAAGATATTTATCTTGGTCTATGATAGAACCAAAACAGGATATGACTATAGCCTTATCCTTTTTGTAGTGTCTATACCGCTTCATAACTGCGTAGTCTCTTATCAAATAGTAGAGTATATTTTCTCTTATCTAAGGTTTTGACGAGTGATAAAACCATCAAATCCACAAGTGGTTCAAGGAGAACGACACTCATATAAGCAGATCCAAAACTCACTACATTGGCGATATTTTCTTGAGTAAACCCTTGTCCATAAAATGCCCAGAAAGCAACCCAAGAGACGATGGCACCTTGCCATACTATCGACATCTTTAACATCTGTTTATAGCTAATATCTTTATAGGCTGTAGTAGTCGAGACGATACGCTTCACTGCCAAATCCAAAAGCAATAAACTCGCCAAGAGTGTAGTCACATTGATACCATACTGAGGGAGATCAAATGGGGCAAAGAGCAATCCTTGGATCAAGAGTGCCAAAGCCAATCCTACACCAGCAGGTGCAACACCGAAAAAAAGAAATACTGTAGTACCCAAGATGAGGTGTACTTCACTCACTCCCACAGGAACATGTGGCAAAATCTGAAAACAAAATAGGACGATCAATGTAGCAGCTATACTTTTAATAGCTAGAGACAAAACTCCATTATTACGCAGATTATCTAAGGCTAATTTTCCCATAATTGACACCACACCAACAGCTGTGGCATAGCTCAACAACATCTTGGCTCCCGTTACTACTCCTGCTTCTATATGCATCTTTCATCCTTTAGACTTCTTGCAAAACTCAATGAAAGCGTATATTTCTTATTGCACATCATGAGTTTGGCAGGAAGTCTTTTGTTTTTTAGAATTTCGATAGTATCTTTTTTTTCTTAATTATACTTTAAATCCCATGCTCTTACCACCATCAAAGCTACTGCCCAACTCTTGAGCTATCTCTTCGATAAAATCTTCCAAAGCAAAAAGGCTCTCTTCTCTGATTGCTACCTTATAAGCGGTGTTTTTGATGATGAGATTGATCTGCCCACCTGTGAGGTCATATTTGGCAAGTGTCTCTATCTTGAAATTCTCTGCATAGTCTGCATTTTCAGGGAGCATATATTGCCAGAGTCGCACCCTTTGCTTTTTGCCTGGCTTTTTGAACTCTATTTTGTAGTTAAATCTTCTTGAAAATGCTTTATCAATAGTATCCAAAAGATTGGTAGTAGCGATGAGTATCCCCTCAAACTTCTCTATCTGCTCCAAAAAGATATTTTGCATTTGATTGTGCATCTTGTCTGCTGAACTTCCAGAGCCTTGCGAACGAGCACTGAGAAACTGATCTGCTTCATTGAGCAAAAGTATAGGCTCGACTTTGGCTCGCTTACTGAGACTCTTAAAATCATCAAAAATTTTCCGTACATTCTTTTCACTCTCTCCCACATACATAGAGAGTATACGAGAGCAGTCGAAGCTCAATATAGGTCGTTTGAGTGTTTTTGCCAAACTCACTGCTGTCATCGTCTTGCCTGTCCCTGGGTGTCCATAGAAGATGATCTTTGCGTCTATACCTTTTCTCTTATTTTTAATCCCCCATTTTTTTAGTTTATCATAGACACTCTTATCTACTTGACGGATGAGTGACTGAAGTCGCTCTTTTGTTTTGGGATGCAAAACTACATCATCGAGTGAAGTTTTTGGTTTGAGATACTCAAATATATCTTGCTCTTTGACAAGCATATCGAGCTTGAGTCTTGTCACTTTCTTCTTCTTTTTGGGATGTATAATCTCTTGCATGATACTATCACGAAGATAAAAAGAGCGGCTGATGCCTCCAAACATATTGAGGATCTCTTCATAATCTATGATCTCTTCAGTGATGAGTTTAGCACCCTCTTCAAGCAAAGCTCTATTTTTGATCTTCTCGTACTCATCAAATGATATCAATTCTATAAGGGTATTCATATCACGAAACTGCCCCTCCCCTCCACTATACTCCTCTTTGAGAAGTGCTAGAAATATCTTCTGCTCTCGATCATCAAGATCTTTCTCTTTGAAGAATGTCTCTACTATTATAGGTTCTTTAGTGACTTTGAGCCGTTCTTCTATCCGTTTGTTTAAGAGATTGAGTTTGTTTTTGAGTCTCCCTATACTTAGAGAGTTGTCGGCAAATCCTTGCTTGAATGTAGAAATCTTCTGGAGTAGTTCTACTACATCAAATTGATCTTGGAGATACTCAAGATGGTCTGTATAGGGCTTGATCTCTGGTAGCGATATCTCCAAAGAACCCTCCTCCAAGAGACGAAGCAGTGCAAAACTAGGAGTGACAGATGCAGATAATATCTCTAGCTTTGAGATTTCATGTGCTTTGATTTGACCGAAATTTATCTGTGTCAACCACCCAAGATCCAAAACCCTCTTGATGATGGGAAGTTTCTGAAGGTAGTGGTATCCATCCTCTTGGCAATTGTCTTGAAGCATCTCCAACACAGAGACCTCCTCTAACCCCTTCACATAGCGTCTACAGATATACTGCACAAACAGAGCCTCCTCCTTTGTACATTTGAGATGTGAAAAGATTTTTGTTTTTGTTATATTCTCTTTTTCTATAAAATCTATAAGATAGTCCAAACTTATATTCCTAATCATGAATTTATGCAAATTGTATCAGCTTTTTCTTGTAAGAAACTGTAGAGAAAGAGTTTTTGTTTCTAGTGAGCAAAAGTGATATCAATGTAAAAAAATTGGCTATAATATGGAGGGTTGATAAAGTATGAGTTTTTTGATTATGAGTTTTTGATGGTGTTCGAGAGAGGATTTGAACCTCCGACCACTTCGATGTCAACGAAGTGCTCTACCCCTGAGCTACCCGAACATATGTAGGGCGAAATTATAACCAAATAAGCTTAAATAAATATTATAAAGGGGAG
>CBEUND010000041.1:0-19944 GCA_965544395.1 uncultured bacterium | reverse complement strand
CTTTGTATTGGACTCTCGCCTCTGTAAGAGTTCCACGACACCACTCCAATCTCTCTCATGTCCAAAACAGCTACTACTTGTACAAATCATAAATCCATCATTGGTATCTGCTTTGGTATAAGTAAAAGGAAAGGAGAGTTTCTCTATTTGGGGTAGATGCTCTTGCAGTCTCTTTGTCTCTGCTTTGATGATGATGTCATCTTGAAGATACCGTATAATCGCCCTGCTCATCTTTGGTGTAGAGATGGGTTGACGCATGACATCATAGGAGTTGATCTCTAATGTTTTATAGACAAACTTTTTATAGACAGGATCGACAAGAGAGCTGATAGAGAGGAGTAGATCAAGCATCGTAGCCATCGCAGAGGGATAAGAGCTATCATATTTGTCTGCATCGGTTTCAAACTCTCCTCGTGAAAATTTCCATACACCCTTTTCGAAATACTTCTCTATCGCACTGTTGGCTAACTTGACAGCGATAATGAGATAGACCTCTTGATGTGTTGTCTCGTATGCCTCTATCAGTGCATCTCCCAAATAGGCATAATCTTCCAAAAATGCTTTGATTTTAGGAGCTTTTCCTATAAGTGTCGTATGGTAGAGCTCTTCATCTCTATACATACTCTCCAAAAGTGCATCAAGAGAGTTGATCGCAAAAGAGAGATAGTTATCATCTATACGGCTCGCTTTGAAGAGTGTCTTGATCATCATTGCATTCCAAGAGACTTGCACCTTTTTGTCTATAAAGGGGTAGAGTCTCTCTTCTCTAAGCTTTTTTAGAGCCTCTATAGCTTGATCATAGTATGGGATATCTCGATTTTTGCTCTCTTGGACTCTGACTATGTTTTTGCCCTCAAAGTTGCCTAGGGGTGTGATACTCATAGCTTTTGCCAATGCTTTGTGTTGCTCGCTTGGTATATTAGCTTGAGTCAATGCTTCGATAACTTCTTGATACTCATAGACGAAATATTTGCCCTCTTTTCCCTCTGTATCGGCATCACTTGCAGAGTAGAAGAGATGCTCTTCACTCATTTTGGAGCACATGAAGTCGATCGTCTCAAATGCAATACTCTTATAGAAGTCATCTCCAGTGATATGATATGTTTTGAGAAAGAGTTCACTCAACAAAGCATTGTCATAGGACATCTTCTCGAAGTGTGGGACAAGCCAACTATCATCAGTACTATAGCGACAGAAGCCACCATCTACCAAGTCGTAGAAGCCACCCCTACACATGGATTGGAGCGTATGCTCTACCATCGCCAAACTCTCTTTGTTGTTTGTCAAGCGATAAGTATCAAGAAGCAGTGAGAGCGTAGAGGCTTGTGGGAACTTCGGAGCTTTGCCAAATCCACCAGCACCCTTGTCAAAGAGTTGTTGCGACTGCTCTTCAAAGCGTTTGATGATAGATCTATCCAGTTTCGTTGCTTCTATCTTCTCTTTTTTGGGATGAAGAAATCCAAGCATCTCATCGGCTTTTTCTACAAGAGTCGCTTTGTCGCTTTGGTATTTGATTGCTATCGTCTCTAGCAGTTCACCAAATGCCATCATCCCATATCGAGGCTCTGGTGGGATATAAGTCGCCGCATAAAATGGCTTGAGCTCATCAGTCAAGAAGAGTGAAGTGGGCCACCCCCCAGGGCGACCATTCATGAGTTGATAAACATCTTGAAAATGTTTGTCTATATCTGGTCGCTCCTCTCTATCTACCTTGATAGATACAAAGTTGTCATTGAGTATCTTTGCTATATTTACATCTTCAAATGACTCTCGCTCCATGACATGACACCAGTGGCAGCTACTATATCCTATAGAGAGAAATATCGCTTTGTTCTCTTGCTTTGCTTTGGAGAAAGCCTCTTGCCCCCATGGGTACCAATCCACTGGATTTTGGGCGTGCTGTTGGAGATATGGGGAGTATTCATCTTGCAATCTATTTGTCATTTTTTTACCTTTTTGTTATTAACTCTACATTTACAAATATTTGTTATAGTATCACTGTTAAATCTCTTGCTCAAGTTATATAGTGACTTAGCTCTAGCAAGGATGTGAATACACAGAGTATACACGCAACTCTATTATAATTCTCTGTAAAATAATTTTAAGGATAAAATCCTATGTTAAATATTATAAAAACTTTTCTCTTACTGAGTGCCTTTCTTTTTGGTGCTGGTTTTGGTTCATTTGCTACGCAGCAGAAATTTCTGAAGCCAGAGGAAGCATTTAATGTCACAGCAGTCAAAAATAGTGAAAATATTCATGCAACTATAACTCTAGGTGATAAGATACATATATATAGTAAATCACTCCACTTCAATGTCACACAACCCAAACAATTTGAACTCAAAGGCTTAAAGAGACCTACTCCTGTAGTATTGGATGGAGAAAAAGTCCTCTATGGTCAAATTGTGATAGATATCCCTACAAAACTCATAGAGTCGCAAGTAGAGGGGTCGTATACTCTCTCTATAGAGTTTGAGGGTTGCTCTGATAGTGGTATCTGCTACCAACCGCAAAAGAGGAGTTTTGATTTTGTAGCTAGTGCGAATAGAGCTACTGTAGCTTCTGCACAAACAACGCAACTCAAAAGCAATAAAGATGCAGAGGTAGTCACCGCAACAAGTAGCAACTCTACAACGGATGCAGGGGTCTTCGATAAGATAGGCTCACTCACAGAAGAGAGCAACAGTGCCAAGATAGCTGATGTTCTTGGTAGTGAAAATTCGATTTTTATTGTTTTGCTCTTTTTTATATTTGGGCTTCTACTCGCTTTGACTCCTTGTGTCTTTCCTATGATACCTATACTCTCATCTATCATCGTCTCTCAATCAAGCGAGGGCAAGACGACTACAGGGCAAGCTTTTTTTACATCACTGATTTATGTACTCTCTATGGCGGTTACTTATACAGTAGTAGGATTGGTAGCAGGGCTTTTGGGTGCTGATATACAGAGTGCTATGCAAAACCCTTGGGTATTGACAATCTTTGCCGCTATATTTGTAGCATTGGCTTTTTCACTCTTCGGCTATTATGAGATAGGATTGCCAGCCTCGATACAGAGCAAACTCACAAAAGTGAGTGATGATGCACAAGGCAAAGGGATACTTGGCACAGCTATTATGGGTCTACTCTCTGCATTGATAGTAGGACCGTGTGTTGCTCCTCCTCTAGGTGGGGCGATACTCTTTATCTCACATACTGGTGATGCTCTTTTGGGTGGTACAGCTCTCTTTGTGATGAGTATGGGTATGGGTATGCCTCTACTGCTTGTCGGTATAGGTGCTGGTAAATTTATGCCAAAACCAGGGGGATGGATGAGTAGAGTTTCACAAGTCTTTGGTATTATGATGTTAGCTCTTGCTATCTTTATGCTTGCACGAATTTTGCCTGATAGTGTGACACTCGTACTATGGGCTATGCTCTTTATTGGTACGGCACTCTATCTAGGGCTTTTTGATGGAAAAAATACAGAGAGTTTTGCTAGCTATTTGGGCAAACTTTTTGCTATCTTATCTTTGATCTATGGGAGCATGCTCTTTGTTGGAGGAGTGAGTGGTGCTACATCTCTATTGAGACCATTAGCACCATTTGTAACCACTTCAGGTGTAGCAGTAAGCTCTGCAATCCCAAAAGATACTGCAAATCACAAAGGTTACACTATAGCAAGACTACTCAAAGAGGTTGCAGCATCCAACAAACCTGTCGTCGTGGATTTTGGCAAAGAGTCTTGTACCGCATGCAAAGAGTTAGAAGAGTTTACCTTTCCCGACCCAAAAGTGCAAGAAGAGCTCAAAAACTTCACTTTTATCAAGATAGATTTGACTAATAATACCAAAGCTGACAAAGAGATATTAGCTAAATATGAACTCTTTGGTACACCAAATATCATCTTTTTTGATACAAACAATAACTATTTGAGAGAGAGTACACTCACAGGATTTATCAAGCCTGAAATTTTTGCAGAGCATCTCAAGGCAGTAGCACAGAAATGATAACCATTCAAAAGATTACTTTTGAAAAAGTATTTTGCTCTTATTGTCACTTTTGATAATCTCAAGAGCAAACATATCTGCTAATACTTCAAATGTATGCAATGAGAAGAATATTACATGCGTAGGGTCAAGTCTATAGTACCATTTGAGAAATGCTTCTCTATCGTTGGGATGCAGTGCTGTCTGTAGAGCAAGATAGCCCCTACTATTGAGTCTTTGGAGAAGGTGGGCAAATATACTCTTGGGATTATGGAGATGCTCAAAGACTTCTACCGAAGTTATAAGGTCGTATGATCTCTCTTTGTATGCCTCATTTGGATGATATATAGGGTCATAAGTATCACAAATCATATGATGGTTTTGTAACATTTTGGAGAGTAGCAGAGTAGCACCACAACCAAAATCTAAGGCTTGTTCTACACTCTCTCTATCCTCTAGCTCCAAAAAATCAATAAATCTCTGAAAATATGCTTGGTATCCTCTATCCTCTTCATGATTATTGTGGAGATTATAACGCTCTTTTTGTTCAGAAAAATCACTAAAGTTTTCGATAGATTTCATGATAAACTGGCACTCACTACACTCATAATAGTTGATATTTAATCTATTGTCTACGAACGCATTACAATATCCATCGCAAATTAGACACTTCAAAGGCACTCCTTAGGGTTGATTAAGTTTCTTATGTTACTATCTCTTCACTAAAACTTAGGAGTATATTGTTGGATTCCAAACCCCCCTCCCACAAACGAAGTATCTTTGACCTTCCAAACTTTTTTGCTAACTATCTTGATATTCTATTAGGCTTTGTAGTAGGTATCACTACCTATATCTTTCATAACATGGGTATGCCATACGCAGCGGTGATCTCAGCTGCACTTGCTATAGGAGCTTTCTCTGTGACTGTAGCTGAAATCGCAGAGATACTTGCAGAGCGGATAGAAGAGCCATATGCTAGTTTTGTATTGACTTTCTCTGCTGTCATTGTGGAGATAATTTTACTCTTTATGATTATATTAGAATCTACACACTCACCCCAAGCACTTGACACAGTCAAAGGGGGTATCATATCTGCTGTGATAGTAGATATGAATGTCCTTTTGGGTATCGCTGTCTTTGTCGGTGGATTAGGATTTGAAGAGCAAAAACATAATGAAGATACATCTAGCACTTACACTACTATACTACTTGTAGCATCTTCTGCTCTACTTGTACCAAGTATTATCAACTATACAGATAGCCAAGGGGGGCAACTCTTTGAAGCATCTGTATTGATAGCTATTACTCTGATATCTTTTTATGTCTCTATCTTTATCTTTCAGACAAAAACACATCAACACTTCTTTAAGATTGAAGCAAAAAGTAGAATATTTCAAATCAAAAAACATCGTGAAGAGATCAATAATAGTGGACACGAGGATCAAAAGAATGAGGATGATTATCTCTTTGATAGCATGAACAATCTCTACAATTTTATCATCATATTTGCCTTAATATTTTTCATCGGTGTATTTGCAGAGATATTTGCCAAAGATGGCATGCAAGTGGCTGATGACTTGGGTATATCGGCAGGTTTTGCAGGGCTCATTATCGCTATCATCGCGGTCGCACCAGAGATACTCACTGCTATCAAAGCAGCCCAAAATGATGAGATGCAAAGAGTAGTCAATATCGCTATGGGAGCCTCTACTGTCTCTATACTTTTGACAGTGCCTACACTCATGGGACTTGCCTATGCCAATGATATCTACCTCACGCTTGATTTTAATGCATTTCAAATTGGTGCATTGATCCTCACTATCATACTCGCATGGAAAACAACAGACAATGGAGAGACGAACTACTTCGAGGGTGTATCGCATTTGATGTTCTTCGCTTCATATGCCATTATTGCTACAATGTATCATTAATTTAATAAAATTAAGTGAACTTTTATAACATATTTGATCAAGAATAAAATAGCACGCTATTCTCCTTGTACAACTTAGAACTCAATAGAGAAACTTATAGAGACAAAGGAATTCCAAAAGGTACTTTCAAAATCGAAGAGAAACTAATAGTTTTATTTCAATCCTATCATACTCATAAACCTTCCGCTACACCCCAACTCTTTTCGATAAGAGAAATATCGCTCTACTTGACAAGAGGTACAGATGCCACTTCTCTCGATATGTTGCTCTTTTAGACCTGAAGCAATAAGCTGTGTTTTGTTGATCTCTATAAGATCTAGCATATATTTTTCAGCTTTTTGCTCCAAAGCTTGAGGATAGGCATCAAAGTGTTTGGCTACATCTCTATCCACTTCATAACAGCACTTCCCTATCGCAGGACCTATACCTGCCAATATATCAGATGCAGATGAACCAAAGTGACTCTGCATCATGGAGATAGACTTTTCGACGATTTTCATATGACTTCCTCTCCATCCTGCATGGATAGCTGCTACAACTTTTTTATGAGGATCATAGAGGAGTATTGGGACACAGTCTGCAGTTAATATATTCAATACAACTCTAGGAAGATCCGTGATCAAAGCATCACAATCCTCTACAGCACTCTCCATACTCTCCCAACCTAGCATCTCTTTTTTTGTGATTATTTTGATATGGTCACTATGTGTTTGGTTGGCCACGACAAATAGATAAGAAGAGAGATCCTCCTCTGCGATGATCTCATGGGCAACTCTCCAACGATTTGCTACAATCGAGGAGCATTTTTCTCCTGTATGAAGAGCCATACTTCCATCATAATCTCTGCGTGTATCTCGCTGAGTAATAGCATGTATAAGAGTAGCTCTCTCCAAAGAAAGGGTATCAAATCTATAAAAACTATGCAAACTATGCTCCTTTTTGGTTATCATGATAGACTCTTTGATATAATACCCAAAAAAGAAGGTCATGTATGAACCGTTGGCTTACATATGATAGACAGATATTCAAATATTTTAATTATTTACTTATTTTACAGATTATGCCTCTCTTAGTCATCTCCTCTACGCTTATATATGAGATCAGCCCTACACTCTTCAATAAGCAGATGCTTTATTATGGTGTAGGTGCTGTGGCATTTCTCATCTCAGCTTTTATTCCATGGAGAAAAATACTTTGGTGGATAGTCCCTCTCTTTTATACCTTCAATCTCTTACTCTTGATTGCAGTCGAAGCCTTTGGGAAGACTATATTGGGTGCTCAAAGATGGATAGAGATACCAGGTGTAGGCTTGACTATACAGCCTTCAGAGTTTATCAAAGTGAGCGTGATCATGATGCTTGCCTATATGATCAGCAAAAGACCACCTCCAGAGAATGGCTACGGCATGGTACGATTTATCTCTCTCTCCATTGTCATATTGATACCTTTTCTTCTGATAGCAAAAGAGCCTGACTTGGGTACAGCTCTTGTCTTGCTCATTACTGGCTATGGCATACTCTATATGATAGGAGTCAACTGGAAAATATGGATCGCTATCGTTATCACTGTAGGACTTAGTGCACCTCTACTCTATTCACAATTGCATCCGTACCAAAAGAAGCGTATTTCAGACTTCATGGGTAAACCTAGCTATCATGTACAGCAAGCACTGATTGCTATCGGTTCAGGCGGTGTTCATGGTAAAGAGAAGGATGAAGCAACCCAGACTCATTTGAAGTTTTTGCCTATCTCTTCAAGCGACTTTATTTTTGCTTATCTTGGAGAACGCTTTGGATTTGTGGGTATGATGACAGTTATCTCTCTCTATGTCATTTTGATTCTTCATCTTATACTTATCGCTATATGGAATAGTACCGATTATCTAGTCAAGACTTTTGCCTCAGGGCTTGCTTTTTTGATATTTATCTACATGGGTGTCAATATCTACATGATCATAGGTTTGGCTCCTGTTGTGGGGGTTCCACTGCCTATGTTTAGTCATGGTGGGACATCTTTTATTATATTTGCAGTAATTTTTGGTATTTTACAGAATTTTCTTGCTTTTAAAAGCTTTTTTGTGTATAATCCTGACTCCAAAGTATCAATGCCTCCAAGTAAAGCATAGATATTGAAAGAAAAAATATTTATACTATATTTAACTTTATTTTAAGCTAAATATAGTATAATTTCGGTTCAAAAGTTATAGAGTTAAAGTCTTAAGTTTTGATCAGAGTGGGTCTTTAGCTCAGCTGGTTAGAGCACTCGGCTCATAACCGAGTGGTCCGGGGTTCGAGTCCCCGAGGACCCACCACTACATTTATAAAATCCACTCTTTTTATTTATATTAAAATAATTTTTAGGTACTATTAAATAAGTAATTTATTTTATTATAGAAAGAGTCAAATTATGGAATCATTTCACTGGGCAGACTACTATAAGACAGGTATCGAAAGTGTAGATGAGCAACACTATAAGCTTGTAGAGATCATCAATAATTTTAGTAACCTACTCTCGAAAGATACTATTGTTTATCACGATATCGAGACCCTCTTTAATGAGTTGGTAGATTATACGGTCTACCATTTTGAAGATGAAGAGAGATGCATGATAGATGCGGATATTGATAATCACCATTTCAAAGAGCATAGACAAGAGCATCAACACTTTGTAGACGAAGTAAACTCCTTGTATTCACATATCTCTACACAAAATCTTGAGGGAAGTAGACATCTATTGGAATACCTCATCAATTGGTTGGCATTTCATATTCTAGGGATGGATCAAGTCATGGCAGAGCAGATGAGAGAGATCAAATCTGGAAAAACCCCACAAAATGCCTACAAATCCAATCTACTACAGAGAGACAAAACTACTGAAGCTCTACTCTCTGCTCTCAATGTACTCTTCAAGCAAGTATCACTACGCAACAAAGAGTTGCAAAGTTTGAATCTTTCACTAGAAGAAAAAGTCAAAGAACGAACAAAAGAACTCTATGAAGCAAACAAGGATTTGGAACTTCTCTCTTTGACTGATGCCTTGACCTCTTTACCAAATCGACGACATTCCATGATCTTACTCGAAAAATATTTTAATGATTCAAAAGAGAATAAGAGAGCTTTTTCATGTATAATGATAGATGCAGATCACTTTAAAGAGGTCAATGATACGCATGGTCATGATGCTGGTGATGATGTACTGATAATACTCTCGAAGATACTTGTAGATACTTTCAGGGATCATCATAAAGTATGTCGCTTGGGTGGTGATGAGTTTTTAGTCATTTGCCCAAATACACCGCTCGATGATGCGATGAAGATTGCTGAAATTACTAGAGTGAAAGTAAATGATCTCGACCTAGATATATGGGACTCTAGCATTAGTGTTGGGGTTGCATCTCTGGATAATCACATAGATGACTATGAAGATCTGATCAAGGCAGCAGACGAAGCTCTCTATATCTCGAAAAAAGATGGTAGAAACTGTGTGAGAACAAAAGCTTAGCATAGAGTTATTTTCACTATTTCTAGCTACTTTATGCGATAATAGGATGGGATATCTAAACCTACTACTTTTTTATCATCAAATACTCTTGAGTCTGTTGTTGTATCATAGGACTCTCTCACTTTGGGTTTTTTGATAGGATTGACACTGGTAATCTCCTCTTTCTCCTTCTCAAAACCTGTAGCAATAATAGTGATCTTCACCTCTTCTATGCTCATATCTTGATTTGTACTCGTACCAAATATCACATTAGCATCTTCATTGGCACGATCTTCGATCATATCCATAGCAGCAGAGATACCAAGTATAGGATAGTCAGGATTGATATCAAAATGCACTAAGATGCCCATAGCCCCATCTATAGTCAAATCATCAAGAAGTGGAGAGTCTACAGCTATGAGAGCGGCATCATAGGCAGCATTTGTACCACTATCACTATATCCTGTGCCTATCAATGCAAGACCTTTATAATCCATAGTCGTTTTCACATCGGCGAAGTCAAGGTTGATATCATTTTCTCCATGAGATATAATGAGGTTCGATATACCACTCACAGCTTGAGACAAAATATTATCTACTAGTTTGAAACTCTCTTTCAACCCAAGGTTTTTTTCAACGATAGAGAGAAGCTTCTCATTGGGAATGACAATCACACAATCACTCTCCTCCTTGAGTTCCTCCAATCCAGCTTTTGCTAGCTTCGTTCGCTTTTTTCCCTCAAACTTAAAAGGAGTAGTCACAACAGCAACTGTCAAAGCACCTACCTCTTTGGCTGCTTGGGCGATAATGGGGGCTGCACCAGTTCCTGTACCACCTCCAAGTCCAGCGGAGATGAATACTATATCAGAACCCTCTAAATGCTCTTTGAGTTCATCGAAATTTTCTAAAGCAGATTCACGACCTATCATCGGTATCATGCCAGCACCCAATCCTCTTGTTGTACTGACACCCAATTGTATCTTTGTCAAGGCTTGCGACGAGAGGAGTGCCTGTGCATCTGTATTGCTCACCATCATGTCAATACCTTTGGTACCTATTGACAACATATGATCTATCATGTTACCACCACCACCACCAACACCAATCACTCGTATCTTGGCACTATTGATATTTGCTTTTGTCTCTACTATCTCTATCGTAAAATCATCCATCTCTCTCTCCCGTATAACCATTTAAGCTCTTATAATTAATAATCTTAAAAAAATTATTAATTATAATGGTACACCCTAAATGTCATCAAATCGTCTTAATCCCTATAAATAGATAAAATTATCTAAATATTCTAAATCTATATCTTCCCTAAATCTTCGATAGCCACTGCAAGAGATTGCATATCAGATACAACAAAGTGAGGTTTTTTTGTCGCTCTTCTATTGAGTCCCTTCAATACACCACCATGCCCAAACTCTATATAGCACTCTACTGCATCATCAAACTTAGCAATCGATTGTTTGTAGAGGACTGGAGATATAAGCTGCTTTGGAAGTAGCTCTAGGGCTTGTGCTTTTGTATCATACTTCTGGGCAGTCACATTTGAAATCACTGGAGCTATAAACTCATCTCGTATCATCTCATTGAGTTTTTCAGCAAGTGGAGCTGTAGCACTCTGCAAGAGTGGACAGTGACTCGCTACAGACATATTGAGGAGCATGGCTCTTCTTGCTTTTGCCTCTTTCAAGATAGGCTCTAGTATGACAAGGTCTGATTTGATACCAGCTATGACTATCTGCCCCTCTGCATTGTAGTTGACTGGCCATACACGCAAGCCCTGCTCTCTTTGGGTGGAGCATATCTCTTCGACAACATCATCGCGTAGACCAAGAGAAACCATCATACCTACATCTTGACCTTCGCATGCTTTGGTCATAAGCTCTCCTCGTAGGTTGACAAGCTCTACAGCATCTATAGGATCCAATGCCCCTACACTTGTCAATGCAGAAAATTCTCCTAGTGAGTGACCAAGTGCATACAGTGGTTTGATAGCCATCTCATTTTCAAAAAGTTTATACGCGATAGTACTCACAAGGAGTATCGCTGGCTGTGTAAACTGCGTCTTCTCAAGATCCGCATTCTCTTCAAATAGAAGCTTTTCAAAGTCTATGCCAGTTCTAACTGAAGCTAATGTTATCATCTCCTTAGCTATATCACTATTGTTGAAAAAATCTTGACCCATTCCTACAGCTTGTGATCCCTGTCCAGGGAATAAAAATGCACATTTTACTGACATGTAATGCTCCTTAAAATTATTAATGATATTTTATCTAAATTATGATTGATTTAACTTACACTCTAGCACAGCTTGCACCATTCCCTCTGCCATCTGCTCTACTCCCACCACTATCTCATAAGATGGAAACTCTTCTTGAAGCATATCTCTCTCTTGAAAACGACTTACTTGGATGACCACTCTTGCTTTGGGAGCTACTTTGAGTAGGATATCACCCACCAAATGCAATCTATCACTGTTGCCCATAGAGACTATGATGACTGAAGCTTGGTGTATATTGACAGACTCTAGTATACTCTTTTGACCTGCATTACCAAAGATGACTGGCTTTCCCTCTTTTTGTCCCTCCTTGACATTTTCGTAGTTGTTCTCTATAGCTATATACTTGACACCTCTATTGTCAAGCTTATGGCATACTTTGCGACCAAGCATACCATATCCCAAGACAATAATGTGATCTTTGAGGTCACTATTTTCTCTAATCGTACACTCTGTGGATAACTCCTGACCCAATATCATATCTGCAATTCGAGAAAGCTCTCTCAACACAAAAGGTGTTATGATCATAGAGAGTATGATTGTGACTGTCAAAATCTGTGATATCTTTGGATCTATGAGATGATGACCATTTGCCAATCCGAAGATCACTAGACCAAATTCACCCAATTGAAAAAGAGCGATGGATGTTTTGAGTGCCACCCTCTTTGTGGTACTGATACGCAAAAGTGAATAGATAACACCCATCTTGAGAGCTGTGAAGAGGAGAAAGAGACCTAATATCATCATGCTATTCTCAGTAGCAATTTGGAAATCTATCTGCATACCAACTGATATGAAGAAGACTCCCAGAAGTAGATCTCTAAAAGGGATTAAATCTGCCTCAGCTTGGTGTTTGTATCGTGTCTCAGATATAATCATACCTGCAATAAAAGCACCAAGTGAATATGAAAAGCCCAAGTTATGTGCCAAAACAGATGCACCCACGACCACGAGTAAAATAGAAGCAATAAAGACTTCATCAAGATTGCTTTTGACTACTTCACTCAAAAATGGATCCAATATATATTTACCAAAAATCCATAATATAATAAAGAGAATCATAGCATCCATAAATGTAGTCATCAATACACTACTTAAGGAGCTATTTTTTGTAGAGAAGATAGAGATCATCAAAAGGATTGGTATGACCATGATATCTTGGAATATCAAAATACCTAGTGATCTTCTCCCATATTCTCTAATAATTCCTCTGTTGCTGTTGAGTATCTTGAGTACTATGGCTGTCGAAGAGAGAGCCAATGCAGATGCAACTATAAGTGACTCTTTGACAGATATATTAAAGAGATAATGACCTATCAGGTAAAAGAGAAACATACTCAATCCAACTTGCAGACCACCATATAAAAATACCTCTTTTCGCATTTTTATAAGGTGCTGTATCGAAAACTCCAAACCTATGGTAAACATCAAAAATACGATACCAAACTCTGCAACTGTCTCCAACTCTTTGTTGTGAGAAGCTTCTCCAAGCTGGAAAAAATATGTGATCATCACACCTGTAGCTATATAGCCTATAATAGTAGGGATATGAAGTCGTGCCAATATAAGGTTGCTGATTGTAGCGATAAAGATCGTAAGTACAATAATATCAAGCATGTGTTTTTCCTAAATTGTTATGAAAATGGAAGCAATGAAAGCATAGATGGGGGAGCAAATCCCCCCCTTTTTTAGAGTACTAGTGTAGTATAAAAAACTTTCCTAAATTAAGCTCCACAACCACAGTTTCCACTTCCACAGTGACCAGCATCACCACCACCACCTATTTGTCCTGTAGCGACCTCTTGGGCTGTAGCATCTCTAGCATCTAGCACTACAACAGAAAACATCAAATCTTTTCCAGCCAATGGGTGATTGTAATCGATAGTTACATTCTCATCATTAAATGATTTGACAACTACTTGTACTGTCTGTCCCTGCTCTCCTTGACCATAGAGCATCATGCCTTCTTCAAGTTCGATACCCTCAAACTGATCTCTAGGAACTTCTTGCATCGCATCAGGTTGTATCTCACCATATGCATCTGCTGCACTTACCAAGATATCGCTACTCTCACCTTTATCCATACCAACCAATGCTTCTTCAAGACCTGGAATGATTTGACCTATACCCATAATAAACTCTAATGGATCAGCACCTTTATTCGAGTCTACGATCTCTGTCGTACCAGCTTCTTTTACTTCATATTCAATTGCTGCGACACAATTCTCTTTTTTGATTGCCATAATATATATTTCCTTCATTTAATTTTCCCCATTGTAACGAAGCAAACTTAATCTATTCCCAATAGTTATTGTAAAGCTGTATAGTCGATAAAGACATCATAAGTAAAAGTACTTTTATTACTAGATTGCATATTTACATTGGATATAGTGACTTCATAGAGTGTATCTTTTTGCCATCCAGAGACACTCCAAGTGAGTATGTTTGGCACACCATACGCGATAGAGTCATGATATAATTTTGAAATAGTGAGAGATTTACCGCTCTCTTTTTCGCGTACAATCACGGTAGCATTGGAGAAGTAGTCATGGGTATTTGCATAGAGATCATCTCTATCTTCTACGATAGAAAATGACCAAGGAGAGCTGTTGCTGATGAGGATATAAGGGTATCTTTTGTAGGGGAATGCTACATACTCAACATTTACATCATTAGCAGAAGCATCATTAAAACCAACAACTTTCAGTGTACTAAAGCCATCTATTTGACCATAGGATGTGTATTTACCAAATGGATTGAGTATCCATCTTCTATGACCTACTGCTGAGACTACAGAGGCATTGGTAGCATCATCTACCCAAGTAGCTATATCTTTAGCTGGATCTACAATCCTATGTGACAAAGAGAGATCGCTTGTACTACTTGCATCATATCCCTCTTGAGTATAACACTTAGAGGTAGATGCTGGCATATGATCTATCTTATTATTGGCTTTCATTATGAGTGAAGCTGCTTGTACTTGAGCATCAAAATCATGGTTGTACTCAAATGGAGCAAGACCATGAAGATCTCTGATAGCATTTGTCACTTGTAATGCTCTCTCTTTTGCTTCATTACTTAGTGAACCTTTGTTACAGGTAGAGGTATTGGGTTCTATATAGTAGAGGAGACTAGGAGCACTATAAGTACTTCCAAGATTGAGATCATGTACGATAGATTTCCAAAAAGAGAGATAATCTTGATCTGTATCTAAGTTTTCTTTATTACTACTCTGTGTATTTGATTGTGATGTATTTTGTGTATCTTCTTCTGTAATCCCATTATCTGTTGCAATTGGCTGAGTCGCTTGACTACTTGTTTGTGTCGTTGTAGTATCTGTGGTATCCATAGTATAAGTCACATCTGTACCATTCATCATATCCATAGCATTACTGACACTTACGATAGATGCGTTGACATTTTTCATCACTGCTCTTGCCAAATTGATATCATCAAGTCCCTTGAGAGCATAAGTGAGTCCTACAAGTGTTTTGTTATTAAGTATCTCTGCATCGTTACCTAATGCACCATTGACTACCGCAAGTATAAAGACTGACTTCGATACTTTACCCGTGTCTAAAGCATCGACCCAATAGGCTTGACCCTCGGCATCTGGTTCACGATTGAAGAGATTACTATAGATAGATCGTATAAAAGAGAGAGTTGTGGTACCATCAGGATACAATGCTCTAGTCTCAGGCTGATCAAAAAAACTTCTTGCGATATCTTCTAAAGGAAATCCCGAATCAAAAATCCAAAAATTCAATCCCGCTGCATCAGGAGCACGATTGAATGTCGCTACATAGAGTTTGGAGACATTATTTTGTGTAGGTAGTGTTGCATGCAGTATAGTCATGTATATAAATAGAGATATGAGTATCTTTTTTATCATAATTAAGCACCGATTTTTATCTATTATAATATAAAAAAACATAATATATGCTTTTTAAATTATGATAAATATCTACTCTACTTCTAATTACATATCTATTTTTTCTGAATATTTCTCCATAAGTTTTGCTACTTTCGGGCTGATGACTGCCATACAATAGCCCTGTGTCATGTTGAGTCTGTAGTAATCTTGATGATACGATTCTGCTTCATAGTAGCTCTCTAGTGGCTCTATGGTTGTCACTATTTGATCTTTGTAGTTGGCTTGAGCTCTCTGTTTGGCTGCAAAGGCAAGCTCTTTTGTCTCATCATCTTCATAAAGTATTGTCGATCTATATTGTGTCCCTACATCTGCTCCTTGACGATTGAGTGTGGTGGGATCATGCATAACAAAAAAGATATCCAACAACACATCAAGAGAGATGATACCCTCATCATATATTATCTCTACAACCTCTGCATGCCCTGTAGCACCACTACAGACAGAACGGTAGTCAGGGTTTTGCATCTCTCCATTCGCATAACCACTCACTACATCACTCACACCCTTGAGTCTCTCAAATAAAGCCTCCAAACACCAAAAACACCCACCACCAATGATCAATCTTTTTTTACTCAAAATATCCGCCTTTTTTGATACAATAGTATCCCAATTATAATAAAAATCTGTCAATAATATGTTATAATCTATTTTATTACCAAAGGAGAAAAGTCATGAGTATCAATGTAGTCTGTCCACACTGTCAAAAAGTAAACCGTATACCAAAAAAAGAGAGTTATACCAAAGCAAATTGTGGAAGCTGTAAAGCATCTCTTTTAGATAGTAAGCCTGCCTTAGTAGATAGTAGTAGTTTTGGACATTTTGTAGCCAATAGTGATCTGCCTGTAGTTGTTGATTTTTGGGCACCTTGGTGTGGTCCTTGTCGTATGATGGCTCCTGCATTTGAAGAGGCATCGCAAGCTATGGCACTCAAAGCACAGTTTATCAAAGTCAATACAGAAGAGCAACCGCAACTAGGAGGTCAATATCAAATACAGAGTATTCCTACTATGGTTCTCTTCAAAAATGGTGTAGAAGTCGATAGAGTCAGTGGTGCATTGAGTTCCCAAAGAATACAAAACTGGATCAACCAACAGAGAGGTTGAAAAGGTAAAATATATTGAAAAGTAAAATATTACTCCTTGAAGATGATGCAAATCTCAACGAAACTGTCAGTGAATTTCTTGAAGATGAAGGGCATGAAATCACCTCTGTATATGATGGAAATGAAGCAGAAGAGAGACTCTATGAGAGTAAGTTTGATCTTCTCCTTTTGGATATCAATACCCCTGGAGTAAATGGATTTGATCTTTTGCAAAATGCGAGAGCTAGTGGTGTCACTGCTCCTGCTATATTTATCACTTCACTCAATAGTGTTGATGATTTGGAACGAGGTTATCACTCTGGTTGTGATGATTATATACGCAAGCCGTTTGTGCTACGAGAGCTTTTGATACGCGTAGAGACTCTACTCAAGCGAAGTTTTTATCATGAAGAGAAGCACTATATTACGATAAGTAACACGAGTAAATATGATATCAACGCCAATGAACTTTTGGTAAATGACAAACCGATATCTTTAGGAAACAAAGAGTCAAAACTACTCAAGCTTTTTGTGAAATCTATAGATGAAGTACTCTCTCACGAACGCATATATATGCATATTTGGGATTATAATGAGGAGCCTAGTGATACATCTCTTAGGACATATATCAAAAATCTTCGCAAGATTATAGGCAAGGATAGAATTGTTAGCATTAAAAAGCAAGGCTACAAATTCACTACTGAAGAGTGAAAAAAAATCTCTCTTAAGATTTTTGACACTCTACTTACTGCTTGTTGTATTACTCTTGACACTCCTCTCTCTCTTTTATTACCAAAATCAAGAAAAGTTGATGTTTTCAAACCAAAAAACTAAACTCTCCACCTATGCTTATGATCAGATAAAAAGGCTCAAAATACTGCATCACTATATCGAGGATAGAGAGATATATCCTAGAGATGATCGTTTCAAGAGTGCTATATACGATCTCGAAGGGGTAGAGATCTTCTCTCTCCTCAAATATAAACCACGCAACTTAGAAGAAGATATCTATCAAATAGGTGACAAAATACATTTTATAAAGAGATTAGACAACTATTATCTTGGAGCAAAATATCTCATCATAGAGGTTGATAGTGATACAAAGTGGTATAGAGATACACTCAAAAATATTTCTATTTATGGATTGAGTGGATTTTTAATTCTCTTTATGTTTAGTTTTCTTCTTGCCAAACTCTTCTTAAAACCTATGCGTGACTCTATTCTTTTACTTGATCGCTTTATCAAAGATGCCACACATGAACTCAATACACCACTGAGTGCTATACTTGCAAATATTGAGATGATGGATAGAGATATCATGACAGAAAAAAATATAAAAAAGTTAGATCGTATTGCCATTGCAGCCAAAACTGTCTCTGTCCTCTATGAGGATTTGACCTATCTCACACTAGAGCATACAAGCAGTAGCCAAGATAAAGTCTTGAATATAAAAAAAATCATAGAAGAGAGGATCGAATATTTCAAAACACTTTCACTCTCTAAAAAGATCACTATAAGTTCTCATCTCAGAGATGAAGAGTTTTTTATAGATAGAAAGAAGCTGATAAGAGTCATAGACAATCTCATCTCAAATGCTATCAAATATAACAAAAGAGGTGGTACTATCAATATCATCTTGACAGAAGGTTTGTTCATCATAGCCGATAGTGGTATAGGCATTGAAGAGGAGAAGATACCATTTATCTTTGATAGGTACATGCGATTTAATAGCAGTGAAGGTGGTTTTGGAATTGGTTTGAGTATCGTCAAAAAGATTCTTGATGAGTATGATGTCTCTATAGAAGTTGATTCACAACTCAATAGAGGCACTAAGATTGTATTGCAGTGGTAATATAGGTAGGATACCCTACCTAGGGTTGAGATATAACTCTAAAATTTATATGTAAGTTGGAAAGTCAAGCTAGACTCTGTATGCTCTACGGTAGATGCACCCGTATAGAGATCTCCTGTAGATGGATTGAGCCCTACTATTGTACTCATAGTGGTAGTAGTCTTTGGAGCATACACATAGGCTAAATCAAGTGCGATACCGCTAGATAATAGATATGAACCACCTACAGTATAGTGATCCTCTGCTGTCGCTGGAAATCCCAAGAGATTGAAGAGGTTGAGTGTATTACCACCAGCATACGCATAGCTACCAGCAGGGATGACTTGAGGACCACTTGGTGCTTCTCCTACTGGGTGAGATGCATGGTTATATCCCAATCTCAATGCCCAATTTTCTTGAGCATATTGGTATCCTACTGCATAGATATCTTGGTCTACCCAGCCAAAATCTTGATAGCCCTTGGCATCTGACCATTGGATATTTTTATAATCAAAAGCAAAGCTATGCCCCGCTGTAGTATAGGCAAAACCTACACCGATCTCTGCTGGTTGCTGGAGATTATTTCCCATCGCACCAGGAAAGATACCAAAATCAACAAAAGGTTTGGTAGCGACTGATAACTGATCACTATAATCCATATCTATAGCAGATTTATAGACCACACCGACAGTCAAGCCCTCAGCACCTGCTTCTGCGAAATCATAAGTCGCACCGAGGCTATACCCAAAAGCCAAATCTTGGGAGATGCCTGCTCCATTACTATTGCCCATAAAGTCATTGTAGTTGATATCCAATGCTCCATACTGTAGTATAGGAGTGAATGCGACACTAAAGCCAGAATTTTTATATGCAACGGGTATACCAAACTGCATCAACTGTAGGTTGGTAACCATGTGCATATTGCCTGAATCTGTAGGATCCATATGAGCATTTCTATAGTCTACACCCATACCAGCTGTCCCCCACATACCGACACCTATATACCAATTATCATTCAACTTACTGACTATTGATACCGATGGGATGACATTCATATCAGCATCACTATCATAGAGAGGTGCTTGCCCCATAGATGCACTAATATCTGGCATGAAGAGTGTACCACCAAATGATATCTCATTATTTTCGACGGAAGTGATAAGAGCAGGATTGGTCAATGTAGACTCTGCTCCATGACTGATCGCGATACCTGTACCACCCATACCTCTAGCTTTTGCACCGACTGCGATGAGTGTATCTCCATTGGTAGCATAGAGAAGTGATGATGTTGTCACAGAGAGAGCAATAGTAGCTTTCAATAATCTAAAATTATTCATTATTTTCCTTTATTATAATAGTATATCTTCAAAAATTATATCAATATATTTTTAATAAAATAGTAATTATTAATAATTTTTATGATTTATTA